>CBDDRH010000079.1:0-15026 GCA_965233025.1 uncultured bacterium
CTCCATCGCCAATGCACTGGCCTTGGTCGCCGTTGGTCGCGTCCAGGCCGTCTTGACCATCGAGCCGGAAAACGAGTGGGATCTCGCGGCCGGAGCTCTGCTCATCGAAGAAAGTGGCGGCGCCATCAGTGATGCGGCCGGGAAACCCTTCGTCTTCAATCAACCGACGCCAAGACTTCATGGCGTCATCGCGGTGAACGCCACAGCCGATAAGAATCTGCGTACTAACCTCCGACTCCACGCTGACCACGCTCGCTCGCAATCAGAGCGAAAGCGAGCCGCTCCATGACCATCATCCTATTAGCCCGGATGGTCATGGCGATTCGTCGAAACATCGGGTAAAGCGCACTCCCCGTCAAATGTATATCGGTACTCCCACGAAACTCATGTGACGCCCCTGTCATGCGCGTCTTGCTTGTCTCGTTCACGACTCCATAGCCTCACAAACTCCCCATGAAGTTTGTCACCGGCGCCCTCTCTGAACGGCCTGCGAGGAGTCACGCTTCCTTTTTGATAATGGTTGTGAATGAAGAAAATACCTCTATACTGACAGTGGTTACGATCGGTAGCGGAGTACTAAAACGGACTTCGTGCTCCCTCCTGTGCTCTTAAAATGGGAATAATGCAGAAGCCAGCCCACAGAACCATTGAACCGCGCGCCTACGATTCCTTGGTCCAGGAGGGCTTTATCCGCCAGGCGGATCTCGTGAAAGCAGTTCAAGAATCCCTGGAAGGATGGACCGACTTAGAAGGCCTGTTGATCGAGAAGTACCGAATCCCGAAAGCGGCGCTCGGGAAGACACTGAGCACGTTCTTTGACTGCCCCTATATTCCGTACGACGAACGGACCCTGGCTGACCCACAACTCCTCAATAATCTTAGTCATGATTACCTTCGCCGGCACCACTGGCTCCCGCTGAAGCAACAGGGTGATATTCTGGATGTCCTGATCGACAACCCCCATGATCTCGATAGAGGTCATGATATCCAGCGCTCCTTCCCGGGCCTGACGATACGATATGCCTTGGGCCTGCGACGTGACATCGAGCGGTTTCTCAACGCCACGATCGGAGAAACCGACAGCGGGTCCATTGCGGATACGCTGGGCGAACTGGTCAGCGATGCGCACCAGGAAGAGTCTATCAACAGCGACTCCGATGGCATCGACGAGAACGATTCCGCGATCGTACGGCTCGCGAGTCAGATCATTGTCGAGGCGTACCGACACGAGGCATCTGACATCCATATCGAACCGTACTCGGATCGCAAGGAAACAGCGATCCGTTTCCGCGTGGACGGTACCTGTTCCACCTATATGCGGATTCCCGCGATCTATCGCCGAGCGTTGGTGTCCCGTATCAAGATCATGTCCAGCCTTGATATTTCCGAACGCCGGAAACCGCAGGACGGGAAAATCCGGTTCAAGCTGAATCAGGACAGGGAAATCGAGCTGCGCGTGGCAACACTGCCGACCGCCGGCAACAATGAAGACATCGTCATGCGGTTGCTCACGGCGAAAGAGCCTCTTCCCCTGGATGCCATGGAGTTTGCTCCGACCACGCTCACGACGCTTCTGGAAATCGTGGAGAAGCCGCACGGCATCATCCTGTGCGTGGGTCCCACCGGATCAGGAAAAACGACGACCCTGCACGCCCTGCTGCGCCATCTCAATACAGACGAACGGAAAATCTGGACGGCAGAAGACCCCATTGAGATCAGCCAGGAAGGCCTCCGGCAGGTACAGATCCATCCCAAAATCGGGTTTACCTTTGCCGCCGCCATGCGGTCGTTTTTACGAGCGGACCCGGATGTCATTATGATCGGTGAGATGCGGGACAAGGAAACTGCCGATGTGGCGATCGAAGCCTCGCTGACCGGTCACCTGGTCTTGAGCACATTACACACGAATGGGGCGGTCGAGACTGTGGTTCGCCTCCTCGACCTGGGATGCGATTCCTTCAACTTCGCCGATGCCATGCAAGGGGTGCTCGCGCAACGACTCTGCAAACGGATCTGCGCCAATTGTAAAGACACGTACCATCCAACCGTCCAGGAGTACGATAAACTGGTCCATGGATACGGTTCGTACGCTTGGAAGGCGTTGGGCGTAGACTATCGCGATGACTTTCAGCTATATCGAGAGCGTGGAGGCGAAGCCTGTAACCAGACAGGCCTCAAAGGGCGGATCGCCTTGCACGAACTCCTGAGGGGATCGGATGAACTGCGAAACCTGATCCAGAACCGCGCCAAAACTGCAGAGATGCAGAGCCTGGCCGTGAAGGAAGGAATGGTGACGCTTGTGCAGGACGGAATTCTGAAAGTGCTCGCCGGCCTGACCACATATGAACAAGTCCGGGCTGTCGCCATGAAATAGCGGGTCGAATCTCGTGGCGGTCGCCGATGCTCAGGCCGTTGATTCCAGCATCTTGACGAACTTCTTTAGCCGCTCTCCCTCTTCGGGGCGAATCTTAATAAACTCAACGCCGAACCTCGTCTTGGAAACCCACCGGACTGCGGCCAAATCGACGTGGACCGGCTCCTCGCGCTCCCGGAGTTCCATCGTCAATTGTAGATAGACTGCGGCGCCGGCGACGGTGTCCGACATGATGGCGCAACCCTCCGCAGACACATTCAAGATCGTGCCCTTCTCGGAAAGCTGGTCTCCACTGAACGACACAGGAAGTTGCACCGCAAAACGAGTATGCTTACGTCCTTCCATGAGGCTCCCTGCCGATCATCGTCTAGTGCGTGAGAAGCTATTCACGGTGCCGATAGCGTATCGCTGGAGCGCGGTCTTCTTGCCGAGAGGAAAGGTTCCACCATTTTGCGTGGCTGCATGGTCGGTTCCAATGCGGCTGTACCACTAGCATCTCTTCTCTATCTGAAAAGTCCGTCGAGCACTCGACCGTCTGTCCACCATCATGTCGGCCTTTCAAATCATCTCGCTTCTTCCTACTTACCATTTGGTGAACGGGCAGACAAGCGATCGAGCGAATTGGACGCAGCAAGCCAAACAGACTGAGGGTGAGATCAAGATTGGGTGAAGATCAGACATTCTTTACCTCAGCCTGAACCTCAACCTTCTTCGTGCCGGCGGACTTTGTTAACAGCCTGCTAGCCAAGCCGCGCAAGCCTCTGGCACGCGTCATCGATATCGGAATCGATTTTTGCATAACTGAATCGAATGAATCGCCTTCCTTCAGCCCCGGAAAAGAAGGCTTCGCCAGGCACACCGGCTAACCCGATCGTCTCGAGAAGAGACATTGCCCGATCCTTTCCGGTTATGCCAGGCAGACGCGACGCATCGGCCAGCACATAGTATGCGCCCTGTGGAATCGACGGCATCAGACCGGCCTTCGTCAAGGCTCCGCAGAACCGATCGCGCTTCCGTTGATAGTCGCGCGCCAGATCGCGGTAGAACGAATCTGGAAGTTCCTGAATGCCCACCGCCACCCCCGCCTGCAACGGCGTCGGAGCACAGACATAAAGCAGGTCGTTCATGGCTCCGATCGCCTGTGCCCATCGTGCTGCCGCGACACTGTAGCCGATGCGCCAGCCGGTAATGCTAAAGGTCTTCGAATACCCGCCGATGGTGATTGTCCGGTCGGCCATGCCTGGCAAGGTTGCGAGGCTCAAATGCGTACGACCGTCATACAGAAAGTATTCGTAGATTTCGTCGGTGAACACGAGCAAATCGTATTGTCGTGCAATCGCGGCAAGACTCTCCATCTCTTGCCGGCTGAACACTTTTCCGGACGGATTGCCGGGCGAATTCACAATGATCGCTTTGGTTCGTGGTGTAACCGCGTGCTCGACCTCGGCCGAGGAAAAGGTCCATTCAGGAGCCCGCATCTCCACCCTCACCGGAACCGCCTCAACCGCCAGCAAGGCGCTGATGTGATACTGGTAGTAGGGCTCGAAGAGGATGACCTCGTCGCCGGGACTCAGCAGTGCCAGACAGGCGCAATGAAAGGCCCCGGTAGCTCCCGCGCTGACCGTCACATCTGTTTCCGGATCAGCCACGATGCCGTTGTACTGCGCGAGTTTCGTGGTGATCGCCTCCCGCAGTTCGGGCAATCCATCGAATCGCGAATAAACATTCTTCCCGTGGTCCATCGCCTGCGCCGCGGCTCGAAGCACCACCGGTGGAACCGGCGTGTCGCAGACCCCTTGCGCCATGTTGAGGCCCTTCGCCTGGACACAGGCTTGGGTCATCGCTCGAATCTCCGAATGGGCCAATGCGGCCATTCGTTGGTTGAGGTGTCGTTCCATCGTCGCATCCCTCCCAGATCAACGTGTCTCTCTTGTCGCAGACAGATTCCAGAGAGGTCAAGCTTTCTTTCCACGCAGACCGCGAAAGAGACTGATTCGGATACAGTAGCGAATTACGATGTTTTTGTTACATATAACAACCAATTCGCTATACTGCGATCAGGACCCTGTCGGCCTCTCTTCCGGGCTACTCCTCTTGAAGAAGATAGACTGACAGCTCGTTGGGAAAAATAGTCTTGTGATCGATCTCTTCTCTGAGTGATTGAGAGCGCGGGCAAGATCCATGGCCACGCAAGACCCCAAATCCAACCAAGCCTTACGTTCTGACCACGGGGCCACGATGGCAGAACGTCGGGGCCGCCGTCTCAGCCTGAGCTGTCGTCTATTCTTTTTTGGAGAGAATGACTTCGAAGGTGAAGCGGCGGTCCTTGATCTCTCCACAAACGGCTGTCAGGCGACGTCCCTTATCCAGGTGCAGGTTGGAATGATGCTCCGTTTATCCCTGTTCCTTCACGACCAGAAATGGCCTCTGCGGATCGACGAAGCCCAGGTGCGATGGGTCAAGGGCGCAAATTTCGGCCTTGAGTTTACAGGGATCAGGCCGGCCCAACGTGAACGAGTTCGAGCCATTATTATGGCGGCCAAGATCTAAAACACCGCTCGCCCAAGACTTCCTCCCTCTCCAGCTGGCTCTCATTCCTTCACCGTATGAAATGATAGCCTCCTCGCACTCTGCGCGCCTTCACGACGAACCGTCATGAATATTGCGGGCTAGATCCCGAGATGCCGGTGTATTAGGAGTACCAGAGGAGCAGAATTCCGGGTATCCGGAGCCTCTCCTGTCCATAAGAGCATGGGAGTTCGATCGGCTGAGCGCCCCTCACTTCTTTTGATTCTTGGCAGGAGACTGCGGGGGAGAACGAAACATCTCGTAGTTCCGCAGCACTTTCCTGATGTAGACACGGGTTTCTCGAATGCGTGGAACTTTGTGGTCTTTGACTCGATGAATCCCGGCGTTATAGGCCGACAAAGCCAAGGGAAGATCGCCTTGGTAGAGATTCAGAAGATGCCGCAGTTGCTTGGCGCCTCCGCGAATATTCTGGATGGAGTCGTAGGCGTCGCCCACACGCAATGTGGTCGCGGTAGCCGGCGTCAGCTGCATCAGGCCGACCGCGCCTTTAGGGGACACGGCATGCTGGCGAAAATCGGATTCGGTCTTGATGACCGCGCGCAGCAGGGCAGGATCAAGACGATACTTCTTGGCATACCACACGATGGCCCGGTGGATTTCCTGTTTAGAATACCGAGGGTAGGCGCCATCGTAGTCGGGCTTCGTTGGCGTGGGAGCGGCGGCAATCAGTAGACACAGCGCAATCAGCGCACAAGGGATGCGCAGTAGGGACAGGCAGAGCGATCCGTTCCTTGTGTTGTCGGTGACCATAGTTGGCGGCTACATTCCTGTGCACAAGACAACCTTCATAAAGGCCTGAAAGGTCTCAAGATCCGTGCCGAGACGTGTCTCTACTAACGTGCGGATAGGATAGAGAAAACGACGGCTGTGCCACATGCCTCACTGTGGCGTGATCTGCACAGAGTGAACGTTTGAGAACTGTTGGCTTTCCCCGAAGGATAGCTGCGCGAAACACGCGAGACTGGCGAGAAAGAGCGGGACGGGTGAGTAAGGTCTGAAGGCTGAAGTTTTCGAAACTTCGAACTCCGAGTCGCGCCTGTCGCGCACGTCTGGCTTGTCTCGCTCACGCTTCGCGCGCTAGAGGAGATCGCCGATCAGCTTCACCGCCTCCTCAGGCGAGGCAGCGGCATGGACAAGATGCGGCGAGAGATTTGTGAACAGGCCCACGCCGGCCTTGTCGGCTCCCAACAGAATCACGGTCTTCTTTGCCTTCAGCGCCAGCGCAACTTCTGAAACCGTTCCGGTACCGCCAAGCCCACAGGCCACGATGACGTCGCTGGACATCACGTTCACGTTATTGCGCGCCTGGCCCAGATCCGTGACGATCGCCACGTCCACAAACCGAGATACCCGTGTTTTGCCATCCGGAAGAATCCCAATCGTCAAGCTGCCGGGAACCGACTTCGCCCCCTCGCTGGCCGCGTCCATCACCCCGCTCGCGCGGCCTCCGGTCAACACCACCCATCCTTGACGTGCGATGAGCTCTCCTAACGTTTTAGCGTCAGCCAATTCTCGAATACCGGCCTTGGCGGGACCCATGACCCCGATCACCGGTTTTCTTGTCGATTGTCGAATCGGACGTTTCACGAACAACACCTCACCGGGCAACGCTATCAACGCTGGTTGCTGGGATCAGAAATATACACCGAGGGTGGGGAGCTTGTCGTGGTACTCTCGAAAAAATGTGGAGGGTCAGGACGAAAGGATGCGCAGCCCGGCTTACATCAGGGATTTCCCCACAACGCTTCCAGCCGCTGGGCGCGCCCACAATTGTATTTATAGAATTTGTAGCGGATAGGATTCTTCTTATAGAAGTCCTGATGGTACTCCTCGGCAAGAAAGAACCGTGAAGCCGGCACAATCTGCGTGACGATCGGCTCTGTGAATCGTTTCGATTGCTCAATCGCTTGCTTGGAGGTGTCCGACGCGCGTTTCTCTTCGTCGGATTGAAAGAAAATGGCGGAGCGATACTGGCTGCCGTGGTCGCAGAATTGTGCGTTCGGTGTGACCGGATCGACGTTGCGCCAAAAGGCATCCAGCAGCTTTTGGTAGCTCACTTTGGCTGGGTCATAGACCACTTCGACCGATTCCGCATGCCCCGTTCGTCCAGCGGACACTTCCTCATAGCTCGGATTGACAACCGTACCCCCCATATATCCCGAGGTCGCGGACAGCACCCCCTCAACCTTTTCGAAGGCTTCTTCCATACACCAGAAACACCCTCCCGCGAAATAGGCCTTGCCGAGAGTCGCGTCCGTTGCAGCCTGGCTGGCCGATTGGAGGTTCCAAGCTCCGACGAGGAAAATGGCCACCGTAAGAACTATGGATAAAGCGGATTGTCTTCTCATGAAACGGTCCTCCTCACAGATTCAGTCGAATAGCTGTGTGAAATCTTACACCTCACACAGCGAGACTTGCGAGAAAAGCAGGACGGGCGAGACGAGAGAGAGGTAGAGATCCGAAATCGAGGTTCTTGGAACTTCGAACTTCTCGTCGCGCCTGTCACGCACGTCTTGCTTATCTCGCTCATGCTTCACGTTCAAGAATCAGCCGGGACGAAGTCGGCATGGGCCCAGGCCTTCTTGAAACGATTTTCTGCCTCAGCTGCCTGGCCGTCCTTCTGTTGAGCCCGGAGGCTCTGGATCAATCCGATCAGCGCCCACCCGTTTTCGGGATTTCTCGTGAGGTCGGCTTGATACTCGGTTTCAGCGTCAGCCGGTCGACCGGCCAGCAACAGCACAGACCCTAGATACTGGCGAACCGGCAGCGGCCAATGTGGGGGTTCGACATAGGGCAGGCTGTCTTCCAGCTTGATGGCTTCCTTCAGCTTACGAATCGCGTCGTCGTATTGTTGCCGATGCGCGGCAATCTCACCGGCCAGCATCCGTTCTGCAATTTTGAGAAGCGTCCGCGCGGTCTTTTCTTCCTGGCTCCGATCTCGCTTGATCTGCTTGGTGAGGTTGGCCAACGCATAATGCTCTCCCTCGGCCCCCGGCAATCGACCGGTCGAGACCAGTGCCAATCCTCGCCCAAGCCGCCACATGCCGTCCATGAGCCGAAAGCCTTTTGGGGGCGGCGGTTCACGCAACAGCTCGTCCCAGCGTCCAAATCGAATCAGTGAGTAGAGCGGCGTCGGGAGATAGAGTTCTTTCCACTTGTCGGTGCGTGCTTCATCTTCGGTAATCGTGTGCGTCAGCTCCCGCGCCACCCTCGTGGCCTCCGCACTACGCCCCTCCATCATGAGCGAGGCCCAGAGAAAATGCAGGTTGTGCGAATAGTACCCGTCGGCATAATTTCCGTTCGGCGTGCGGGTGGCCAGATAGGCTTCGTCGACGTGGGCCGCCTGTTCATTTCGCTCGGCGGCTTCATGATACATGCCGAGCCTGACGTAGAGGTGGGCCGGCATATGCACCAGATGCCCAGCACCCGGCATCAGCTCCGGCAATCGCTTTGCGCAGGCGAGCGCCCGTTCCGGGAACGGCGAGGCTTCGAGCGCGTGGATGTAGTAGTGGCAGGCTCCAGGATGATTAGGATTTCGAGCGAGCACGGACTCAAGCGTGGTGACGATTTCATCGGTGCCAGACTGCGGCCTTCCATCCCCCTTCCAGAAATCCCATGGACGCAGATCCATCATCGCTTCCGCGAACAGTGTGGATGCATCGTCATCCTCAGGGAATCGTTGCGCGACCAATCGCATAGCCTTTGCATAGGCCTCATCCAGCCCCTTTCGCTTCGCTCCCTTCCGGCTCACATACCGTGCGATCAACGCCTCGATGTAGGCCTGCTCTTTGGAAGTGGCGCCGTCTGCCAGACGGCGAGCCTTTTGGACCATCTCGATGGCGCGACGTTCGTCCTTCTTTTCCATCGCACTATTGATGTTGGGGCCCAGCGCAAGCGCAATTCCCCAATAGGGCATAGCCGCCTCCGGATCCCGGTCCGCCGCAGCCTCAAACGATCGGATCGCTTCTTCATGGTTGAACGCATAGACGAGTCTGAGACCTTGATCAAAATACCGTTGGGCCTGTTCCGATGTGGTGGTGATGGGATGGTGGAGAGAACCCAGATTGTCGAAGAGCGGCGGAGCGTCTCTCTGCTCGGCAGGCGCAGCTTCCACCGGTGAGAACATCGCCAGCCAACAGGCCATGCCTGCAACAACAAGAGCCGCGAACATCGATTTTCCTCTCATTCGCATCTGTCCATTTCTTTGCCCGAATCCGAGCCCGTCCAGCCCGCAACGATCATTCGGCTTGATCGATGTTTTGAATAAGGACTGCGCGATTTCGTTCATCCACAAACACTTCGATCCGGTCCCCTATATGGGCCGGTCGATCGATTCGTGTATTCTCGTCATGGGCTACTCGACGTTCAATGCCGCCGACTTCCTGAAGCACATAGGCCCCACCCTCGATCGCCGTGACTTGGCCTTTGACAGACACGGTATGTGCCGGAATTGCGAAACGCGCGTCACCGGATGGTTGGGCTCCCAGCGTGCCTCGCACGATCCCTTGCCCAAGATCCTCCTGCCTCGACGTTTCCGTGATATTGCAGCCGGCCCCCAGCAGGCTCGCTCCCAACACACTCAGAAGGCACCAACTTGTCATACGCATCTCTATGTTCCCCCCGTTCTTGTGTACCCTTGCTCTCTCACCGAGCCAGCAAACTGATGGGAGATGATTCGCCCAGAGAAGACAAACCTCAGAATCGGGTGACGCTGGAAAAGTGGAAATCGTGGAGTACCATCGCCGGCACGAGAAGCTTGCCGGTTTCGGACGTGATCGCTTCAGCCGGATTGGTGAAAGCCGCGATCCGGTTGAAGACTCGCAGAGGACTCTCGTGAAACCGAAAGTTCTTCACCGCCGACACGATCGCTCCATTCTCGACGAGGAACGTGCCGTCTCTCGTCATACCGGTCAGGGTGAGATCAGTCGGATTGACCGTTCGGATATACCAGAAGTTCGTCACGAGGATGGCGCGCTCCGTACTCTTGATGAGTTCCTGTAGCGTCGGCAAGGATGATCCTCTTCCTGAGAGGCAGGGGGCATCGAGTGTGGGGATCTTGTCGATCCCTCGCCCCTTCGCGGTGAACCGATCATAGGCAAGCTGTGTGAGCTTCCCATCCGTAATCCAGTCAGATGCCAGGGTCGGCAATCCATCCGTGGTGAACCCAATGCCCAAGAGATCCGCGTGCGTCGGCAGATTGCGGAGCGTCAACCGCTTGTCGACGATCGACTGGCCCAATTTACCCGAGAAGGCACTTGTGCCTTTCTCGTAGGCTTTCGCATCGAGCGTCCAGAGTATCGAAGACCACAGCCCCGCGACCGCAGCCGGCTCAAGAATCACGGTATAGCACCCTGGCGGAAGTTCTCGCACATCCAGGCCCCGTTTGGCTTTGTCGATCGCGGTGAGGGTCCGCTCCTGAACCTTCAGATGATCGATGGACCGATGAGCCGCGGCACCCCAGCCGGTAGCCTCGCCGGCCTGGGCCGTGAGGCTGAATCGCGCATCGGTCCGTTCTTCGTGGCCGAAAAGTCCCGTGCTTGCGGCCACTCCGACCGTCGCAAACGACGAGGACACAATCCCGGCTGCGCCAAGATTTTCCATCCGGCATTGCCCAATCGCCTCGTTCGTATACTCCAGTCGACGGACCGGCCCGGCCGCGGCAGTTTCGACTCGCGTCGTAGGCAGCGTCAGATAGGTCTGTGGCTCCACCGGTGGGAGGTATTCCGGATCGTCCGGCGACAGGCGCGCGATGTGTGCGGCTCTGGTCACCGTCTCTTGTACCGCCCCCGCAGTAAAGTCCGTCGTGCCTGCGGTGCCGTGACGCCGCCCGAACGCCACCGTCACACTCAAAGACCCGCGCCTCGTATCGACGTTCTGGACAATCTGATTGTTCGCAAACCGCGTCGTCCCGCTCTGCTGATCGTGCAACGACACAAGCGTGTAGTCGCCAGTCGAATGTTTCAGAACCAGGTCCGCGAGAAACCGGAACTCGTCCGGGCTCGTCAGCTTCGGCCAGGTCTTGTGCCCGGTCGTATTCATGATCCGGCCTGCCCTCCGATGACGTTGACGTTGCGAAACCGCGCATGAGACGCCGCGTGAGTCATCCAGCCGGACTGGCCCGGCTGGCCCTTGCCGCACGTGATGAACCCATACCGCCGGCGGTGCGACCGATCCGCCACCCCGTCGCAGCTGCCCCAGAACTCCGGCGTGATCCCGTGGTAGACGACATCACGAACCATGTGAGTCCGCTTCCCCTTCTCGATCAGCCAAAATGCGTCTCCGCCGAACTGGAAGTTATATCGCCGTTGATCGATGCTGTAGGACCCGTGGCCTTCGATGTAGATGCCCCGTGTTACATCGGCGAACAGCTCGTCGAGGGTGGCGGCTCCCGGCACTAATCCGATGTTGGCAATGCGGACGATCGGGACACTGCCCCAGCTGTCCGCCCGATTGGAACCGCGCGAGCGCGGTTCGCTGATTCTCGGCGCGACCTCGCGGTTCGTGCAATAACCGACAAAGATGCCGTCGCGCACAATGTCCCATTGCTGGCAGGCCACGCCGTCGTCGTCGTAGCCGGTTGCGGCGAGAGTCTCCGCTTCGCAGTTGTCGGCCACGAGATTGACGTATGGAGAGCCGTATCGAAAGGTTCCTCGTTTTTCAGTCGTGAGAAAGCTGGTGCCGGCATAGTTGGCTTCGTACCCGAGCGCGCGGTCGAGCTCACTCGGATGGCCGCAGGATTCATGCATCGTGAGCGACAGATGTTCAGGATCGAGGACGAGATCGTACAGACCGGGCTCTGTGGTGGGCGCCTTCACTTTCTCGACGGCCTGAGACGCGATGCGCGGGGCCTCGGTCAAGAAATTCGCGTCCTCGATCAATTCATAGCCCATCCGAAGGTGCGGCGTATTGAAGCTCCGCGAGGCAAATCGCCCGTCATGAACCGCCGTGGCATCGAAATCGCCGCTCAGGGCTAGGAGATCGAATTCCAGGCGCGACCCTTCGGTCGACACAAACAGTTTGCGGTCCCGACGAGCCCAAAGACTCGCGCTGCTCCGCACGATACCCGGCTGTCGATGAACATACTCCATCGTCTCCAGAAGCAGCGCTGATTTGTCTTCGAGGGCGACAGTAAACGGATCGATCTGTCGCGCGGTGACGACCCGGTCTCGATGGACCGGCTCGTCGGCGAGTTTCACCCTTTCACTCGCGAGGGACGCGGAGCCTTTGGCGATCTCGATCGCCAATTCAGCCACACGAGGGGCTTCCTCCAGCGACAGCACCGAACTGGCGGCAAAGCCCCAGGCGCCGTGATAGAGCACGCGGACCCCAAACCCCCTGTCCTGCGCTTCTCGAATGGACGCGATGCGGCGATCCTCGCCGCGAATGGTCTGGGTCGTGCTGTCGAGGATGCGGATATCGCCGTACTCAGCTCCGGAAGCCACCACGCGTTTCAGCGTGAGTTCGGCGAGTTCGTCCTGATGAGGATTCGGAAGAGCGGGCATGATGTCTGTATCCTGCCAGACGCACCGACGCCGTTCAACTCCCTAGCCCGCGTTGTTCATGAAGCTTCTGCTACAAGCGTGGCTACGCGGCTGTGACGGGCAGTCTCGCCGTTCGGCCCTTCGACATACTGTTGGGGACTGGCACTGTTCTTCTCGGTGCCTGTCCCCGTCTGAGGAGCGGGACAGGCACTGCCGCAGATGGCAGAGCCAGTCCCTGGCCTCCGAGTGCCCATCTCGCTTCACGTCTGCACGCTTTCGCGACGAACCTTCATGAATCATGCCGGCGACTTGGTTTTTCTCACACGATTCCCTACGATGTCGCGGTATGCCGCCTCCCGAACGGACGCCGCGTCAACGAATCATCGACGTGATCACGGGCACCAGACGATCGTCTTACCAGTTGGCACAGATGCTGGGTATTCCCGAACGACAGGTCGAGGCGCATCTGACCCACGTCGTGAAAACCGTTGCACGAGACAAGACAAAGCGATTCATGCTGGACCCGGCACGCTGTCAGGACTGTGACTTTGTCTTTCGTAACCGCAGCCGTCTGACGCGCCCAAGCCGCTGTCCACATTGTCGAAGCGAAGCCATCGCGGCGCCCCGCTATGGCATTGATCTATTTTCACCCTAGTTCGAGCAACTCTCCGCCCGATACGTTTTGCGTATTGTTGGCCCCTCGGCAGTTCATTTTGACGTAGAATAGAACAGCTAGGCGGGAAGGTTCTTGATCGGACGCGATCAACGCCGGTGGCAGACACGGCGAGAGCGATCGGAGTCTCAATGAGACACTGGATCTACATAGGGGCCATTGTTTGCTGTGTTGTCCTAACCGCCTGCAACGCGGATAAGCCGAAGGAACTGCTCGAGATCGCTGAGTTCGAAGAACGCCAGATGAACATGCCCCACGCGAAGCAATTGTACGAGGATCTAATCCGTCTCTATCCAACCAGCAAAGAAGCCGCCACGGCCCGAACGCGCCTCGCCGCTCTCAAACATAGCCAGTAGCTCACCTGGCCTGGCCATTCACTAGCCTCTCCACGCAGTCACTTCTCCCGATCGACCTGCGGCAGGGTTTCCCTCTCACGCATACCGTCTCCATTACTCACCCTGGCGCTTACGCGCAAGCCTGCTATACTTAAGTAGACACCATACAAGAAAGGACGATCACCAGGGAGGGTAGGGTGTCCAAGAACTATGCCGTTCGAGCGGGGCATCGCCTGTCGATCCGTTGTCCCTTTCTGTACCATGGAGAGGGATTCCACGGAAAAGGGCAGCTCTGGAATCTGTCGACATTCGGCTGGCGAGCCACAGGAGATCACCCGGTCACGCCGGGTATGAGCATGCCGGTCTACCTCGAACTTGCCGATGGTGGAGAGTCCAAGTATTTACTGATCGACTCCGCGATCGTCCAGTGGGCGAATGGACGCGATGCTGGCTGGAAAATCCAATCGATAGACCCGACTGCGCTGGCTAGATTGAAACGTTTTCTCGATCAGGCGGGGACTGAGTTATCCAACAAGTTGTAGAGGCAAGACATCGGTCGCGCGTTCACACAGCAAGCCGTCAGGACGAGCGGGAACGGATCGATTGTCATGGCCCGAGGTAATCCCACACGTCTGCCTCTTGACGAGAACGTCCGGCGAGCCACTCACGAAACCCCGGAATGCGAAACGACAGGATGCGCTGGATCTTCTCGCAGCGGAGCGAGAGGTCGGTGGGCCGGAAGCTCCCTACGTGATTCCGTGCGGACCCTGTCATCAAGCGGCCTTTCAACTCCGGATACCAAGGCAGCAAAGTTTCACCGATTTCCCAGCGCGAGAGCCGCTCGCTCCCACCCAAGTGATAGAGACCCGGCTGCTTGCGATCGACTAATTCCCAGACGGCTCTCGCGATGACACCGGCAGGAAGTGGACAGCGGAACTCATCGGCATAGAGCGTCACATCCTTACCGGCCTTCGCGGTCCGACACATATCTTCGACAAAGCTCCTGTCGCCAGTCTCCGAAGTTCCGGCAGTCAGGACAATCCGAACAGCCGTGTGTCCGGGATTCTTCAAGACGGCTTGTTCGGCTTCCAGCTTCGTCTGGCCATAGACATTGATCGGGTTCGGTTCATCCATCTCGCCATACCAGCTGGTCTTCCCGTCGAAGACTTCCCCGCTGGACAGGAAGATAAAAGGAATGTCCTGAGACAGTTGCGCGAGGTGCGCAGTGACCTCCACATTGATACGACGGGCCTGTTCATGATGTTGCTCGCAGTCCTTCGTCCGGCTCAATGCCGCGCAGTGAATCACAGCGGTGGGCTTGATGGATTGCCACGTGCGTTCGATGTTCGCGCGATCGGTCAATTCGAGATCGGCACGGGTCAGCCCCTGCACATCCCAGTGAGAAGCCCATCTCGGGGCAGTCTTCACAAGGTACTGTCCGATCAGTCCCGCCGCCCCGGTAATGATCGCGCGAGGTGCCATGGTGGTGGGTACTAACGTGTCAGCTTGCGATATCTGATCCGGTGCGGCTGATCGGCTTCTTTGCCCAATCGCTTCTTCCGATCCGCTTCGTA
>CBDDRH010000080.1:0-42850 GCA_965233025.1 uncultured bacterium
GCGCCACGATCCGCAAGATTCGCGGCAAAGATGTTGAGGGTCAGGACGACCATCGAGAGATCAGTGCCGGTCACCTCGACGAAGAGGGCATTGTCTCCCACCCGCACCTCTCCCGCCTCGCGGCTATTGATGATCGGCGGAAAGGAGAGAGCCTGACGCTTCGTATCGCACAAGAAGGGCAGGCGATCATGTCCCGAGAGAATCCCGCCGAACTCCAGACCCTTGGGATGGACGAGCAGAATCTCTCCAAGCGTCATCACCGTATCCATGCCCAACGGCGTGAACGAGGCTTCGTCCGGTTTGACCAAATCATAGGTCACAGGAAACTCGATCGCTGCAAGCCGATAGAGTCCGATCGACACGGTCCGACGTTTACGGCCGAACATCTCAGCAAGCTTCTCTTGCGTCTGGATGAGTTGCGCGAGGCCTTCCTCGGTCACAAGGTAGCCGGTTGCGGTGCAGGCCGCCACGTAGGGTCTGACCTTCTCTAAGCCGGGAGCTACGTTCAGTCGTTTCGGTGATTGTGATTTGGTCGTGAGAAAATCATACTTTCCGAGGGCCCCCTGCCGTTTCACCCGGATCTGCCGGGCAATTCCTTCGCAGCACCAGAGATCGGGGCGATTGCTATCTTGCAGCTCAATTCGCAGTTCGCCAGTGTCGAGATTCTGGCCCTTTAACTCACCCTTCACAAGCATCAACGACTCTTCGAGTTGCTCCATGGTGATCGGCTGGGGTGCTTCTCCTCGCCCTGCGAGCAATCTCTCAAGATCCTGCTTGAATATAGTAATCGTGGGCATGTGAAACCTAGAATGTCCCCCTGGTGGAGCGAATGAGATCGAGATTGTCTGTGAACAATTCCCGAATATCATGAATGCCGAGCGCCAACATCGCCATGGGATCGACGCCCAATCCCCACGCAATCACCGGAACGGTCACGCCCAGCGGAAGGGTGACTTCCGACCGGAACAACCCGGCCCCGCCAAGCTCCATCCATCCGAGCCTCGGATGGCGCACGTGCAGTTCAACCGACGGTTCGGTGAAAGGGAAGTAGGCTGGGAGAAATTTGACTTCCTTGGCTTGTGCGACTTCACGGGCGAAGAGATTCAGCAGGCCGAGCAACGTGCGAAAGTTGATGTCTTCGCCGAGCACAATGCCTTCCACCTGGAAGAAATCGGTCGCGTGCGTCGCATCCACTTGATCGTACCGAAAACAGCGGGCGATAGAGAAATACTTTCCCGGTACCGCGGGTTGCGACGCCAGGGTATGGGCCGAGACGGCCGTCCCCTGGCTCCGCAAGACTAGTCGGCGCGCGCGCTCCGCATCGAAGGGATAGTTCCAACCGGTTGAACCGGTTTCACCGCCATTCTGGTGCGCGCGTGTGATTTGGGACAAGAACGGTTCTTCAATTGACGAGGCATGGATCGGGTCCTTGACGAAGTAGACATCATGGATGTCACGTGCCGGATGGAACTGCGGCATAAAAAGGGCATCCATGTTCCAGAACTCGGTCTCCACGAGCGAGCCTCGCATTTCCTGGAAACCCATGCTCACCAATTTTGTCTTCACCGTATCGAGAAACTCACGATAGGGATGCCGTTTACCTGGCGCAATCCGAGGCGCGCGAAGACTGATCGTGTACTTACGGAAGCGCCTCGTCCGCCAGCTCCCGTCTTTTAACAGTTCCGGCGTCAGCTGGGAGACCTCTTCGGCGCTCCCTTGCCGGGAGAGTTGCTGAGCGGCTTCGATACCTGACGCGGAAAGCTTGAGCGCTCTGGCTACTCGATCATCGATGCGGAACGGTTCCCGTGCATTCCCCCGTTTGACCGCGTGATCTTGAATGACCTGCCGTTGTGCCTCGGAAAACGCCTGCAGCTCACGAGGCGCCCCATGAAGCTGTTGCAGCAGTCCCCGCATGGCTTCCGCCGTCTGGCTTGGTCGGCCGGTCGATTCGATACAGCCGCCTTGAATGATGAGAAGCGCGCCCTCCTTCTTAAGCCGCCCAATCGCACCGCTCACCTCCGTCGGTTCGAGTCCCTCCCGGGATTGAATGTCCTGAATGGTCAGACGCTTGCCGGTTTTGGCGGCGTCGCGAGCAGCAGACAGCACCCGTTCGATCGGCGAGTACTTTTCAAAATAGAGTTCGCCGATTTTTGTGAGTGAGACAACTGGCGTCACGGTTTCGATATCGACGACAAGCAACGACTTGGCGAGCAACCATTCGACCGCCATACTTAATTGTGAGGGCTCTAATCCGGTGGATTTCGCGAGCTGTTCCGTCTGGAGGATCGCGGATGGATTTGCCCCAAAAGCCGAGAGGACTTTGACTTCGAGAGGATGGAGGCTGTCGATGAGGGAAGAAATGTCCACCCGCGAAGCCTATCGGTGAGCGGAGACGCGCGGCCGCGTCGTGGAAGAAGGTTGGCCGGCTGCGCGCATCGCAGCGATCGTCGCGGCATAGTCCCGACTAGAGAAAATGGCCGACCCGGCGACCAATACATCGGCCCCTGCAGCCAGCACCTGCGCCGCATTGTCGATCTTGACGCCACCGTCCACTTCGAGCAACGCGCGACTCCCGGTCCGGTCAATCATGGCACGAGCTGATACAGTCTTCCGAAGTGAAGAGGTAATAAATTTTTGACCGCCGAAGCCAGGATTAACCGACATGATCAGAACCAGATCGACATCGGGGAGAATTTCCTCAATCGTATTGAGCGAGGTGGCGGGATTCAGGGTCACTCCGGCCTTGACGCCACGCTCCTTGATCGATTGCACCGTGCGATGGAGATGGGGGCAGGCTTCTACGTGAACCGTGAGATAGTTCGCTCCGGCCTCGGCGAACTCGGCGATAAACGCATCGGCGTTTGTGATCATGAGGTGAACGTCGAGCGGCAGCTTGGTGACTTTTCTGAGCGCAGCCACGATCGGCGGGCCGATGGTCAAATTGGGGACAAAATGGCCGTCCATGACATCGATATGGAGAAGGTCGGCTCCAGCTTGTTCCACAGCGGCCACTTCCTCGGCCAGCCTGGCAAAGTCAGCAGCTAAAATCGAGGGTGCAATAAGAACGGGACGTGCTATCACAACATCTTCCTCAATCGTGCGGCATAAAATCCGTCCATCGAGAACCGGTTATCCACTGTCGAGAAGGCGCCGCGTTCGGTGATGAATCGATGTGCCATAGGCGGAAGCCAGGGGATGATGGACTCACGCTTGAATTCTGCATGAGCACGGCAGAATCGCTCAATGACCTCTTCGTTTTCTTCCGGTTCTGTGGAGCACGTACTATAGACCAGCACCCCGCCGGGCCGCAAGCGTGGGGCAACCGCTTCGAGAATCTGACACTGGAGTGCCTGATGTCGAGGGAGCGCCTGCTCGCCTTTTCGCCATTTCGCTTCCGGGTGTCGCCGTAACACACCGAGCCCGCTGCAGGGTGCGTCCACCAAAATCCGATCCAGAAACGGTTTGCCTTCTCCGGCCTTCTTCGCGGAGGAAGATTCTGCTGTCTCGATCATGGGAACCCATTCGCGAGGCTGTCGAATATCGCCGATGATTGGCACGACAATCTGAACCCCGAGCCGACGACAATTGCTTCGCACGAGATCCAGGCGAGCCTCTTTCCGATCGACGGCGTAGATGACTCCCTTATTATGCATCAGAGCGGCCACATGAGTCGATTTCCCTCCCGGCGCCGCGCAGGCATCGAGTACGATGTCACCAGGCTGAGGATCGAGCAAGAGAGGAATCAATTGCGCTGCTTCATCTTCGACATAAAAGGCGCCTTCGTGAAACCCCGGGAGGGAAGGCACAGGTCCTCCTGCTTGAAGTAGAATGCCGAACGGACTCACGCTGGTCGACTTGGCCACGATACTCATCTGTGAGTATGTGTCGAGGAGTGCTTCCCTGGTCGTGATCAGCTGGTTCACCCGAAGCGTCAGCGGAGGCGCGACACTGACCCCTTCGCAGGCCGCTTCCGCGGAGGTTAGGCCCAGACGTTCCACCCATCGACGACAGAGCCAACCTGGAACCGAGTACCGCACAGCAAGCGCCTGCGCGGCATCAGGATCCATGCTGGGCCACGGCTGAGGCGGATGGCGCAGGAGTGCGCGCAACACCGCATTGACGAACCCACTCCAGTCTCTGCCGACTGTGCCGGCAAAGGCTTTGGCCAGATTGACCGATTCATTGACTGCGGCAGACTGCGGGATACGATCTAGAAACAGGAGTTGGTAGGCGCCAAGCCTGAGCACCATCTGCACGGCAATGGGAAGGCGGAGGAGCGGTTTTCCCAAGACCGGTTCAAGCCGCCAATCGATAGTCGCAAGACGCCGCAAGACGCCATAGGTGAGTTCCACCGTGAGAGCTCGTTCCCTGTCGTCGAACGAGCAGCGCGCGAGCGCGCGATCTAACAGGACATCGACCCCTTCCTCGCTCTTGACGGACTCCACGAGCAATGAGAGGGCAATCGCACGAGCTGATGGTGCAGTCTGGGCAGTGAAGAAAGATCGAGAGCCAGAAGCCATAGAGGACTCAGAACGAGGATACATCGACCGTTTGATGAAGGGGCATGACCTAGGAAGAAGCCGGTCCTCCCAATCGCTCTCCAACGACAACGGGATGGCCTGCCAAGTATTGAGATACGGCCATGCGACGGCTATTAGCCGGCTGCAACTCCGTCACAGCAAGGAGTCCCTCTCCGGTGGCAACATGAATCGCTTCAGTGGTGACGACGACGACCATCCCCGGAGGCTTCGCCACGGGGCCTGGAAGCGCTCGGGCTCGCCAGATCGTCCAACGGTCGCCACCGGCAATAGTTGTGTAAGCCCCGGGCCAAGGAGAGAGTCCACGGATCCGGTTGGCCAGAACGGCGGCTGGCAAGGTCCAATCGATCACACCATCTTCTTTGGTCAGCAACGGCGCCAAGGTCGCTTGTGAAGCATCTTGCGGCCGCGGCATGAGGGTGCCGGCCTTGAGTCGAGTAATCGTCTCAACCAATAGTCTGCCTCCGAGCTCAGCCAAACGTGGTGAGAGGGTGCCGGCAGTATCCTCCGGCGTAATAGGGATGGCTTCTTGGAGCAACATAGCACCGGTATCCATCCCCTCATCCATCAGCATGGTCGTAATTCCTGTTTCCCTCTCGCCGTTGACGATGGCCCACTGGATCGGACCAGCGCCACGATATTTGGGAAGAAGGGAGCCATGCACATTGATACAGCCGAGCGGTGGAAGCGAGAGGATCGCCGGCGGCAAGATGCGCCCGAACGCTGCGACCGCAATCAGGTCGGGTTTCCATCCAGCCAGAGCCTGGAGAAATTCAGGATCCTTCATCTTGAGCGGTTGCAGTAGAGGAATCTGCGCTCGCTGGGCCAAAAGTTTCACCGGTGACGGCGTAAGGATTTGCCCGCGCCCTTTCGGGCGATCAGGTTGGGTGACAACGCCGACAACGGAATTGTCCGACCTCAATAAGGCCTCAAGCGAGGCCGACGCAAAATCCGGCGTGCCCATGAACACGAGTCGCATGTTATCGCTTTAGCATTGCAGGTGAGCGAAAGCAACTTGGATGCGCGGACGTTGGCTTGACTTGCCGTTCAGCGCTTTGTTAGCATCCGCCCGCGGGGTGGAGCAGCCCGGTAGCTCGTTGGGCTCATAACCCAAAGGTCGAAGGTTCAAATCCTTCCCCCGCAACCAACCGTTTCTTTCCAACTGATCCATCCCCAGAAGTTTCAACGTTCTTCAAGTCCTCGCTCGTGTCGTGGCCGCGAGGCCTTGCCAGAAATTACGGTAAGCATTTGACGAAAGACCATGCGATGGTATAGTCGGCGATGAGTTGGCGGAAGGCAAGGAGATGTTATGCACTTCGTTCGTATTGGCAAGAAGGCCTTGAACCTCGATAGTGTGAGCTACTGCGAAGCGCAGATTTGGCAAGATGAGATGTCGTTAAAGGTCTATTTCGCCGGATCCGCAAACAATACCCCGCTGGTATTCGCCGAAAACGACGCCAAGGAACTGTGGAAGTACTTGGACTATATCGCTGAAAAGCCCGTCTAACCCCCCCACTTCTCAACTCTCGGATTGTACGGTTCGCCTCAATATACGATCCCTGCGGACGTTTGGGCCCCTGTTTCTTCGGATGAGTCTCTACACCGAGCCATGCTTCCCAAGGGCCACACGAGATCAGAGGCGATCGATTAGTACGGTCGGCCTGCGCGCACAGACGGGGCAGCAATGGCAACCGGCATGATCCAACCGTCCTTCTTGTAGCTGCGATAGTAGACAAGCACCTTTTTTACATAATCCTGTGTTTCCTTATAGGGTGGAATCTTTCCATATCGATCCACTTTGCGTTCACCGGCGTTATAGGCAGCCAAGGCTAATCGGATATTGCCGTGGAACCGGTTCAGAAGGTAACGCAGATGCTTGGCTCCACCAGTGACGTTCTCATTTGTATCATAGAGGTTACGCACGCCGTGCCGGATGGCGGTTTCCGGAATCAGCTGCATGAGTCCTACTGCTCCTGCCTTTGAGATCACAATCGGATTAAAGGAAGACTCGGCCTTCATCACCGCAAGGAGCAAGGCCGGTTGAACGTGGTGCTGCTGAGCCGCACGGATGACTGCTTGTTCAAGTTCTTGATTTCCCACACCACGGTGATACCGGATATTGCGGTGGACTGTTGCGACCGGCTCATCTGTCGGTACGTGGGTGGGGTCCACCAGCTCCATGGGACCGACGTATTCATCGACCTGCACATCGGAGAGAGCAGAAGGCGTCCAAGTTGCCGTCAGTATCACAACTGCGCAAGCAGAAAATATGGCGGAGCCCTTGTGGCTGAATGTCCGACCTCCCAAGGCATCACAAGAAGGTTCGTTATGACGCTCGCTCCTGTTCATCTTTGTTTCCTCCCTGTCCGGGAACAGTGTCACTCTGAGCCGTGTCTTTCCTATGACTCGGTGATTGACCCGGTCTCATGATGCTATAAGCGCAGGTTCTATGCCTTGTATGAGGATGGGAAAAATGACTTATCGAGTAGCTATTACAATGACTTATAACCGCCAGCGACTCCAGCTTTCGTAGGGGGATTCGGATGGGGGATTACCTTGTTTTGGTTCTCCTTGCCGCACTTTGCGGTTTGCTTGGAGATGGTGGGAGGCCTCCTAATCTCTCTTGTGCCAGATTCCTTGAACGAGGGGCTCTCGCGTGCCGAAGAAGAACTGTGATACTCTCTGTCTACTCAGTGATTTGACCGGGAAGGAGCTGACCACCATGGCGAGATTGAGATACTGCGAACGGGTCCACACACACTTCCCTGTTGTATTCGCAGGTGAGGCTTATGTGGGGGAAGGAACCGTGCTCAACGTGTCTGTTCCTGGCTGCGCCGTCCACAGCCGAAAACGAGTACAGCCCGGCTCCTATCTTGAGATGCGAATGCTCGTTCCTGACACCACGCCTCCGCTCCGAGTCGGATTAGCCAAAGTACGTTGGTGCGAAGGACGACGGTTTGGTGTCGAATTTATTCAGATGCCCGGTGAAGACCAAGTCCGCTTAGGTCGGCTCGTCAAAAATGAAATTCCGCTCGCGCTGCCACCTCGTTCCAGCGCATGGCAGGGGGCACATTTTTGATAATAGTCACACCAGCTAGTGAGGGTGAACGCGCATGACGAGAGGATTCGTGCTCATCATGACACTGCTACTGGCAGGCTGCGCTGAGTCTTATACCGTATTCCACAGCGAGACGGGCAACCCGATCATACTGGGTCGCCGCGCATATTCCCACGAAGGCTGCCTCTCCACAATGCGCGAGGAAGCGTCTCGACTTGGGGTCTCGCTGAGCACGGTTCAAATAAGAGGTTCATGGCAAGGTCGATCTCTCCTCTGGCCCTTCGAGCCAGGGTATGCCTGCGAAGGGGCAATCGGCCCCGAACGTCTCCCACATGGGATCTATCCGGACGTTCCACCACTCTCACCTCAAGGGTAGTCATCGCCCACTTCCTACTCTTTTTGACTTCGCCCCCATACCGAAGAATCCGGGAGAGGTTTCTCTTTCAGTCCCTCAAGAGACCTGTTGACAATACTACCGCTGGCGCAGTATTACTCGACTAACACTACAAGATGTAGCCTATGGGTGCCCACTCTTGGACCTACGCTCCGTATCTCGCCAACAGTCATACATAGAAAGGAGGTAAATCGCTTTCGTCTCACGGCCTCGTTCGCTTTGTGCAGGCGGTAACAGAAAAGTTCAACGGCAATGTGGAAGAAGTATTGTACTCGCGTGCCGCACACCATTTGAAATAATTTACTTCACAAGGAGTTGTATAAATGGAAGACCTGGTTATCGAAGAAGAAGGCGCCTCATCCGCACTGAAAATTACGCTGGGAGATTTTCTCGTCTTCATCAATTGGATGAATCAAACTGAAAAATCTCTCGATCGTGCGGAAGCCTTGCCGCCCCTCCCTGACTTGGATTCCGGCAAGGTCAGAGGCTGGGTCCAACTCGTACAGAGGCTTGAGGAACGCTTCCGCCGGAGTGAAGAAAAGAAGCTGGCTCTCGAAGCGAACGTGATCGCACAGGAAGCACAATTGGGCCAACTCTTGTCGCATTTGCACGCGAATATCGCCTCACTCTACGACAATCTCGGACAATCGCATAAAGCCGAAGAGGTTCGTCGCCGAGCTGAAGCGCTCCATGTCGGTTAAACCAGGTTACCTGCATTCCAGATCGTCCGCCGTGGTTCCTCTTGACCGCCCTATGTAGCCATTTCGTTGGCTTGTATCTGCTCATGGGGTGGTTATGGTCTTCACCGGGGAGAGTGGCATTGTGAGCCCTGTGCCGTTACGCGTGTCCGTGGCGTGGGACCCCTTTCGAGTTTCACGCCGTTCACGCACCGTAATGTCGCATTTTCTTTATCCTCCTTCGGCTCTTAGCTATAATCAACGTCTCGTAGGAGTAGGCCTCGTCACAGACAATCGGTCCAGGCCTAGAAACTAGGAGCCCACTCCGGGGTTCACGCGATAGCGAGAATGTCAGATGATCAAAGCGCTCCTCGTCGAAGACAATGACGTCGACGCTCAGCTCACCCAGGATCTTCTTTCTGAGTGGAGCATTGAGGAGTTCCAGATCACCCGTGCGAAAACGTTGGGAGAAGGACTCGCGCTTCTGAGCCATGAGCGATTTGATGCCGTACTCTTGGACCTGTCTCTCCCGGATGCGTTCGGTCTCCCGACCGTCAGACAGGTCCATGCCACCAGTCCGACGATCCCCGTTGTCGTTCTGAGCGGCGTGAGCGACCAAAGCCTGGCGCTGCAAGCCGTTCAACAGGGGGCGCAGGATTACCTCGTCAAAGGTCAAGGTCATCCAGAGCTTCTAGCTCGCGCCGTCCGCTATGCCATTGAGCGGAAACGCTCTGAAGAACACCTGACTTACCTCGCACAGTATGATCACTTGACCGGACTAGTGAATCGTACCCTCTTTCGTGATCGGCTGGTTCACGCCATGGCTCGCGGCAAGCGCATGCAACAACCGATTGGTCTCATGCTCCTCGATCTCGATCGATTCAAAGCGGTGAATGATACCTTCGGCCACGACATGGGTGATGAACTACTCAAGGCCGTATCTGAACGACTCAAGACTTGTGTGCGGGAAGTCGATACCGTGGCCCGGATGGGCGGAGACGAGTTTACGATTATTCTGGAAGGGGTCTCTTCCGAACAGAATATCCTTGCGGTGGCAAAGCGCATTACGGAATCGATTGCCACGCCGTTCGAGCTAAAGGGGCAGCACATTTCCGTCGGTATCAGCATAGGCATTACGATCTATCCTCACGACGATCATCCTGTCGACGAATTACTGAAGCATGCCGACATGGCTATGTATCGAGCGAAACAGCAAGGC
This sequence comes from uncultured bacterium, assembly GCA_965233025.1. Classification (GTDB taxonomy): domain Bacteria; phylum Nitrospirota; class Nitrospiria; order Nitrospirales; family Nitrospiraceae; genus Palsa-1315. The sequence goes on from CBDDRH010000080.1 coordinate 9,887, forward strand.
GGCAATGCGTTTCACCTACACGAAGTCTCCGGGACACACTCGGCCAATCTCCTGCCCTAGGAGCCTGTCCGACATTGACCTTTCTCCTGCAACGAACGATCTGCGACCATGTGCGTCGTTCTCGGCCCGAAGACAACATCGGACAGGCTCTTAACGATCACGCATTACCAACGTTGCGGAATCAAGACGGAACACGCCTTCTGACTCATCTCTGACCTCGCCGTCCATCCACTAGGTACAGACTTTCAGATTGCCGACGGCGTCAATATCCAGGCTCATCACCGGCCGATGTCACCTAACGGCTGGTCCGTCACGATCAAGGTCCCGCGCGGATTGGGGGCGAGTTTGTTTGAGGTGTCGAGCGCCTCCCGACCAGGAGTAGGGTGGCAGTCGGGAGTCATGACCATCCCCCAGTGTTGATTCTCGCTGCACGTATTATCCACGAGAAGCGCTTCTGCGTAATGAAAGAGGAGGATCCCGCTCAGCATATTCTCCCGGCACAGGTTCCTGACGAGCTCTGGATGGCTCCCTGTATCCCGCACCGCAATACCGAAATGGTGGTTGCCCCTACAGAGATTATCAGCGATCCTCGGCTGTGCTCCGGCAAACACAAAAATCCCCGATTCGCGGTTTCCACAGACTTCGTTTTCGACAAATGTCGGCCGCGATTGCGGGCCGTAGATCACCACGCCGGACAGAATACCCTCCATCGCACGGCACTGTGTCACAACGCATGAGGAATCAAGCAGGTTCATTGCTGAGTTCTGATCGCTCCCGACGTATCGAAACGTGATGCCGGAGATGCGCCCGCTGGGGACCTGTTGGAGATAGAGGGGCCCACCACGACGGGAGAAGATCTGCACCTCATCTCGACCGGCCCCCACCAAATGAATCGGTCGCCCCGTGATAAAGACTTTGTCCTCATAGATCCCAGGACGAACGAAGACCTGGTCATACTGTCCTGCATCGAGTAGTGCCGCACTGGGCCGCAGGTACGAATTGCTGTCATTCGCGTCGACGATCAAGGTCTTTCCGCCGAGTGGATTCAGCGGAGGATCAGTGATCATGTCCAGCTCCCTTCACCGACCTTATCTCTTTCTCACCGTCGTCGTTCTACGCCAGAGACTCTGATCCCAGCGACCGACCGGCATTATTTCGACCACAATCAAGCAAGTCAAGTTCGCCACAAACCGTTTGCTGAAGCCATTCCGCTGGTGATGAGCCCTATTCTGTCAAGCGAGGTGACTCACGCACAGATCGTACAAATCTGTCGCTCAAGCGGAGGTAGCTACTCGGTGACTCATGGCATCGAATGGTGCCAAGCTCCTGGATTCTCGTCGATTTTAGCCATACCGGATAGTGGCGTGGTGGCACGGTGATTGCGACACCATGAATGGAAGCGTGCCGAGATCTTGCCGAGCAGTACGGAGGCATATAGATGAAGATACTGATGATCGTGCTCCAAGGAATGATTGCGGTGCTGTTTTCTCTCAATCTAGCCGTCGCCGCCCCCTCCAACATGCAGGATTCATCTCGACACCTCTATGATCGAGTGATGGAGGAGTTTAAGCACAGGGATTACGAGGCTGCGTTGGCTGGTTTTCGATTCTTTCTCGAACTCCACGGACAATCCTCGCTAGCAGCCAACGCGCAATACTGGGTAGGAGAATGTCAGTACCGATTAGGGCGCTACAAAGAGGCCTTGAAATCTTTCTACCACGTGGTGTCCTATTACCCACTCAGTCCGAAGCTTGCTGCCTCGACCTTGAAGATCGGGCAAACCTACACAAAACTGAAAGACCACGAGAAGGCTCGTATGATGTACGAGCGCGTGGTTGACCAGTACCCTGAAAGCGTCGAAGCAGAGTCGGCACGGAAAGCCCTCGATGTGGCACCGATGCGCGAGGAGGAATCGACCCCTCAACTGACCGGAAGCAGCTCCTCTGACTAATTCCACCACAAGATAGGCAGAGGATGTGTCAGTAATGCGCAGTAGCAGTCACTCGCCATCCTCAACGCCAAGTAGCTGAGCCAGTTGAGGCACCGTATATGACGTGTGGGAATTCAGGGTGGTCAACGTGATACCAGCTGCTTGTAGTATAGACTGCACTTCTTGTCTCCGAGTGAGTTCGTGTGGCTGAGGGGGGAAACCTTCTTCAAGCAAGACAACTTGCTCCGCAGCCTTCGTTCCTGGGTGAACCAACACAATGTCGAGTTGCTTCAGCGCGATCTGTCTCAATACCTGCGTCCGAGTCTTTCCTTCCGCTTCGACGCTGATAACAGACCAAAGTGGAACCCTCGCAAAGACAAGATAATGATCTTCTACGGCCAAACGTATGAGATTATAAAGCAAGAGTTCAGCGTCGGTCAGCAGAGTCTGGGGGCGTAGCGTAACGCTAGGAGGAAAGACAAATGTCTCTTTTTTGACTGACATCTTGGTTGATGAGACCCCCAAGCGCCAAACCAAGAAAGCCAGGAGTACGATGGCAAGGCCGATGAATATGTTCTCCATCGCGCAGCTATCGCTCGGGAAAAGATTCGCGCCAGTGAGGCCCGTTCGGGACAATTGTGCCAAGGAGTACGGGATGGTTCGCGCCCGTCACAGACGGGATGTTGCCCCACTTTCCAGTCACGGTTTGATAGGCTAAGAGAGCAAAGGCCACCGCCTCAAACACCTTACTATCCCACCCCAGGGCTTCAAATGTAGTGACCGGAACCGGGGCGAAGACCGTCGCGAGATGGCTCATGATCGCACGGTTACGGACGCCACCGCCGCCCACCACCACTTCATCGATCTCACCGCTGATCCACCGTCGCGAAGTTCCCACCGCTTTGGCCGTCCACATACTGCAGGTTGCCAACAGATCCTCGATCGAAAGGCTACGTTGCTGCTGGATCGCGATCAGCTCTTCGATGAGATCAGGACCGAATGCTTCTCGCCCGGTCGATTTGGGTGGCCGCTTGGACAGAAAGGGATGCGCGAGAAGCTTGCCCAACAGTCGTGAATCGACTTGCCCTTTCATGGCCAGCTTTCCATCACGATCCATCAACAGCCGCCCGTCGGTCACACGCGCCATAAGACTATCCAGCACCATATTTGCCGGTCCCGTATCGAATGCCTGCACCCCGCTGAGGTGCCCTCCTTTCGGCACATATGTCACATTGCTGATGCCACCGAGATTCACCACCAACCGTGCACGACGCGCATGCTTCAAGAGCAGCGCATGTGCTGCTGGTGTCAAGGGAGCTCCTTGACCGCCTGCGGCGATGTCACGTGAACGGAAATTGGCGATCGTGGTAATCCCTGTTCGTTCGGCAATCACGGCAGGTTCGGCAATCTGGAGGGTGGAACGAATGGCACCGACTCCCGGCGCATGGATACCATGGGGAAGATGGTGCACGGTTTGGCCGTGAGAGCCGATTAATGCCACATGACCTGGTTGAAGTTTCGCCTGTCGAATGACATGCAGCGCCGCGTTCGCAAACCACTCACCGAGTAATGCATTAAGGTGACACACATCTGCGACCGTCCCCGAAACTGACGCGGAGAGAATGCGCTGCTGTAACGACCGTGGATAGGGCAGTGTGTGTGCTGCGATCGTCCGCGCCTTCAGTGAGCGATCTCGCCCAGTAATGTCCACGAGTGCCGCATCGACGCCATCACCGGATGTTCCAGACATGAGCCCCACAATGTACATTCTTTGACCCCTCCAGTGATCGTCTCGCAAGAGCTGTAGGACCGCTACGCTAATGGAACTATCCGATGGGGTCAAGCAGGGAAACATCGGCGCCAGGTTCCGCAATGCATGCAGATCGTTGCGTTGACAACGATAGGACCCGATGTTACCGTCCTCGCCCATGTTGCGTTTCCGGTTCCTACTCCTATTCTGGGCCCTCCTCGTCAGCGACGGACTGCTCGAAGCACCTCTTACCCTTGCCGCCTCGACGACTGAGCCCCTCAATATTGTAGTTACAATTCCTGTTCTGAAAGATCTGGCACAACAAGTCGGTGGCCCCCACGTACGGGTAACCTCCTTGCTGAGCGGTTATGAAAACGAACATACCTATTCCCCCAAACCGAGTGATCTCGTCGCTGTCCGGAAGGCTCGGCTGCTGTTCGAAATCGGTATCGGCCTGGAGGTATGGGTTTCCTCGCTTGTGAAGAGTGCCGGAAGTCCGTCGCTTCGTGTTGTCACGACATCTCAAGGAATCGGTCTGATCCGTGACCACGGAGGTCACCGAGATGGGACACACCAGGGAGGAGAAACGATAGGGTCAGACGGCAACCCCCATATCTGGCTGGATCCTGAAAACGTCGCCATCATGCTGCGCCATATCACCGAGGCCCTGATCGCAGCCGACCCTGCCCATGCCACAGACTTCCGAAACCATCAAGCCGCCTATCTTCAGCAATTAGACCGGCTGCGGAAGGAACTCTCAGATCGGGTCAAACTGCTGCCAGATCGTCGCTTCATTGCTCACCATCCAGCATGGCCCTATCTGGCAAGGCGCTTTGGCTTCGACGTGGTCGCGACCATTCAGATGCAATCCGGCACAGAGCCGTCAGCCCTTCAGCTGCAATCTCTGATCAGTAAGATCAAGAAAGACCAGATCAAGGTCATCGTATCGGAGATCCAGCTCAGTCAGAAGCTTCCCAATCTGCTTGCTAAGGAAACCAACACACGAATCGTCGTCTTAACCACGTTACCGGGAGGCCTGCCAGGGACCGAGACCTACCTCGACATGCTCCGCTATAATGTGCTCCAATTGGCTAATGCCCTAGAGTCCCCGTAGCGGCTTTACGGGCTATCTTCTCAGCGCCGGAAGGAGCGCCGGGTTTCGTGCCAGATTCCCACGAGCCTATCATTCGATTTGACCACGCGTCGTTTGGATTTCCCGGCGTCATCGCGCTCAAGGATATCTCCCTTTCCATCAACGCGGGTGAGTTTGTCGGTGTCATCGGTCCAAACGGGTCTGGGAAAACCACGCTCTGCCGAGCCGTACTGGGCCTCATGGCTCCCGTCGAAGGCCATCTCCATATTTTCGACTGTGCTTGCGATGAATTGCGGTGTCACCACCGGGCAAAAATCGGATACCTCCCTCAAAAGGGCGTCGTGGACCGCAACTTTCCGGTCACGGTGCTTGAAACGGTGATGATGGGCCGTTACGGGGCATTGGGTTTGTTCAAGCGTCCGGGACAGAAAGATCAGGAGATCGCGATCGAATCTCTCACCCATGTCGGGATGGAGACACACAAGGATACAGCTCTGGGCCATCTTTCTGGCGGCCAGCAGCAGCGTGTATTCATCGCAAGGGCGTTAGCCCAACAGCCCAAAGTCCTCCTGCTCGACGAACCGACCACCGGACTAGATATTACCGCTCAGCATAATGTAATCGAGCTGGTCGAACACCTGCACGACGAACTTGGACTCACCGTGCTCTTGATCACCCATGACATCAATATGGTTCGTTCACGGGTGGACCGGCTCGTGCTTCTCAAGACCCGCCTCTACGCCGCCGGGCCTCCCGCTGATGTCCTCAAACCGGAAATCCTCGGCGAAGTCTACGGGAAAGATTTGGTTATTACGGAGAAGGATCTCATCATCGTCGAAGACTACCACCACCATCATTAGCCATACCGTACGATGCTCGAACTATTCACCTACGACTTTATGCAACGCTCCCTCCTCGCTGCGGCAATGGTGGGAGGGCTGTGTTCTGTGATCGGTGTCTTCGTCGTGCTACGAGGGCTTGCTTTTGTTGGCGCAGGGACGGCCCATGCGGCCTTCGCAGGTGTGGCGCTGGGCTACCTCATTGGCTGGCCGCCGCTGGGGTTGGCGATCCTCTTTGGTCTTGTCACGGTATGGATTACGGGCTGGGTCGAAGAAAAAGGCCGAATGAAGCTGGACGTCTCGATCGGCATTCTCTACACCACAACGATGGCTCTGGCGATTCTTTTTATCGGCTTGATGAAAACCTACAACGCAGAGGTATATGGCTATTTGTTTGGCAGCGTGCTGTCGGTCACGAGTGAAGAGCTGAGTATCATTGGCGGGTTGAGTGTCCTGGTGCTCGGTCTTATCGTACTCTTTTCGAAGGAACTGTACTTTATCGCCTTCGATCAAGAGATGGCCGAGGCCTCCGGTGTCCCAGCTCGACGCATATTCTTTCTCCTGCTGACACTGGTCGCTCTCACGGTCGTGGTCTCGTTGAAAACGGTCGGCGCGATTCTCGTGTTTGCCATGGTTTTGATTCCTGCCTCAACGGCCTATCAACTCACGTCCAGCCTCAGGACACTCACCCTCTATTCCATCGTCATCGGTGTGACCACGGCTGTAGCTGGAGTCGTGATTTCCGCTACGTGGGATGTGCCTTCCGGACCCGCGATTGTGCTCCTCGCCACAACCGTCTTTTTCATCTCAGTGCTTCTCTCTCCAAAAAGAATGAGGCGCCCCCCGCCCATTCACGCGCACTGATGGCCCCTCCAACGAGACTGTCGGGCCAAGTGGACAGCGACTGTGTCATTCACGAGTCGGTAACTGTCTCGCAATGTCACGGTTTCTCGACAAACCAGAGTCACACTGTTTCCCGTCTTAATTCTTCAAAACTGAGCAAGATTGACCAGGCTGTGACCGGTCTCATCAGGCATTACTTGACTCTCGAAGGGAGTCCGGGTACTAAGCGTGCGTTCCTGGTGCAAAGCGAACGCGTGTCTGTAGCCTATTTACATCATCACATCACGGAGGTTTTTTATATGGGTGTCGTCATGGCTCGTTGGGGGTTAGTGGGTTTCATGATGATCGGCGCGCTTATTCTAGGTAGCCAGGTCAAAGCGGAAGAATGGAAGATGGAACAGGGAGGTATAGAGCCAGGCAAAATCGTGCTCGGTATGCGGGCAGGGTTTGCCCCCCTGACCCAATCGTTGACGGCTAATACCTCAACCGACGTGGGCTCATTGGTCAACTTCCAAGCGATGTATAGTTTCAACAAGTGGTTGTTGGCCGGAATGATGTTGGAGTGGGAACGCCATGCCGTAGACCGAGAGCGGCCCTTCCGGGACTTGGGCCATCAAGATACCGTGTCGGTGCTACCGACAGTCGAAGTTCGGCCGGTGCGATTTGGCCCGATCATCCCCTATGCCAACATGAGCTTCGGGGTGAACGTGAATAGTTTCGGTGAAAACAGCGCAACTCGCATCTCCCCCAGTAATACCTTCGCCTGGCGACTCGGCTGGGGCGCCGACTACATGCTTACCAAACAGTTCGCGCTGAACACGGAAATGGCCTATAAGCGCAATGACGGACATGCGACGGTGAACGGAAGCCTCAACGACGACTGGAACGCCTCGTCATTCGGCTTCCTCTTCGGCGCCAAACTCTTCTTTTAGTTTCTGAATATTCGAGGCAGTGTGAGTGACGTGGAGCCCGACGCTTTGCAGGGGCTCCGCGTCCGATACAATAGAACGGTGGAAGCAAGGGATCTCCGAATCGAAGGGAATGCGCTATTCCTGTCGGCCTTGTTTGGACCGGCTCCAGACCATCCCGGTCTGTTCCTTTGAACTGAAGCCAAGTTTTTCGTAGAAGCCCGGCATGCGGGTGCAGAGCCAGAAGAGTTCGACTTTCTTGAGGCGAGAGTGGTTCAGGATGCGTTGGACGATATCCGTGCCGATGCCCTGGCCCTGGTAGGCCTTATCGACGATGACATCCCAGATGGTTGCTCGGTAGACATAGTCCGTTAATGCCCGTCCAAATCCGATCAGTAGGTCCCCGTCCCAAGCCGTCACGGCCACGTCGGTGTGACGCAACATCTCACGGGTGTCCTCAAGGGTCCGTCCTTTGGCCCAAGGCGCCTGCTGGTAGAGGCGGATGAGCTTGGCTGGGTCGAGGTCCTTCTTCTCAACGAAGGTGATGGCGGGCTTGAGGCTTGGGGGCATCTTGTACTAGATTATCTCCCAGTGACAGTAAGCAAGATCACGCGGAGTGTACGAGGAACATCATGGCAACGCAAGTACGAACCTGCCCCAAGTGCGCGCAGTTGATGTGGCTGAAAGAAGACCAGTACGAACAGCTGGATGAGGAAACCATTCGTGGAAAGTGTCCCCAATGCGGATCGACGGTTCGCTTCAAGCTCGTATCACTAGGCGAAAACGCAGCCGGTCCTAAAATGGGTCACTGAATTGGAAATATTGAGTGATGAATGTGTAATGTTGAATCTGCCATTCATCATTGAACATTCAACATTTTCCGATCACACCCCCCGTCCGGCGCCGTCCAACTCCGGCTTGTTGCCGGGGAGAATTTTATTCAGCGTAGAGCGATACTCGCCTGTGCGTCCCTGGTCGATCCGTCCGACGTTGATTTCTTTATCCCGCTGCATCCGTTCCAGATGATCGAGTACTGAGAGGAGCGGATGGACAGAGCCGAGCAATCGTCCGACCTCGAAGGCTTCCAGCGATTCCACAAATAGTTCGTTCAGACCTCTATAGGGAGTCCCGGCACTCTGGCTCCGGAACCGGGAGACGATCTCTTCATACTCCTCGATCGCCTCAAACTTGGGCTTTACACCGGTCGGCACTGCCGATAGGTGAACGATCGGCGGCAATTTTGCCGCATAGATCTTCAAGTGAGCAACCAATCCACCCATCGCGTCCAGCACATCGGAAGTCTGCATGATCTCATCCTTCGAGGCAGCATCGCTTATGCCAAGCTGACGGGCCTGTCAAGATTTTCTGGCGCTTTGAGGCGGCGTCAGACTATTAAGGCCCTGAACCACTTGCTCCATATCGGACGGAAGAGGCTTTGAATACTCCTGAAATTCACCAGTCGAAGGGTGACGAAAACCGAGGGTTCTTGCATGCAGCATGACGCGAGGAACTTCGACAGTCTCTACCGTGCAGACTTTCTTCCCGCCATAGGTTTGATCTCCAAGAATTGGATGGCCCAGCGACGTCAGGTGGACGCGAAGCTGGTGAGTCCGGCCCGTACGTGGGTACAACAGCACATGAGCGGCCAGTTTGCCGAAGCGATGGTCGACCTTGTATTCCGTTACGGATTCCTTGGGTCGCGCCGTATGGGCAGAGAACATTTTTCTTTCCTTCCGGTCACGGCCTATCGCCAGTTCGATCAACCCATGTCCCTTTTTCGGTACGCCTGAGATTAGCGCTTCGTAGACCCGCGTGATCGTGTGCTGTTTGAATTGAGCCGAAAGAGCACGATGGGCTTCGTCTGTCTTGGCGATCACCATCACGCCGGATGTATCCTTGTCCAGCCGATGGACCAACCCTGGCCGTTCTTTCCCGCCAATCGTCGACACCGTGCCGCCGGATGTCTGAAAATGAAAGAGGAGGGCATTGACCAGCGTGCCGGCCCAATGACCCGGCGCAGGATGGACTACCAGGCCGGCCGGCTTGTTTAAAAGTAACAACACGTCGTCCTCATACAGAATTTCGAGCGGGATCGACTCGCCTTTGAGCTCGAGCGGCTCCGCTTTCGGAATATCAAAGGCGATCGTGTCTCCAGGCTTGATCTTGTGGCTGGGCTTGACGACCTGATCGTTGATTCGCACACGCCCTTGCCCAATTAACCGTTGTAGGGCTGAACGGGATAACTTGGGCTCACGATTGACCAGAAAGATATCCAGCCGTTTCGGTGCCTCGCCGGCTGTCACAACAAACTCAGTCACCATGAACGATTCGCCCTCACCAACACGTTCAGACCACGCTACTGTAGCGCGAGGTTCAATTGCAATCGAGAGGCCTGTCTGGTCACCCACCGGCCTACCGATCTGATTGTCCCCTCAGTCGATTCGAACGAAGTCGACACTTCCCAGGCAGCTCCGACTTCGAACCGAGAAGTGAAAGAGATTGACCGTGTGTCTTTTCTGAATTATCTGCAAGGGGATGTCAGTGGACGGTCTTGTGGGTACGGTCGGCGATCTTCTTGCGGAGGCGGGCTTTTTCTAGACTGATTTCAGCTTCTTTGACTTCGGAGGGGAGGCCGCCGGCCTTGAGTCGTTGCTCGGCCTTCTCAACGGCAGCTTGGGCTCGGTCCACATCGATATCCTCGGCCTTCTCGGCGATCTCGGCCATGACCGTGACTTTTGTGGGAGTGACTTCTGCGTATCCCCAGAGAATAGCCATGTGGTTGGTCAGATCCCCAACGCGATAGCGCAGTTCACCGATGCGTAACATAGAAAGGAAATGACAGTGCCCAGGCAATACACCGAACTCACCTTCTGAGCCTGGAGCAATAACCTCATCTACCTGCTGGCTCAAGAGCAACTTCTCCGGCGTCACAACCTCTAACAATAGCTTTCCCGCCATATCTCTCCTACGTGCTCATAAAAAGGTTTAAGCTGGGGAGATGCTCTGCCCGTGCGCGGTCTGCGGGCACAAAAGCGCTCGCCTGCTTAAACCTTTACTCCCATCTTTTCCGCCTTCGCAATCACTTCTTCGATAGGGCCGACCATGTAGAACGCCTGTTCAGGGAGATGGTCGTATTTGCCATCGAGAATTTCCTTGAAGCTTCGCACCGTGTCTTTGAGCTTCACGTACTTACCGGGCGAGCCGGTAAAGGCTTCGGCGACGTGGAACGGCTGTGAAAGGAAACGTTGAATCTTCCGTGCGCGGGCCACGGCCATCTTGTCGTCTTCCGACAATTCGTCCATGCCGAGAATGGCGATAATATCTTGAAGATCTTTATACCGCTGTAAGACCGACTGGACACCACGAGCCACCTTATAGTGATCTTCACCGATGACTTGTGGGTCGAGAATACGCGAGGTGGAGTCCAGCGGATCAACGGCTGGATAGATGCCCAGCTCAGCTAATTGCCGAGATAACACGGTGGTCGCGTCCAAGTGGGCGAAAGCGGTGGCCGGCGCCGGGTCGGTCAAGTCGTCTGCCGGCACGTAGATAGCCTGCACCGAGGTGATCGATCCACGCTTGGTCGAGGTAATACGTTCCTGTAGTTGTCCCATCTCGGTCGAGAGAGTGGGCTGATAGCCGACCGCGGACGGCATACGGCCGAGCAATGCAGACACCTCTGAACCGGCCTGGGTAAACCGGAAGATATTGTCCACGAAAAGCAAAACGTCCTGGTTCTCTTCGTCGCGAAAATATTCTGCGACAGCTAGTCCGGTCAATGCGACGCGCAGACGCGCGCCGGGCGGCTCGTTCATTTGGCCATACACCAGCGAGACTTTCGATTTGGTGAAGTCCTTGGGGTCAATGACCTTCGACTCCTGCATTTCGTGCCAGAGGTCGTTACCTTCACGGGTCCGCTCACCGACGCCTGCGAACACCGAGAACCCGCCGTGGTGCAAGGCAATGTTGTTGATGAGCTCCATGATGATGACGGTCTTGCCGACTCCGGCGCCACCGAAGAGACCGACCTTGCCTCCCTTGCTGTATGGCTCGAGTAGATCGACGACCTTGATGCCGGTTTCAAGGACCTCCGTCTTGGTTTCCTGATCTTCGAGCCTAGGGGCAGGTCGGTGGATGGGGTAAGTCTTTGTCGTGTTGATGGGTCCCATTTCGTCGACCGGTTGACCCAACACGTTGATCAGCCGCCCCAATGTCTCTCGGCCGACCGGCACAGAGATCGGCGCCCCAGTGTCATGCACATCCATCCCCCGCGTGAGGCCGTCGGTCGTGGACATCGCTATGCCGCGGACTCGGTTCTCACCAAGATGGAGTGCTGCTTCAAGGGTGATATTGACAGCCGGTGTGCCGGCGGCCTTATTCTCTTCCTGAGTCACTTTGATGGCATTGTAAATGTTCGGCAGTTTTCCTGGAGGAAATTCCACATCTACCACCGGTCCAATGACCTGAATGACTTTTCCTATGCTCATAACGCTCCTTGTCTCGCGAGTTCAGAATTCTGAGTCATGAGTTCTGAGTTTTGGGTTCGGGCGGCATTCTCACTCAGCACTTCCAATTTACTTTAGCGCCTCTGCGCCGCCGACGATGTCCATCAGTTCTTTGGTAATGGCGGCCTGCCGGGTCTTGTTGTAATGCAAGGTCACTTTCTTGATGAGTTGTCCTGCGTTTCGCGTCGCGCCGTCCATTGCCGCCATTCTGGCGCCATGTTCCGCTGCGGCCGATTCCAGCAGAATGCGAAACGTCTGGGTCTGGAAATGTTTCGGCACGAAGACATTCAGAAGCTCGGCTTCGTCCGGTTCATAGAGGTAGCTGCCGCCGGTTGTCCCTTCCGCCTGTGCCGCTCCGAACTCGGCTACGACATCGATGGGGAACAGCTTCTCAACGATCACACGCTGTTGGATGGCCGATTTAAACTCGTTATAGACAATGTGGAGTTCGTCGAACGAACCCTTGACGAAGTGGTCGGTCAGATCGCCGCCGATATCGATGGCATGTTCGAAGGTGAGTCTATCGAAGATTCCGGTCCACTCTTGCCTGATGGGCCAGAGACGGCGACGAAAATAGTCGCGGCCCTTGCGCCCCACAATGCTCAAAGTGACCTGTAATCCCTGGGCTTCGCATTGCCGCACAAACTCCGTGCTTTTTCGCGCGATATTGCCGTTGAACCCGCCGCATAGCCCGCGATCGCTTGTGACGACGAGCACTTCGACCTTCTTCCCTTCACGCTTCTGCAGCAAGGGATGCGAAGATCGATTCACACGTCGGCTTAGGTTGCTGACTACACCCCGCATCTTGAGGGCATAGGGGCGCGCCGCCAGAATGCGGTCCTGTGACCGTTTCAGCTTCGCCGCGGCCACCATCTTCATGGCCTTGGTGATCTTTTGTGTGTTCTTAAACGCCGCAATTTTACGGCGTAGCGATTGAAGACTCGGCATTGTGTCTTAGCGTTCAGTAATCAGCCTTCAGCTCTCAGCGTAATGCTGACAGCGACGCGTTGATGGCTACTTGGCTCCGTATCCCATCTTTTGTTTAAAGGCCGCGATGATCTCTTTGAGTCTTCCGGTGACCTTGTCATCGATCTTCCCGATGCTCGCGATTTCTTTTTTCAGTTCTGGGTGGTGCTGTTGAACGTAGTGCAGCAGGTCGGCTTCAAATTGTTGCACTTTATCGACTGGGACATCGTCCAGGTGCCCGTTGACACCGGCGTAAATCGACAGCACTTGATCGGCGACCGGCATCGGTTTGTATTGCCCCTGCTTGAGCAATTCCACCATTCGGACGCCGCGCGCAAGCTGCATCTGCGTCGCTTTGTCGAGTTCGCTGCCGAACTGCGCGAACGCGGCCATTTCTCGATACTGCGCGAGGTCGAGCCGAAGGGTGCCGGCTACCTGCTTCATGGTCTTGATCTGAGCCGAACCTCCGACGCGGGAGACCGAGAGACCCACGTTTATCGCGGGACGAATGCCGGAGTAGAACAGGTCGCTGCCGAGATAGATCTGCCCGTCGGTAATCGAAATGACGTTGGTCGGAATGTAGGCAGACACGTCGCCGGCTTGGGTTTCAATGATGGGCAGTGCGGTGAGGCTTCCTCCACCGAGCTTGTCGCTGAGTTTGGCCGCACGCTCCAACAGCCGGGAGTGCAGATAGAACACGTCGCCTGGATACGCTTCGCGGCCTGGCGGACGTCGGAGCAACAGAGATAACTGACGATAGGCCACCGCGTGCTTGGAGAGGTCGTCGTAGACGATCAAGGCATGTTTGCCGTTATCCCGAAAGTACTCGCCGATGGCTGCACCGGAGAAGGGCGCCAGGTACTGCATGGGCGCCGCATCGCTCGCAGTGGCCGCCACCACGATGCTGTATTCCATCGCGTGATTCTCCTCGAGCGTCTTGACGACACGTGCGACGGTTGAACGTTTCTGGCCGATGGCGACGTAGATGCAAAAAACGTTGAGGCCTTTTTGATTGATGATCGTATCGACCGCAATGGCGGTCTTGCCGGTCTGCCGGTCGCCGATGATCAACTCACGCTGCCCACGGCCGATGGGGATCATGGCGTCAATGGCCTTGATGCCCGTTTGTAAGGGCTCGCGCACCGACTGCCGCGTATTCACTCCAGGCGCCACGACCTCGACGCGGGACGAACTTTTCGATTTGATCGGACCCTTGCCGTCAATTGGCTGGCCGATCGCGTTCACGACACGACCGATCAAGGCTTCGCCGACCGGAATCTCCGCAATACGTCCCGTACGCTTGACCGGATCGCCTTCCTTGACCCCAACGTCATCGCCCATGAGCACAGCTCCGACGTTGTCTTCTTCAAGGTTCAGCGCGATCCCGTAGAGGCCGCCGGGGAATTCGAGCATCTCGCCAGCCATGGCGCCGTCGAGGCCATAGACCTTGGCAATTCCGTCTCCGACCTGAATGACTGACCCAGTCTCCTTAACATCGACCTGCTTGTCGAAACCTTTGATCTTTTCTTTGATAATCGAACTGATTTCTTCTGCCTTAATCTGCATAGCTACTCCTTAATCAACAAACTCTGCATCGCTTGTAACCGCCCAAGCACGGTGCTATCGACCACCGTGCTGCCGAGACGGATCTGCACGCCGGCGAGATAGCGGGCATCCGTGTGAAAGGTGACTTCGACTTGGCGCTTGAGCATTGTGCGCAAGCGATTACTAATTTGATTTTGCTCGTCTGGGGGTAGAGCCGTTGCCGAGAACACGGTGACTTGCTGAGTGCCTTTCGACGCATCGGCAAGTTTCGCGAAGGCCTCGGCGATTTCAGGAAGAAAGCCGACGCGATTTTTCTTCACCAACTGCTCGAGAAAGGTTTTTCCGACGGGGGGACACCCCAAACGCGAACCGAGTTCTGCAAGAACGGCAATTTTGTCTTCGGCACCAAACACCGGCGAGGCCACGACATGGCGCAATTCGTTCGAATCTTTGATCGCTTGCCCCAGCTCCGTTAAGGCCACACGGGTTCGTTCGATGTTGGATACGTCGAGTAACTCGAAAAGCGCCTGTGCATAACGTCGCGCCACTGCTGTCTTAATCACTATACGGGTCCGTTCGTTCTTATTTTTGACAAAAGAACAAGCCTTCGTGGCTTGCACGAAAAGCGGCGCGACAAGTTAGCATTGGGGGATCCGTACTGTCAATATGACAGCACGGATCATGAGGAGGCTAAAACGATTGGATGATGCCGCCACCGAGCACTCGATCGTTTCGATAGAAAACGGCTGACTGTCCTGGGCTTAACGCGCGTTGTGGCTCGTGGAAGACAATACGAAGAGTGCCATCTGAACAAGGCTGGATGGTCGCAGGCGTGGCAGGCGTGGCATATCGGACCTTGACCGCGACCTCTGTTGATCCAGTCAGAAGTGAGGAGTCGAAGAGATTCAGATCTGTGACGTTACACTGACCACGACGCAGGGACTCTTCCGTTCCAAGGACGACAGTATTAGTGAGAGGCTGTACTTGCTGTACATAGAGTCTACGGCCGGCCGCAATACCGAGACCTCGCCGTTGGCCTGGCGTATAAAAAGCGATTCCCTCATGGTTGCCCAAATATCGGCCTTCATTATCCACAAAGGCCCCTGGTTTTTTGGCGGCGGGCGCTTCCTTCTCGATAAACGTTCGATAATCGCCGTGGCTGACGAAGCAGATTTCCTGGCTTTCCTTCAATTCGTCCGTGGGAAGGCCCAAGGACTCTGCTTCCATCCATACGTCCGTCTTCTGCATATTCCCCACAGGAAAGAGAAGTCGAGCGAGCCATGACTGACGAAGACGGTAGAGGAAATAGCTTTGATCTTTCTTAAGGTCGGCTGCTCGCTGAAGAGTCGGCGCTCCCTCGGATTCGCCAATGCGAACATAGTGGCCGGTAGCCACAAAGTTGAACCCGCGTGCGTCTGCGAGCTCGATGAGACTCCGCAGTTTGACGCGCTCATTGCACCGGACACAGGGATTGGGCGTTGTGCCGTCGAGATAGCCGGCAATAAAGTCGTCGATCACGCCGGCACGAAAGGTTTCTCTGGTGTCGACCACCTCGTGTGGGATCTTCAATGTCTGCGCAACGTATCGGGCAATGCCGACCTTACAGCAGCCACGTTCTTCCCAGCGCTTAGAGACCGCGACTGTTTCGTCTTCGTGTTCCCAGACCTGAAGGGTGACGCCATGAACGTCGTAGCCCTGGCGAACCAGAAGCGCTGCGGCGACAGAGCTATCCACTCCACCGCTCATGCCAAGTAGAACTGTAGGGCGAGCCATAAGGCCGCTATTGTACTGAGGAGATAGGAAAAGGGCTAGAGGGCTGTTCTCTGCAGCTAATGGGCGGATGCAACCAAGCTGGGAGCTGCGTTCACCGCGAGGGCGTGTTCGCCGCTCCAAAGATTGGCACCCATGTCACACATGCCATGGAAACGAGAGCCTTCTTCGATCGCAATGACCGGGGTTCGGATATCGCCAACAAGAACACCGGGCTTAAGGATGTGAATCTTTTCAATGGCAGTGATGGTGCCGTTGATTTTGCCGCTATTCATGAGCACCCCGGCTGACACGATGCCCTCGATCACGGCATACTCTCCGACGATTAAGGTTCCGGTTGTATGAATCTCGCCTTCGACGCGTCCATCAACCCGGACGGTGCCATCAAAACTCACGACGCCTTTGAAGTCCACGCCCTTCCCAAGGAGCGTAATGTTTTCACTGCCTTGTTCGGCTTGCTGGCCCCGTTCTTTCGCTGCCCACATGATCGCCTCCTCAAAGTCCTCCCGCGCATGCATGGTCTCTCGCCACGCAACCGATGAGCAGGATAAATACCTAAATATTAATATTTCCCCCTAACCATTGGCCCGCTTAAGGCCAGGTGGGGCAATCACTCCCACCGGATGCAGCGGCAGGTCTCGCGGGAGTTCACGCACTCCGTTAGCCATCTCAAGCGCACCGTTGAAGAGCACGCCATCTTCCATCGATAAGACCGGCGTCTTGACACTTCCGTTCATGACGGCCGGAGATCGGAGTTTGATGCATTCCTTGGCGATTACCTCGCCGGTGATCTTTCCTTTTGACACGATGGTTCCGGCGGTGATTTTTGCCTGGATGATAGCCTCTTCACCGACTAACAACATGCCATCTGTATGGATTTCTCCGTCGAGATACCCGTCGATTCTCACCGTTCCACTATAGGAGATAGTGCCTTTGAACTCAACACCCTTCCCCACAAAGGCGTTAATATCTTCGGCCTTGTCTGACGTTGAGTTGGCAGCAGCCATGGTCATCTTCTCGCTTTCCTGCTCATTGATGCTCATCTCTTCTTTTTTTTCCTGCCCCCACATGAACGTGTCTCCTCAAGTCGATGACCCCACTATTTCGTCGTAGTTGAGATACTGTTATGGAAAATACTTGATCGGCGTGAGCATGGTCTCGAATACGTAGAAGCAACAAGTATGCCTCTGTCTCTCATGATTTTTACGAGGCAAGGCTGAATAGAGCGAACTAATTCAAAAGTGTCTCAAGAATCCCGTCGAGTTCTGGGGGGGAGAAGTAGTGAATGACGATTTTCCCTCCACGCTTTCCTTTTTGGATCATGACTTTAGTGCCCAATCGTTTTTGTAATCGTTCTTCGACATCAGACCAAGGTGTTCGCCGTAATTCCTTTGTCCCTCGCTTCTTTCCAGTCAGTGATACTTCAATGAATTTTTCCGTCTCTCTCACTGATAAGGCTTTTGAGACCACAAGCTGGGCGACTCTAAGCTGTTCATTTTGACCTGGAAGACCGAGAATAACTTTGGCATGTCCCATGGAGAGCTGATTCGATTCAATTAGCTGCTGGATCTCTAAAGGAAGCTGTATAAGACGCACGATATTGGCGATCGATGATCGTTCACAACCGACTCGCCGCGCAATTATGTCCTGAGTCAGTCCAAATTCGTTCATCATCCGATGGTAGGCCCTAGCCATCTCCATGGGATTGAGATCTGCGCGTTGTAGATTTTCCACCAGCGCTAGAACGACTGATTCTTCATCTCCGCAATTGCGAATGACGGCTTGAATCGTCTCCAGCCCCGCTTCTTTCGCCGCGCGCCAACGCCGTTCGCCGGAAATGAGTTCGTATATTCCATCACCCTTGCGCCGCACTAAAATTGGCTGTAGCAACCCGCTCTGCTTCAATGAATCCGTGAGTTCCGTCAGTTCCTGAGCCGAAAAATTTTGTCTTGGCTGGTACCGATTGGGTACGATTGCATCGACCCGCAGATGTTGAATCTCCGATAATTCAGATATCGCCACGGGCTTGGCAGCAGGCAACAATGCGTCGAGTCCTCTACCGAGCGCTTTTTTCTCCATGACTCACAAACTCCTTTGCTAATGACAAATAGGCCTGAGAACCTGCAGATGCAACGTTATATAACATGGCTGGACGTCCGTAGCTCGGAGCCTCCGCCAGTGTCACATTGCGAGGGATCATGGTGCTGTAGACGACTTCTTTGAAATGCTCACGAACTTGCTCAACGACTTGACGCGCCAACGTATTCCGCGCATCGAACATTGTCAAGACGATCCCTTCCAATTTAAGGTCGGGGTTAAAGGATTGACGAACTCGATCGATGTTTCCAACCAAGCGACTTAACCCCTCCATGGCATAGTATTCACATTGAACCGGGACGATTATACTCTCTGCCGCGACGAGGGCATTCACCGTCAGAATTCCTAATGTAGGAGGACAATCGAGAAAGATAATGTCGAATAACTGGTTCACATCTCGCAAGAAATGTTGAAGCAGTCTTTCCCGCTCTTCCACATTCACCAGCTCTATTTCTGCCCCAGACAAGTCAGCATTTGCTGGCAAAAGTGACAAACCGCTCACTTCTGTGGTTTGCACAACATCATGAAACTTCACATATTTAATAAGGCAGTTGTATACAGTCGTTTGTAGGGAACGGGGGTCGACCCCTAGCCCACTTGTGGCGTTCCCTTGCGGATCCATATCCACAAGCAAGACACGCTTCCCTAGGAGTGCGACACCAGCGGCCAGGTTCACGGCCGTTGTCGTCTTTCCTACTCCACCCTTCTGATTTGCGATCGCTACAATCTTTGCCATAACTCGAATTAATTTAGCGATTCCTCATACATTTATGGATAATGTTCCACGTGGAACAAACACATATATAATTGATTATATTATTAATTGTCTCTTTCAATCACTGTGACGACCCTCTTGCCAGATCCTTCAGGAAGAACAAAATCTGTTTCGCTCACAAGATAAAACTCTTCTCCGATCTCCTGGTTCTTAATGGACTCTGATCGATACAAGACGATTTTGCCTTTTGAGGTCAGCAATGCAGGGAGGTGTTTCCTGATGCCTTCATACTTCAAAGCCCTTACTACGACCACATCAATACCATAACTGTGAGGCTCCTTGGCATACTGTTCGATGGTGCCACAAAAGATAGACACGTCATGAAGCTTTAACAAACCGATCACTGAGTTGAGAAATGAACATTTCTTCTGAGTTGGCTCTACTAGGGTCAGTCGTATATCAGATCTCACGATTTTAAGAGGGACACCAGGAAATCCCCCTCCGGATCCCACATCAACCACCATGCTATTTTGTGGGAAACTTGTTGCGACAAGCCCAACAAGTGAGTCCACGAAATGTTTAATGATTATTTCTTTAGGATCGATGATCGCCGTGAGATTGATCGCCTTATTCCACTCAAGGAGATGAGCAAGATAACGCACGAACTGACCCGCATGGGCTTCCGCAATTGTCAGCCCGAGGTCCTTTACGGAGCTAATCGTGAATTCGCGCAATTCTTGTTCATGTTCCACGTGGAACAATTACGTGAATCAGCAGATGAGGTCAAGACATTCCAGAGTAGGCAGTAAAGATCTCCACGCGTACTCGTCTAGGGTAAGACTTGCAGGGCACTATCTCGATCGGATTCACCCTTGTACTTTTCAAGGGCTACGAGGAGAAGAGAAATTGCCGCTGGTGTGACTCCTGAAATTCTCGATGCCTGGCCAATAGACGCGGGTCGAATCTTTTTAAGCTTTTCACAGACTTCTCGCGAAAAACCAAGAGTTCCATCGTAATTGAAGGCCATTGGGATTGGTTTCGTTTCGAGCTTTTTGAATCGACTTACTTGCTGAAGCTGGCGCTTGATGTAACCTGAGTACTTGACTTGTAACTCTACTTCGTCAGCAGTTTCAATGTCTTGTAATACATCAACCCCAAGTGCCTCCAACAGAGTCTTATAGCTCGCTCCCTGGCGCCGCAAAAGTTGGGCTGCGTTGCAGGGCCCAGAGATGTCCTCAATCTGAACTTTAGCTAGGCGCTCACGAACAGCTTCTGTGAGTTTTGGTCGAAGCTCTTCGAGACGAACGAGTTCAGATGCAATTGCTTTCTGTTTTACCTGAAACCGTGTATAGACCTCGTCGCAAATTAACCCAACTTCCCGTCCAGTATCAGTTAATCGAAGATCAGCATTTCCATGGCGCAACAATAGGCGATACTCTGCTCGCGACGTAAACATGCGATAGGGTTCACGCGCATCTTTCGTAATAAGATCATCAATGAGTACACCAATATAGGCCTGGGACCGGTCAAGCACCAATGGCAATTTGCCTCGAAGCTTCAGAACAGCATTGATTCCAGCCATAAGGCCCTGAGCCGCTGCCTCTTCATATCCTGATGTCCCATTGATCTGTCCTGCGTGGTACAGACCATCAAGAAGCTTGGTCTCCAGAGTCGGGTGCAACTGCCGTGGAGGAAAGTAGTCGTACTCGATCGCATAGCCAGGTTTGAGCATGATGGCATGCTCTAAGCCAGGAATCGTTTTCAGAATCGCAGCCTGCACATCAACCGGTAGGCTAGTTGAAATACCGTTGGGATAGAACTCACGGCTCTCCAATCCTTCCGGCTCGATAAAGATCTGATGACGTTCTTTGTCCGCAAAGCGTACGACTTTATCTTCGATCGACGGACAGTACCGCGGTCCCACCGATTCAATGATACCGCTGTAGAGCGGCGACCGGTCCAGATTGCGCTGGATCAACTCGTGCGTCGCACGATTGGTATGGGTCAGATGACAGGGGAGTTGGCGGTTCTCAATCCGGCCGGTCCGATACGAAAAAGGCGGCGGCGGATCATCGCCCGGCTGAGGTACCATCACGGAAAAGTCAATGGTCGTCCCATCCAAGCGAGGAGGCGTGCCGGTTTTGAGCCGGCCCACTTCGAACCCCAGGTCTCGCATACAGTCGGACAGGTGCTCGGCGGACGCCTCTCCAGCTCGTCCCGCAGGAAAATGATTCAACCCGATATGGATAAGCCCCTTAAGGAATGTACCTGATGTCAGAATCACGGCCTTTGCTTGAACGTGATCGCCGCTACTTGTCACCACGCCTGTAATCGCACCGGCATGCGTCAGCAAGCGATCCACCGTTCCCTCGCCGATCGTCAGCCCTTCCTGCTGGCGCAATGTTCGTTGCATGGCCTCTCGATACAGTTTTTTATCGCATTGGACGCGGAGGGCTCGCACCGCCGGGCCTTTGCTCGTATTGATGAAGCGGAACTGGATGCCGGCTTGATCCGTGTTCCGTGCCATCTCTCCACCCAGCGCATCGATTTCCTTTACCAGATGTCCTTTGGCAATTCCCCCGACCGCCGGGTTGCACGACATGTGCGCGATTTGGTCGCAATCCATTGTGAGCAGCAAGGTTCGCGCACCCATGCGTGCCGCAGCCAGAGCAGCCTCACAGCCGGCATGACCTCCACCCACCACAATGACATCGACGGTCTGTCCCATGTTCAACCTTTTCCTATTTGCCGATACAAAACTCTGAAAAGATACGGCCAAGGATTTCGTCTGTCGTGATGGCGCCCGTAATTTCACCGAGTGCGTCGGCAGCGGCGCGCACATCGATCGAGACCAGCTCCCCTGCCGCCCCCCCCTGCACGGACTCAAAGGCCTGGTCCAAGGATTCACCAGCCCGGCGCAACGCATCACGGTGTCGCACATTTGTGACAGTGACACCCTCCGCTGCTTCAAAGCCCTCAGACAACAGCTGAGCGCGAAGAGCCGACTTCACCGTTTCAACTCCCAAACCCGTTTTTGCAGAAATACTATATGAAGAATGGCCCGCAAGCACGGCATCCGACTCGACCGCATCGGTCAAATCGGCTTTGTTCAGCAGCACCATATGCTTACGATTCTTGACCACACTCAGGAGCTTCCGATCATCACTGGTGAGGGGTAGACTCCGATCCACTACCACGAGTAAGAGATCCGCTTCGTCCTGTGCGACATGCGTCCGTTTGATCCCTTCCAGCTCGACAATATCGTCCGTTTCCCGCACTCCTGCTGTATCAACCAAGCGAACCGTCACCCCGTCAAGATCGAAGGACTCCTCGATCACATCCCTCGTTGTGCCAGGAATGGCCGTGACAATCGCCCGCTCTTCCCTCAGAAGACGGTTCAAGACACTGGACTTGCCGACATTCGGGCGGCCAAGGATCACCACGTGCGCTCCTTCCCGTAAGATCCGTCCCTCCCGCGCCGTCGATTCCAATTTCTGAACCACCGCACAGGCCTCTTTCACAATACGAATCAGTTCATCGCGTTGAAGAAAGGATATGTCTTCGTCCACAAAATCGATCCCCGCCTCCACATGGGCCAGTACCGTCAGAAGAGAGTTCCGAGCCTGCTCCACCTCACGCGCGAGATCCCCTCGTAGCTGGCGTTGCGCAATGTTCAATCCAGCGGAGGATGTAGCCCTGATGGTATCGAGCACCGCTTCCGCCTGGGACAGATCTAAGCGTCCATTGAGAAATGCCCGCTTCGTAAACTCTCCCGGCTCCGCCATCCGCGCGCCGGACTCAATACATACCGTGCACACCATCTCAAGCACCAACGCCCCACCATGAGACTGAATTTCCACTACGTCCTCTGCCGTATAGGACCGCGGAGCCTTCATATAAACCACGAGCGCTTCATCGAGCAGGGCCGATCCCGCCGGGCGTGTCTGAATGAGTCTCACCTCTTTCCGCTTATCCGCTGCGGGAATCACAAGATCAGCCAGATGCAGTGTGTGTGAAGAAATCGAAGAGAGGGGACGACCAGACCGCAAGTGCACAACCTGAGAAGCGACGACAAGTGCCTGAGGGCCACTCAAACGGACGATCCCAATGCCGCCCTCGCCTGCGGGGGTGGCAATGGCACAGATCGTGTCTTCGAGTCCTCCATGCATGACGCCTCTTTCACTGGCAGGATGCTGAAAAAGTCCGCCAGCGGCGTTCTCGCATCGTTCAGAGGCTCAACGTACCGAAGCGTACGCCTCGCCTCTTCACTCGCTGCGGCCTTGCTAGACGGCCTTTTTGAGCATCCTGCACACTCAGAGAGTTTTTCCGTATCCTGCCAGGTCCGGAGTCCAAGGTTCTCAGAACTTCGAACCCCGAACTCCTGAGGGCGTTTATTCCACCTGTTTCGCCGGGCACCCATCACAGTCCGCGGCTGATGATCACCATTACCAGTGAGCCCGTATCTGGCGTCTATGCGCTCGTGTTGCCGCTCTGCTGAGTTACCATCGAGGCGAGAGCTTTTTCGTGCAACAGAAAACGATCCGTCACTATTTGCTGAGTGATAGTCAGAACATTGTTGGTGAGCCAGTACAGCACGAGGCCTGCAGGAAAATTCACGAACAGGAATGTTAAGCCGATCGGGAGTACCAGCATGATCTTTGCCTGTGCCGGGTCCATCGTGGTGGGCGTGATCTTCTGCTGAATAAACATCGACGCCCCCATGATAATCGGCAGGACATAGAAGGGGTCCTGCAACGATAAATCGGTAATCCAGAGCATGAAAGGGGCCTGGCGCAAATCGATCGTCATGTAGAGGACATTGAATAGGGCTATGAAGACAGGCATCTGCAAGAACATCGGGAGAAAGCCGCCCAACGGATTCACTTTCTGCTCGCGGTACAGCTTCATCAACTCCTTGTTCAGACGATCGCGATCGCCTTTGTATTTCTCCTGGACTTCTTTAATCTTAGGTTGGATCAGCTTCATCATTTTCATCGACTTGTAGCTCTTGTATTGCAACGGCACAAATAACAATTTGATCCCCAACGTCAAGAGAACGATGGTAAACCCATAGTTAGGGACATACTCGTGGATGAAACGCAGAACATAAAAGATCGGTTTGGCAACTGACTTCACAATAGTCCAACTGCCGTAGATGAACCATCCGAAATCGATCATATCTTCCAGGCCGACGTCTAACGAGCGGAGGGTGTCGTATTCTTTTGGGCCCGCATATAGCTGAAGCGCAATCGAGGATGCTCCTCCTGACGTGGCCATCCGTAGCCCAGCCGACACGATTTTTTCGCCCTCCGTCTTGGCAATAGCTGCCTCACCCGCCTTCGGGATCAACACCGAAAGAAAGTACTTATCCTGCAAGGCGACCCACTGAACCGCACCCTTCCGTTCAAGCTCCTTCTCTGGCGTCTCTTTTTCAACTTTGTCGTCAACCCGCGAGGCCGATCCGATCAGACCGATAAACCCATCGCCCCATTCCACGATACCGAAATTCGTCCCTAACCCGATATCATAGGACTCAGTCACTCCCTCGACGGAGAACGACATGTCCACCAGATAACTATCGTGATGAAATGTCAGTCGTTTCTCCACGCTGAGATGGGTCGCTGCATCGTGAAACTGCATCGTGACATGCCCGACAGGATGAGCGGCATCGAGTTTCGTAAAATCTTTCTCAATACTATAGAGGCCTTCTCGAATGACCTTGTCGATGTCGGCATTCGCCACCGTAATCGAGAGTGGGCCTTTGAACTTTCCCCCTTGATAGACGAGTTGTACTGGCTTTGCTTCGGGAGGGCCCGTATGGTATCGCTTCATCTCCCAACTGCGAATCACCCCACCACGATTCGAAAATTCGGCCCGAACCAGATCCGTCTCAATCGTCACCGTCTGCTCCAAGATTGGCGGAGGACTACCCGACGCAGGAGCGCCAGGCTTTTGACTTGATTGACTTGGGCCGCTCAGACTGGTCGATCCGCTGTCCTTGCCTCTCAGGGACTCGGCAGTTGGCTCTTGTTCCGATGAGGAGGGGGTTTGGACAGCGCCGTCCTGAACAGGAGGGGGCTCAGGAAGCCACCCCATCTGCTTGAGGAGCAAGTCAAATCCCAGGATGATCGCTAACGACAGAACGAGAAATACGACAATACGTTTGTCCATAAACAAATCGCTACCACGATGTGAACAATTGTGTCCTTACTACGCCACAGAATCCATTCATCTAGGAGAAAATGGGTACTTATTTAAGCAGGTGGCAGATCACAAGCTTGCGTCCGTTGAGTACCCACTACCGACTGATCGCGGCCCTCGCATAGTCAGAACAGGTCGCCTCAGTAGGGCGGGTTGGTCTGAGAAGGGGCGAGATCCAATAGGGTAACCGAAAAGCAAAGGCAGACACCACTGGCGCACGCTAGTCCTCATACATACGAAGCAGTTGTTGCCGTTGCAGTGCAGAGACCCACATTTTTTTCAGAACGGCAAAGGGCTGCGAAATCGAATCCCGCTTGGGGAAGACCACCAGATCGTGTCCAGGGAGTAATTGACCGCGCAGTTGCCGCGTCAGTTCCCGAAACAGCCGCTTGCCCCGATTTCGGCTGACGGCTCCCCCGAATCGCTTCCCTACCACAATACCAACCCGGCTGCCATTCGTGTCAGTCCGGCAAATCACCATATTGAACAGAGCGGTCGAGATACGATGACCATGCTGCTTGGCATACTCGATATCGCGACTACGTTTCAGGAACAGATTCCTGTCACCTCCACCCTGCGACATCGCCATCATCCTGGGAGAGGGCCAGCTTGCACAGGACTTCCTCTTCGAGCCGGGATCTCCAGGCTCGGCCGTAGCCACGCACCGTCATCCTGTGAAGGGGGACTACCTTGTCCGGGGCACATAACGGAGGGCAAAGATTCCTTCGTGCAGCCCTAGCCGGCGTGGCTCAATCTATACCGCCAAGCGTGCTCGCCCCTTGGCACGACGACGAGCCAATACCTTCCGGCCATTCTTCGTGCTCATCCGCTTACGGAACCCATGTTCACGCTTTTTCTTGAGGTTCGATGGTTGCTGAGATGTAAACGACATGCGATCGCTCCTTGCCTAAGAAGACTCACAGATAACCCGGCATTATAGGGACGGGCTGACACCCTGTCAAACTACGTGCCGCCCATCTTAGAATGATCATCTTGTATCAGGGCATCATGAGGCACACCTTGTTTATTTGGTCTGTCTGGTTTGTTTGGTTGCATGAGACTAACAGATGGATCCGACAGGCCGGGCTTGCCTCTCGTCCTCGGACCTACGGGAAGCAAAGTCCAATCATCGCCTCCCCCACATCTCGGCGTTCCTCACTACCACACGTAGACTTCGTGGGGACAATTGGAGAAGCCAGGGTCTGGTTTCTCCATCAAACCACGACGCCATTGGTGAGGCCTCATATTTGTGTTTCGCTATTCCGATATCTACAATACGCGGAAGCCTTGCCATGACGCTCAAGATTGATCGATCATTTCCCCAGGACCTTCAATCCCTGGTCGCTGCAGGGAACGCACGACTCGACGCATCCCATGCAGTCGAGCGACTATGTCCACGTAATCTCCATTCGACAGGCCAACTCCATAAGGGGGGTCCGAAGAGCGGAATATTCTTACAACTCATCGATTCGATGACTCCTGATCTCAAGGTTCCTGGAAAACCATTTACCTTTCGCACGCTCGCGCAGGCCCAAGCGGCCGGTGACATACAGGCCCTCCGGGCTCATGAGCAACAGGCGATCGTTCTGCCCCTAGGCAAGAATCCGATCACGACGATTCAGACGCTGACGGAGTCCCTCGCCTCTCGCGCGTCGGCTCGTCGTCCAACAAAGCGGCGTACCAAGAGCGTGCGCGCCAGAAAGAAGTAGGATGCCTGCCGTTCCCGACATCCGTATCCACCGCGACAGCCAAGCCTGGGCTGACGCCGCAGCTGAATTCGTACTGGAAGTGGGCAAAGAAGCCGTCCGCGCGAACGGTCGATTCCTCATCGCTCTCTCCGGTGGCACGACACCGGAAATCCTCTACAGAGCCCTGATCTCTCCTGCCTTCGCCGATCGCTTCGATTGGTCCCGGACTACGTTTTTTTTCAGCGATGAACGCTGTGTTCCTCCGGATGACCCTCGAAGTAACTACGCCTTAGCCAAGAAAGCTCTGTTCACTCCTCTGAACATTATGCCTTCGCAGGTCTATCGTATGGCAGGAGAATCCAGTGACCCACAGGCGGCGGCGTATGAGTATGAACAGCAGTTGCACCTTGCGACGAAAACCGCACCATCGGCCCAGCCGTCCCTTGACCTTGTCCTCTTAGGGCTGGGCGAAGACGGGCATACAGCATCTCTGTTTCCCGGGGCATCCATTTTACGGGGCCATCAACACCTGATCGCGGCAACACAATCTCCCAAAGATCCGCCCAACAGGCTGACTATGACCCTAGCTGCGATCAACAGGGCGAGTGTGATACTGTTTCTCGTGACAGGAGCCGGCAAAGCAGGAGTCGTGAGAGCCATCCTTAATCCGAAGACCGAAGCTGAACGCCAGCTTCCTGCAGCGCTGGTCGCACCGGAGGATGGCCGTCTCATCTGGTTCCTCGACCAAGCGGCCGCAGCCGAGCTTTCAATACGTTAACCGCGGATGAGCGCATGAGGGCAGGATGATTGTTGCTGGAGATATCGGGGGCACGAAAACTCATTTAGCCCTGTTCGACTGGAGCAAAGATCGCGTCGATCCCGTCCGATTGGAGACGTTCCAGAGTGCCGAGTACACCTCGCTTGAGGACATCCTCACCGAATTCCTCGCTCCACCGAAGCCTCCGTCGCCCATCGACGAATTTCCGACCGAGAAGAGCGACACGGGCGAATTGGAGCCGGATCGCTCAGCGGAAAAACCGCTGAAGATCGATGCGGCTTGTTTCGGCGTCGCCGGCCCCGTCTTTCAGAACCATTCTAAGACGACGAACCTCCCGTGGGTTGTCGATGGCGCACAGCTTGAGAAACAGTTCGACATACCGAGAGTGAAGCTGCTCAATGATCTCGAAGCCATGGCGCACGGTATTCTATTGCTCAGACCGGACGAACTCCACATCCTCAACGCCGGCACTCCTCCACAGCATCATCAGGCGCTCG
Organism: uncultured bacterium; assembly: GCA_965233025.1. GTDB lineage: Bacteria > Nitrospirota > Nitrospiria > Nitrospirales > Nitrospiraceae > Palsa-1315. The sequence continues at coordinate 38,012 of CBDDRH010000080.1, forward strand.
CCCTGATAGCTGCGGGAACCGGATTGGGCGAGTGCATCCTCTTCTGGAACGGTTCACGCTATCAGCCTATGCCGTCTGAAGGCGGTCACGCAGACTTCGCACCGAACAATGACAACGAAATTGAACTGCTGCGCCATCTGCGAAGTAACTACCTGCACGTGAGTTACGAACGTGTGTTGTCGGGTCCCGGCCTGCACGCCATCTATGACTATGTCCGCGACAGCAAGAAGAATGAGCCGACGTGGCTCTCGGAGCAAATCAAAGCCGGCGATCCGCCGGCGGTGATTGCAGAAGCGGGACTTAAAGGCCAGGCAGACATCGCCAAGCAGGCGCTCGACCTGTTCGCCTCCATTTATGGAGCCGAAGCGGGTAATCTTGCCCTCAAGGCGATGGCACTCAACGGCGTGTATCTGGGCGGCGGCATCGCGCCGAAGTTGCTGGCCAAACTGAAAGACGGAACTTTCATGAAAGCCTTTACCAACAAAGGCCGCTACAAACGCTTGATGACTTCGATCCCCGTTAAAGTAGTGATGAACGACAAGACTGCGTTACTCGGAGCTGCGTCTGTCGCCGCAGCCATCTCCCATACACCCGCAGCATGACCAGTAACCAAGACCTCGATAGCCTGAAGAAAGCCGCGGCGTTAACAGCCGTTGAATTCGTCCGCGATGGCATGGTCATCGGCCTCGGGACCGGCTCAACGGCTAAGCACATGATCATGGCGCTGGGGGAAAAGGTCCGAGCGGGCATGAAACTCCGCGGAGTGCCTACGTCAAAGGAAACAGCTACGCTTGCCAGGGAGCAAGGAATTATCCTCATCGATGCCGATAATGCCTGGGTCATCGATGTTGCGATCGACGGGGCAGATCAGGTCGATCCTGACTTCAATCTCATCAAGGGCGGCGGCGGCGCGCTCTTGAAGGAAAAGATTGTCGCGGCTTCGGCCAAACAGTTCATCGTCTTGGTCGACCATACCAAACGAGTCCCCGTATTAGGGGGATCCTTTCCCCTCCCGATCGAAGTGATCCCTTTCGGCTGGGGGAGTACGGCACGAGAAATTGAAGCTCTCACTCGGAGCCGCGTGGTGCTCAGGGAACGGAACGGATCGCCATTCAACACAGAAGCAGGTCACGTGATTCTGGATGTCTATCTTCCACGGATCGACAACCCGCGAGAACTCGAGATCGCGTTGAATCAGATTCCCGGAGTCGTCGAGACCGGTCTCTTTGTCGGACGCACAGACCTGCTCATCGTAGGCACACCAGACGGAGTTGAGTCGTACCCTGCGACGAGGACATGACTGAACCGATCAGCAGGCGACAGACGCTACAGGCCATCAGTAGGCATGTCCGATTCCTCATTGCGATTCCACTGACATCGCTCCTCAGTTCGTGCCTCAACAGTTCTTTTGTGCAAGCGCCTACAACACGACCGAAAGGTGAGAATATGAACCAGGATTCTTCTCCGGACACACTCGATCCATACCGGCTTCCGAGACACGTCGTCCCGATTCGCTATGATCTGCGCTTGGAGCCTGACCTGGCGGCCGCACGCTTTGCCGGACAGGAAACCATCACCCTCACGATCCATCATGCAACCTCTGAAATCGTCCTCAACGCGGTTGAACTCGATATCACGTCGGCGCACATCATAGGAGATTTCGGCTCATCGAAGCAGGCTACGATTGCGTTGGATGCATCGCTCGAACGCTGCCATCTCACGTTCACCGAGTCTCTCGCGCCAGGTACCTGGCGACTCACCATGACATTCTCCGGTACGCTCAACGACAAGCTCCGCGGGCTCTATCGCAGTACCTACAAAGACGAGCGCGGTGTGACTCACAGCCTGGCCGCGACACAGTTCGAAGCCACCGATGCCCGCCGGGCGTTCCCCTGCTGGGATGAACCGGACTTCAAAGCCGTCTTTGCCACGACGCTGGTCATCGATCCAACGCTTACCGCAGTCTCCAACACCACGATCACGGCCGAAACGCGTGCTGGCGGTAAGAAGGTGGTGCGCTTCGCCGACACGATCAAAATGTCCACCTACCTGGTTGCATTCATCGTAGGCCGGATCGAGCCGACCGAACCGACGATGATCGGCAACACGCCGCTTCGTCTGTGGGCCATTCCCGGGAAAAAGCATCTGACCAAATTTGGTCAAGACATTGCGGCGGCGTCACTATCATTTTTTGAGAGCTACTATGGAATTCCCTACCCCGGCGACAAGCTGGACCTGCTCGCCATTCCCGACTTTGCCTCCGGGGCCATGGAGAACCTCGGGGCCATTACCTACCGTGAGACGGCCTTGCTGGTCGATCGGCAGAGCGCCACGCACGGAGAACTGGAGCGTGTGGCGGATGTGGTCGCGCATGAAAACGCGCACATGTGGTTCGGCGATTTGGTGACCATGTCCTGGTGGAACGGGCTCTGGTTGAACGAGGCCTTCGCGACCTTCATGGAAATGCTGGCCGTGGATGCCTGGAAACCGGAATGGAAACGATGGGACAGCTTCGGCGTCGCGCGCGCTGCGGCCTTTTCCGTCGATGGACTCCGAAGCACAAGACCGATCGAATACCCGGTGCTGGCTCCGAAGGACGCCGAGGCGATGTTCGACGTCCTGACCTATGAAAAAGGCGCGTCGGTACTTCGGATGTTAGAGCAGCACATCGGTCCAACGGTCTTCCGTGACGGTGTTCGCGATTACTTGCGCGCTCATGCGTACGGGAACGCAGACACGAACGATCTCTGGGTTTCGCTGGGGAAGATCGCCAAACAGCCGGTGCCTGAACTCATGAACGGATGGATTTTCCAACCGGGGTTCCCGCTCGTGACCGCCACGGTCAGCCCGTCATCCGAGCTCACGATTACCCAACAGCGGTTTAGCTATCTGAGTGACGAGCAGTCCGGCCCATCACAAGACCAACGGTGGCAAATTCCGCTCCAGATGCGGGTCACCGCTGGAGGCAAGGCCGGCACCTCACGCATGCTGCTGACGGAGAAGAGCACGACGGTCCCGCTCCCTCGCGATTGGGAGTCAGTACTGATCAACGAGGAAGGCCATGGCTTTTATCGGGTGCGCTATGCGCCAGAACTGCTCGACCGGATCCTGAGCACCGGCGTCGATCGACTTGCCGTCACCGAGCGGTTCAATCTCATCAACGACGCCTGGGCCACCACCGTTGCGGGCCTCATGCCCCTCACGGACTATCTTGACCTGACAGCCCGATTCACCGCGGAGCGGGACAAGAACGTGTGGGCCGTGTTGCTTGACTCCTTCTCCTTCCTGAACCGGATCGTCACCGTGGAAGATCGGCCGGCGCTCGAAGCGTTCGTACGCGGTCGGATCGGTCCGGCTGTTACAGACTTGGGTTGGGCGCCCCGAAGCGGCGAGAGCGCGCTGACGAAACAGCTGCGGGGTGAACTGATCGGCGCACAGGGTAAACTCGGCAATGAACCGGCCGTCCAACGGCGCGCAACCGAATTGTACCGGGCGTATTGCGACGACGCGACAGCCGTAGATCCCAATGTCGTGCCCGCACTCGTCGCGATCCTCGCGCATACGGGCGATGCCACCCGATACGACGAATTTAACGAACGGCTTCGCACCGCCGCCACACCGCAAGAAGAACGGCGCTATCTCTTCTCGCTCGCGGCATTCCAGCCTCACGCACTACTTGAGCGCACACTTGCCCGTACCATCAGCGGAGACTTTCGCACGCAAGACGCGCCGTTTCTCATCAGTGCCATCCTGGGCAATGTCTATGGCAGAGAATTGGCCTGGGCGTTTGTGAAAACGAACTGGCACAAGATGGACCAATTGTTCCCTAAACAGGGGCTGCGCCGCATGTGCGGTGGAATCGTCAATCTCGCCACACCTGAACTCGAACGAGACGTGCGCGACTTTTTTACAACCCGTAAGATCGATCTCGGTGGGAAAACGTTGGCTCAATATCTTGAACACCTGAGGATTGCCGTCACGGTTCGAGAGCGAGATAGGCGAGCCTTGCGCACCTATCTGGATAGGCACCGATAACCTGCTATGAACAAAGAGAGGTCTTGTGAACAAGACGGGCATGCGCCGGACAACCCCTCTTATTATTTTAGATCGTCCCATTGACCTACCCACTCACAGGAGCGACTTGAGGCGATTCACCACTCTATAGTAGGCTGAAAGCCCAGAGCCAGGCATTACGCGAAGTGGCTGATGCTACTGATTCGGCGCCTATTGATGGCTGGTTTGGTCTTTGTCGGCACGGGATGCCTGATCGGGTGCTCCGACAACGGATCGGACCAAGACTCGCTGGCACCCTTGCCTCAGTCCACTAGTCTGCGCCTTCAACAGGTCACTGCCAATCTCAGTTCCCCGGTCTTCATGACCGCGCCTGCCAATGACTCCACCCGTTTCTTTATCGTCCAGCAGGGAGGGTTAATCAGAGTATTTGATGTCGTTGGAGGGTCGCTCCTCACAGACCCTTTCCTCAATGTCAGCAGCCTTCTGTCAACAGGCGGTGAAAGAGGGCTGCTCGGGATGGCATTCGATCCCGATTACGATACCAATCGACAGTTCTACGTCTTTTACACGAACACCGCCGGTAACATTGTCATCGCGCGCTACCTTAGAAATGCCACGGACCTAGACCTTGCCGATTCCTCTTCGGCCACCACGATTCTCACGGTGGCACACCCAAACTTTTCGAATCACAACGGCGGCATGCTGGCGTTTGGCCTGGATGGATGTCTGTATGCTGGGGTCGGCGATGGAGGGGATGGCGGCGACCCGAATAACAACGGGCAGAATTCATTTTCGTTGCTTGGGAAACTCCTTCGCCTCGATCCC
>CBDDRH010000081.1:0-4452 GCA_965233025.1 uncultured bacterium
CCGGGTCCACCACCACGGCGACGCCCGCATGGTTCTTCGCCGCGGCGCGGATCATGGCCGGCCCGCCGATATCGATATTCTCGATGCAGGTGTCGAAATCGCTCCCTGCGCGCACCGTCGCCTCGAACGGGTAGAGATTGACCACGACCACATCGATAGATCCGATCCCTTGCTGTTTCATCTGCTCGACATGCGCAGGCACCGAACGACGTCCAAGCAATCCACCATGAATCTTGGGGTGTAGGGTCTTGACTCGGCCGTCGAGAATTTCCGGTGAGCCAGTGTAGACCGCCACGTCCGTCACCTGTACACCGGCATCTCGAAGTGCCTTTGCCGTACCTCCGGTGGAAAGTATCTCCGCACCGAGGGTTGCCAACCCCTTAGCCATCTCGATGATCCCAGTCTTATCAGAAACGCTGATCAGCGCCCGCGTGATGCCGGCCATAATAAACTCCTACAACTTGTTCGTGAGTCAGAAAAGGATGACCACTTCGTGAAAAGCGGGCGAAGAATACCAGATGGATTAGGCAAGTTCAAGGCAAGGACGGTTGGGAAAAACTCGAATGGGTTCTGTCGCGGCAAAGAAAGAACGTCCTACCACCGCAAATGCCTGAGCTAGAGCCAGCCCCATTCCCACACTCTCACACCCGCCGGGAATGACTATTAACGGCAGGGCCAAGTTTGGTTCTTGTTTCTCAAACGCCGGAGCAGACTCACGGCAACCTCAGCTGCTATAGAATACATCGTCGGCTGGAGGCTATGGGTACGATGATCGAGAATCCCCCCGAGCCTGCGCTAGAGGCTGATATTAGCGCTAGTACGCCTTTGGCGAATATGATACGGTAATTTGTCCCGCCGCAATGACAACCAGAGAGTCGACGTATGATGCGCAGAGCGATTCTAGGCGCAGGCGCTGTCGCACTTACTCTTCTTGCCGTGGTCTGCATCCCGCGCCATCTTCCAACATCGACCGCATCGAGCTTCCTCACCCCCGCCACCTTACATGCGCGGTTAGAGCACGGGACTCTGACCCTCCGTGGCTCGCTTCCCAGTGAGGCCAGCAAGGCGGCCATTCTTCAGCGAGCCCAGGAACTCTATGGAAAAGCGCCAGGCCGTGTCGTCGATGAGTTGGCAGTGGATCCGAACGTGGGTCCTGCAGCGTGGGCCGGCAACGTTCCTCAGGTGCTCCCCGTATTAGGACGCATGACGGAACGCGGCTCTATCATTATCGACGGTCGCACGATTGTCCTCAGTGGCCAGGTCAATAACGATCGGGCCAAAGCCGCCGTGCTCCATGATATCGCCCCTCTCACTCAGGCGGGGCTCCAGCTGGAGGATCACATTCTGGCAGCTCAGTTTCCGACATCCTCCACCTCGCTCCAGAAGAAATTGAATGAGATTCTTTCGCACGGCTCCATCGAGTTTGATTCGAACGCCACCACGATGACTCCCCGGAGTCACGCCACGCTGGACCAGCTGATCGCCCAATTACGTCATGCCCCCCGCACGGCTGTTGAGATCGGTGGGCATACAGACAAATACGGCGCACCGGACTATAACCTTCAACTCAGCCGGCGCCGCGCCGAAGCCGTGCGGCACTACTTCAGCAGCCACGGCCTGACCAACCAATTCACCGCCGTCGGCTATGGCGCCTCACGACCGCTGTCGATAGCGCAAACGCGGGCCGGTCTCCAGCACGACCGGCGCATCGAATTGCGCGTGAAAGGAGTGAGTGATCAATGATCGCGTTCATCGGCCAGATCCTGGGATGTCTTCTCGTCGCGGCAGGAATCGGCGGCGTGGTCGGATGGCTGCTGCGCCAACTATCCACCGGCAAACTCACACAACAGTTCAGGGACGTCACCGCCACCCTGCGCCAGAAAGAACAGGCGCTGGAGAAGGCTCAGTATGAGCTGAAATTCCAAGCCACTGAGATGCAGATTCTCAAAAGCAAGATCGTCGAATCGGAGGAACTCAACCAATCCTCTCGGCAGGAACTGTCGACGCAAAACGACCGCCTCCAGGCGCTTCAAAAGGAGTTGGCCGTTCGCACGCAGCGGCTGACGGTCCTGGAAGCGGAAGAAGCCTCGGTTCGCCGCCGCGCGCGCGAATATGACGCGACCTCGGCGGCGCAGTCGGAAGAAATCCAGCAACTCCACCTCACACGTCAGGCGGCCCAAGAGACACTCGAGTCGAACGAGCAAGAACGACATCATCTTCAACGTCGCCTCGCCGAGTTAGACACCATCGTCGCAGAAGCCGATCAGCTACGCGCGCGCGTGGAGGAACTCGAACCGGCCCAAGGACGGGTCCATTGGTTGGAAGTACAACTCTCCGATCAAGATGTTGAGCATCGAGCCGCACTACACCAACTCAACAACCAACTGGCTGAACGGGAGAAGCGTATCGGCGAGCTGGAATCTCTCTCCCAACGGCTTCAGGAACAAGAGGCGGCACTGGCACAGTCGGAAACGAAATATGCCTATACTCTCACGCAACACGACGCGCAGATCGCCAAGCTACAACAACAGCTCTCGGCGCAGAACCAACTCAAAGCTCAGCTTCTGCTCGATAAACAACTCCTCGATGAGCGAGCCGAACGGATCGACGGCCTGGAGCACCGGATTCAAGAACTCGAAGCGCAACAACAAGGCCTGGCGGATCAAGTACACACGGCGGCAGAAAAACAAGAAGAGATCGACCGCCTCCGCAAGCGCTTGGTTGAAGTGCGGGCTGCACTTCGCATCAAGACCGATGGGGGAGCTGTGGCTCCTCGTCAGAAAACGCGCCAGAGTGGAAGTCAACTGAGCCTAGAGATGGAACAGGCGAAAACGGCAAAGGACGGACCGAAAGATGATCTGAGCAAGATTCACGGGATCGGTCCTGTCTTTGCGCGGACCCTGAACAAGATGGGGCTGAATACTTTTGTCCAGATCGCGCGCTGGAAGCCGCAGGATATCGACAAAGTCGCGAAAAAGCTCTACACCGCCCCCGACCGGATCAAGCGGGAAAAGTGGGTTGCCGGCGCAAAGAAACAACACCGTGAGAAGTATGGAGAAAAGCTCTAACGTCCGTCGTGCCTGCCACTAGAAGCTGGCTTCACTCCCTGCTACGATGCGCGGTACCATCGGATGCGCATACGCCCCTTACATTAGTAGGGATAGACCGCGTTCGAATATCCACGTATCATGACGAACTTCAATGTCAAGATTCATTCTGCGGGCCTCTCATAGCCAGAGCAGGGAAAGCATGCGATTGCACAAACGTAAGACCTGCCGAACCGTGTCATGGACTGCCCTGCTTTTTTTGGCAGCGATCTTCGGCATCAACGGCTGCGGCGATCTGGGCAACAAAACTGCCCCCAATGACCCGCCCGTCGCCAACGCAGGGCCAGACCAGGGTAGTATCCGCCCTGGCACCCTCATCACACTGAATGGGAGCGCCAGTTCCGACCCCGACGGGCAACCGGTCACCTACAGTTGGAATCTTGTCAGCAAGCCCGATGACAGCAACGCGGTCCTGACGAATCCTACCCGCGTGTCGCCCACCTTTATGCCTGACTTTTTAGGCGAATATCTCGTGCGACTCATCGTGAACGATGGCACTGTGAACAGCGCCCCCGACACCGTGCTCATCACCAGCAACAACGTCCCGCCGGTCGCCAACGCCGGCCCTGACCAGGGCGGCATCGCCCCCGGAACGCTCGTCACCCTCAATGGCGGTCTTAGCTCCGATAACGACATCCCTCCGGATCCGCTCACCTACAGTTGGAGTTTTGTCAGCAAGCCCGATGACAGCAACGCGGTCTTGACGGGTTCCACCACCGTGACGCCCACCTTCACCGTCGACCGTGCCGGGGACTACGTTGTCCAACTCATCGTGAACGATGGCATCGTGAACAGCGATCCTGACAGCGTGATCATCACCACCAACAATGTCGCGCCCGTTGCCAACGCCGGCCCCGACCAAACTGTAGGCCCGGGACTCGTCACTCTTAATGGCAGCGGCAGCTTCGATGCGAACGGTGATCCACTCACCTATAGTTGGTCACTCAGCACGCCACCCGGCAGCCAAGCGGCCCTGAACAATCCCACCAGCCCCATGCCGACCTTTACCGTCGACCGTAACGGCGACTATGTCGCGCAACTCATCGTGCGCGACGGCACCGTGAACAGTTTCCCTGACAGCGTGATCATCACCACCAACAACGTCGCACCCGTCGCCAACGCCGGCCCCGACCAGGGCGGCCTCGCCCCAGGAACGCTCGTCACGCTCAATGGCAGCGGCAGCTCCGATGCCAATGGCGATCCGCTCACCTATCAGTGGTCACTCTCCGAGCCTGCCGGCAGCGCCGCGGCCCTGTCGAGCACGACCAGTGTATCACCGACCTTCACCGTCGATCTCGCCGGCGACTATGTTGCGCAACTCATCGTGCGCGATGGCACTGTGAAC
>CBDDRH010000082.1:0-10254 GCA_965233025.1 uncultured bacterium
GAGCGCGCAAGAAACAAACGTTCGGGGAGAATACGCGGTGCCGAAGCATCGAATGGCGATTAGCCGGATGACACCGCCGCGACAAACCGAAATTGGTGGGCCGTGGAGGATTTGAACCTCCGACCAACTGGTTAAAAGGACGACTGGTAACCTGAGATGTTAAACCAAACAATGCCTTGCAACGCCCATCAGTTTGCCAGACCTACGAATACCTACGCAAATTTACAGCGGCCAGAAATAAATTGGCAAAAAATTGGCAGAGTCGCTGTTAACGTAATGCCGTCAGTCCTCCGATTGCTCACGCCCGAAGCGGTCAACCAGCTTGCGCGGGGGAGGTAGGTGGAACCGGTGCGGCGACGAGTTGAACCCTGGGAATAGACGGATCCGCGCCATACAGTGATTCCATTACTCCGATCATGTTATTCACCAGTTCAACCGCATCGGCGTCAACAGAATTTAGGAGACGGTGCGCCTGTCTCGGAATTCTGTGGAGCCGATGTAGTGGGTTGTGGCAAGTTACAAAATTTGTATCGCGGACTGCGCCCCAATTTCCGTGAACGAACCCAGAAGTCCAGTCGTAGAATCTGTCGTATAGGTCTTTGGCTCCGCAATCGATCGCAAGCTGTCGAACATTGCTGTTAGCCCAGTGCCCAAGATCAATATTCAGGTACTCCTGCCAGACATCTTCGTTGGCTATTGCGTGCAACGCTTCCTCATCCAGAAAGGTTGGAAGGTCACCTTCAACTTCTTGGGCTTTCAGAAAAGCGAGCTTAGCTTGGCCGGCTCCATACACTCTATAAGACTGCCACAAAGCCTTTTCATCACGTTTGGCCAGATACCGCAATGTAATGCAGGCTTCGACCAGAGCACGAAGTGAAGCGCGACCGGCAATGCGGTTGTGGATTCGGTGCATGCCAATTTCCTCTACTAGGCTGAGACCATAAAGTGCGAGACCAAACACTGAGTCCAGGCGTGCGTCCACGCGTTCCGCTGTTTGAGAACTGAAGAAGTGCTCGACCACGGCATCTCTGAACTTAAACAACGAATCAGGATCGATACGCGTTTCGGTAAATTTGTAGTGCTCATCGCCACTAGGGTCGATGCATTTGGTCTTTTTGAACGCTTCGCTCCAATAGGAGCGAATCCATGTGCTAGGAGGTGTGCGACGGATCATCATTTCTCCAGCACGAATGGAGGGGCGAACGGAGCGCATGTCTCCCTTGTCTGGGAACAATCGCAGTTCTTCCAGGCGGTTTGCCGCTGATTCGGGGTAGAACAACCGACCAGAAATGATCGGCAAGATCAGTTTGAGCCACCGGATGTCTGTGGACCTCTCCGATTGGTGATCCAACACGCCGGCAACAGCGCGAGCGAGCGTGTTCCAATCATCGGTTGTGGGCTCAACCGCTAAGACTCGTTTCCACCGCTCTATTCCAGGCACGCTTTCAAGGAGAAGCAATGGGCGCAGCGCGGCATAACCGAGCGGATGGGAGAGAGGAATTCGGACAAAACGGAGGAACTCTTCGTCGCTGACTTCCGAGAGCTTCGTCAGATCGCAAGCTATTTCGACATTCGGGCCTGCATTGTTGTCGGGTGGTAAGGTTGGATCGCCTGGTTCGTCAGGCTTGAACCAGTCGCGCGCGACCACAGCTACCCGTCTGAAACATGCTAGGTAGTGAGACCGCTCGAGCGTCCCGGCTAATAGAACAGCCCAAAGCATCTCGGGCATATGGTCATCGGCCCAAGACGAAAGACTGAAGTTGGGAATCCGCGCTAATGGGGGAACGAGTACCGAGCCCTGTCGAGCATGCTGCGCTATCGGGCTAATGTTGTGATCGGCGAAGCGAGAACCAGGCCGGCTTTTCCCCTTTCGTTTTCTGCGGTTCTTACCCATGTCCCTCGCCGGCCTAACTCGTGCTCTTCGGTGCAATCGGTTGGTATGACGAGACGCCGGTCGAAGTTGCTGTTATCCCGAAGGACTGCACACTGATCGTCGTCTGACCAGGCGCCCATTGTTGAACAACGTGCTCATTCAAAAGCCTGCCAACCATTTGCCGAACACCCCAATACAGGCACTTGACCGTTAGTACAGTCGTAGTCCGCTTCGATTTCGTATCGCTATCTGTATACAACGTTGGCGTAGTCCAATCGCCCGGTCGGATGGCTGCATGTTCGATCGCTTCTACTTCGGATTCCGAAATCGGACCCTTTGCGACTTTGATGTTTCCCAGATAAGGCCCATCGTACACGCCAAGGGCATGGGCGAGCGGATTGCGAAACGCCTCGTATAAAACCGCTGCCGCATGCATGCCTGTTATGGCTCCCGCGAGATGCTGCTCTTGGTCCCATGGGAAGAGCTTCGCCATGGTTTCCAGAAATCGTTGCTTCCTCTGTGTCCTCGGGTCTGCCGTCGCTAAAGCTGGGTCTACGTAAAAAACAATCGAAACGCCGCCCACAACCTCCAACAAACTGAGAGCAGCCGAAAGATTGCAGCCAGCCTGTAAGCCGGCGTCCGGCAACGGCAGGCGCATCATAGCGTGAACGTCCGCCAACAGCGGATCCAACCGCTGACGAATCGTCTCCCGAATCTCGTCAGCAGTGCTGGATGGAATTGGAAGCGGTGTGTAAGCCATACATTTTCCTCGAAGCTCCTTACAATCAGCAGGTACTGATAAACGAAAGGTACTATTCTCGCATCGTAGCATCGACCAGGCCGATCGAGTGTCCGCTTCTGGCCGCAAGGAGACTGACTTGACCTTCTTGTCAGTCCTCGCGGAGCGTAGCTGATGACAAATTCCGGCCGGTGTACACATTGGACGTTCACGGACCGTCATAACAAGCGCAGAAACGACTCATAGCGCCGGCATCCCCACTCACTGGCGTCTGGATAGGACATCGAAACCTTTTCTGGTCGACAGTTGCATATCCGACGCCGTCGGGTAAGCTCGACAGACCATGAAACGTCCAGACATCATTCAAGGTGGGCGCGCCGAACTCGAACGTGAGTTGCTCGATGCGATATTCACGCCGGGTGCCGAACCGCTCGCCGATGAACTTAAGGCGCGCCTCACCCGCCGGGGCAATCGCAAGCTTCGCCTAGTACCTGAAAAGGTTCGCCAGTCACCACCTGAAACCGGCGGTAGCTCTTCCGGTTCCGGCAAGGTTACCTAGTGCTCAGAAAAAGTTAGGCGCCCAAGAACTCGTTCAACCTCGAGCCACAGTCGCTCTGCGCTGCGCAAGAAATTCTTTGTAACTTTGTACTTGCAGCAAGGCGCTATCCGTCTCACAAATCCGCACTTATTCAATGAGTGTTTGGCCAAGTATTGCGGCGGGGCATGTTTGCCCAAGTTCATTGATAAAACGAGAAGTAATCGTTGCAGCATGTGTTGCATTGCCTCTACGTACGATTGCGCGCATTTTATGGGCAACATTTCGTGGAAGGCTTATCACGCTTGAAAGAACCAATATTCTACGGGTTCGAGTAATCGCAACATAGAATAAACGTCTTTGCTCTTCCATCGCACGATTCTGCTCAGCGTGGGATAAGTTAGAATCAATTGTTGGTATTAAGCCTTCGATGCACCCTGCAACCACAACTAGATCAGCGGTGAGGCCCTTCGATTTATGAAGACTCATGACGCGAACATAATCGACGTCAGTGGGTAATTCTGGCTGCGTAATACCACTAAGCAGATGATCATAAAGTTCTTCCGCACCAAAAACATCGTCATTTATTTGGCCGACAATTGTCCTGATTGGAATTACCCAGTCCTCTCCTTCCGGGAAGAGTGCATTCACGAGAGCCAGTCCATTTAGACCATTCAATTCTCCAAGTCGTTGCTGTAATTCTCCGTATCGCTCAATAACGTTTCCCGTGTGAGGAATATTTACTCCTCCTTCCACAAGCTGTTTCAGAACATCCTGAAGACTCTCGTTGTTATTCTCACAATGCTCACGAATGCGTGAAAAACCAGCCCTATTGAGATTGTTTCCGCCAAAACCGCACCAGCACCGAAACGCGACGTAGTCGTTTGGCTTTGCCAACAAGGTCAACAGGCTAAATGCTTGTTGTGCACGACTGCCATTAATGTCTAAGGGATTCCCGTCCAATGCTTCTTCATTAAAGAAGCTAAGCGCCGGCACTCCTGCATTATTCAATTCGTCGCGGATTGAATAACCAAATTGCCGTCTTGGAGCAAGCACCAAGACTTGTCCAGGCCTTACGTGACCAGCGGCGATACGCTGTCGGATGTATTCTGCCAGACCTCTACTTTCTTCCGCCATACTTCGCCATTGGACCGCATATACTTCCCCGTCAGGATTTTCGGGGAACGGGCGGATTGGTCTATTCGCGCGGTTTTGGTTATTCGCTATTAGCGCATTCGCGATTTCGACAACCAAACGTGGACTCCGACGGCAATCGATAAGTTGTTCATCATGCGTTTCAGGATGATAGTTCTCGAATTCGGTAATGCCCTCGGGATGTGCATATCTGAAAGAATAAATAGATTGATTCTCGTCGCCAATTACGGTCAAACCAGCACCATCAGATATTTGATCAATCAAAACTTGGTCTGCGCGATTCAGATCTTGGTATTCATCGACAAGAACATGCTCCAACCCTAACTCCACCCTAGCTGCGGGATTGTTGCGAAGAAAGCTGAGCGCCTCCGGCACAAGCTCGCCAATTAGCATGGCTCCATAGAAGCGCAACCAAGACATCAATTGCTGATGGAAAGCTCTGTCAATAGGGTTTTGTGGCCAGCCAGGGTCATCAGACTGCAACCGTGCCCATGCAGCATCAAATGCTTTTAACCTCCTGCCGCAATCGCGAACCCCGCCGAATCCACCACCACAAAGATCATTAATCAATAACCGTTCTTCAAACTGCAATAAGGGTCGTGGTACCCGTCCAGTGATCTCCATAACTGCGGACCGAGATAAAAGACCGAAACAAAACGAGTGAATTGTAGATGCTCGGACTTCGCTGCCACCTTCAACGCCAAGCACATTTAGCGAATTTTCCAAGTCTGTCGCTGCCGTTCTTGTGAACGTACAAACTAAAATTCTCCTTGGTTCGGTGCCTTCTTCTAATAGTCGGGCGACGCGCCGCATCATGGTGAATGTCTTTCCAGTTCCCGGACCCGCCAACACCAGAAGTGGAGAATCAGTAGTCTGAGCAATACCGAGAGCCGGATTGACTAGACCTTCACTCCACTTTGGACCGATCGGTGCATTCATGCAATTATGCTCGCGTAGAAAATAGTCCTCTTTCGCGTAACAGTGAGACAAATGTATCAGACGTAGAAAACTTTCGACTCCTTCCCAACTTCCCTTAGTACTCTATGGGCCACCTTGATTGGCGTTTTCCTTAAACAGCGCATTGATAAAATCCGAGCAGATCTCAAATGTCATCCATACGGCGGCAGGATAGAGCATGGTTTCTCCGTGTGCATGGATGTTCCGTATCTTGTGTACGGTATGCATCAATACCCCCAGGTAATCGGTTGTGTTTTTCACAGGCGCTTGGATTTCGTCGTAGTCAATTTCGATTGTATCCAAACCCTTGGCATTCATTTCTTCTATCTTCTGGATCAGATAATTCTTTTTGGCTCGTTCCATTGGAGCCCGATGGTAAGCACCGAAGTCCTCGTTTTTGATCCATTTCTTCTCCACGGCGTGCTCAATAAAAGTCCGCATTCCAAGCGGCTTCTTTTGCTTCTTGAGTTCCTCAAGACTCTCCTCACCGATGCATTCTCGCAGCGCGAGCTCCAGCGCGCTTAGTGCTTGCAGCTCTGCTACCGGGTAGAAATCGTAAACAAACCAAGTGTAAAGAAATACATTTTTTGCAGTGTTGAAGCGGCTTTGTACTTTCTCAGGCACTGCTCGGTTGAGGGTAAACCTGTTGACCGATTCATAGTGGTCTTTCAGTTCCTGAGGACGAGCCTCTCCAGTAACCCTATTCCGTAAAACGAAAAAGGTGTTTCGGACGTCTACCGTAGTGATCTCATCGAGTGATTTGAATTCTTCCATGTTTACAGCGAAAGTTATTCGCCCGTAGATTTAAAAGTCACAGGCTCCAATTTTGTCAGGTGATGCTCGTACAGAAAAAAACGACGCGTGGCGCTAAGAAATTTCACAGCTCCGATCTTCCAATCTGCATTGTCACCGCACAGAATAGCCATAATAGGGTGTTGGGTACCTGATGAAGTGGTTCGGGCAATTCGTGTTAGGGTCCGTTTATCGACCATGCTCAGCTGGCAACTACCTCGCGGATGAGTATGCCAATCACCGAGATATGTTTCCTTGGCTTCGGTTTTATAGAAGTGGTTTTCTAACTCAGTTTGCTGATATTTGGCATCAGGCACAAAACGGAAACGACCATGCTTAGCTTTGGGTCCCGGTCCGATGATTGCGGTGACTACCATATCACTGTCTTTTGCCACATATCCAAGAAGCATCCCGCCAGTCTCGTATGGATAATACTGATCAGCGATTTTATGCATGGCGCTTAATGCTGAATCCGCTAACCATAAACGAGTGCCATTAGGCATGGCATTCGCAATCGGGATGGCGTTTAAGTGCATATTTATGCCACTCTGGAGCGATAGGCTTACCAGTTTTCTCATCCCATAAGTCAACAATACCTATATCCCAATCAAAATCAGGGTAAGCTTTGTCGCTTCCGGCGCAAAGCGTGCTTACTGCCAGACGAACTGCGCCGAGGGAAATATGGTCCATATCGAATCCTGTTCCCGTAAACGTCGGATGGAAGCAGCCTACGGGTTGAATATTTGGCACGTTTTCTTGTGCGGGTGTTTTGATACTCTTATCAAAGAGATGTCCTTGGTAACATTTCCAACAGCCCTCGGTTCGATCAGGAACTATACGTCCTACGGTACCGCCCCAACTTCCCGGAGTTCCAGTAGCCCATAGATACGGAATACCTTGTTTACGTGCCAGGTCTGATAAAAAATGGCTCACACATTTTTCTGCTGTGGCATCTAGTACTAAATCAGTTCCGTTTAAGGCCCTTTCAATTATTTGAATATCTTGTTTAGGCTCAAACGAGCTGTTTGCATCGCCAATTTTATGAACGTCTTTAGTAACTTTTACAAACGGGTATTGACGTTCCAAATGATGTTTGAGGACATCTGCCTTATTGTGACCGCTAGCGTCATACCCCAATAACCATCTTGGCGAATTGCCAAGCTGCAAATGATCGTAATCAAGAAGGTGAATGTGGCCGACGCCTGCACGAGCCAATTGCCAAGCGCAAATTGAACCGATCGCACCTAATCCAATCAGCAACACTTTTTTGTTTTCAATAGGCCCGCATCGATTAACACGGGCATAATTGTTTGCTCTGGATGCGCGATCTGCGCGCGCAAGATAAGATTGTATGTGTGTGCGTTTATCGTGGGGTTGCTTCGCTTTGCGGCGAACGATAAACACCCAGTTTTCCTGATGCTGTGTATACTGCACCTCTTCGGGAAACAGTAACCCGACGATATCAGGTCCGTTATTAAGTTTCGGCCGAGCAATTTCAGGCCACAGTTGAGCGGCCTCATTAAATATTGCGTTTCCATCGTCCGATACAGGAGGTTTTGGCAACCTTACCCATCGGCCAGGTAGTCTGTGGGAATAACGTTGTTTTAAAACTGGGTCAATCTCTACCAATATATTTCCATGCTTGTCCTGAACCTCAAGCACAGCACCCCGTATCACCTCGTTTGGTTTAGTCCCTGAATCAAGCCCAATCAACAAACGCCCATACGTATGTTCTTTCGGGATGTTCCAATCTCCGGTAAAAATAACTGCGCTGGGTACGTAAGCGAAATAGCCGGTCGCCTGCGCCCCCTCGTGCGCTTCAAGTGATTCCGCGTCCTTCGGGTGTTGATGGGCTTTAACAATATCGCGAACTTTCGTATCCAGAATTGATGCAATGGTGTCTTTTGTTTCCCACTTCTGTTGCGGATCTTGCAGTATGCACAGTAGGCCGTTATATGGGTGTTTGTGCGTCCCTTCAGGGAACGAGGGCGGGGCAAGAATCTGAAATGGGAAATAGGGATAGAAGTCAGGGAAGACAACCACAAGGTCGTGTATGTCGTCGTCAATCGGATACTTGACGGTCAAGACAATGCGCCCTGCCTCCTGCAGGGCGCTGTCTTTAACGTACTTATATCCGGCTGCATCCAGAGCTTTAAGTTCTTCTTCCAGCCACCCTGGATGCTCTTCAAACCACGGCCGCAACATTAGGCCACAGGGCGATGGCCAGGAGGATGTGGCGGTTCCTTGGGACGAGGCACATTGTCGGGCGGGCCCGGGGGGACATTAGGATGTTCGGGGTGCTTCGGGTGTTCTGGCTTGTCTTTTTCAGTGCTCATAGCGTCAAATACCTCATGCGAGAGTCAGTTAAATTAAGGGCTATTTCAGCCCGCCGCATCGGCAATGATGTTCAATCCCACGAACGATGGGATTTGGCCAAACATCGGTTAGCCGACGATTTTGGAGGGTTGACTCGGGGAGGGCTTATGACGATACTCGCGTCGCTTATTCCGCAGTCGTCATAAGCTGCAAACCGGGGGCAACCCTCCTAGTGGGTTTGCCCCTTGTTTTTCTGCCCCTTTCTAACTACAAGATGTGGGGCCGACGGATGAGCAAAACCACACTATATTGTGCCTGAGTGGGTAGCACTCGTCAACATAGAGTGCTAATCTCCTTTTGCTAAGTAGCCCGTTCCAGCGTTGCAATTAAACCCCGGGCCACCCTCTTCTCTGGCTCACGCATGTGCAACGGAACCGTAGATCGGCGATGGGAGTCTCGGGTATGCCCAATAGACGTGCCTGAAGACTTCTTCGGTCTTGGCATGAATATCTTCTTCGCCGTAGCTTCTCAGCGGCAACCCGGTTGACTCGTCCCACAGAAAATCCCGGATCGTGGTGTGCACGGCATCACGCGCGGCCTCCTTGTCGCACCAGTGGTCAATCTTGAGTTTCTCAGCCTTCAATTTCTCCAGCAGCTCCACAGCGACTTTCTTGATGCGCTTGATTTCGACCGCGGACAGGTCCGGCTTTTTGAGCAAGTCGAAGATCGCGAGAGATTCTTCATTCAATCCTTCCCGAACCGCCCGCCGCTCCTCTTCATCGAGCGAACGGTCAAACTGAAACAGCGCCTCGAAGGTCTGCTCGATGGTCACGCGGTCTTTCTCGCGATTATATTCGGCAACGATGTTTTCGTAGTGTTGCTGGAAGTCGGTACGCAAGGGATTCTGAGCCAATAGACGCTGCAGCCGGTTCTCGATCGCTTGGCGCAGATTCTGTACCGTAGTGCGCTTGGCCGGACTGCGCTCGAATTCTTTTCGCAGACGATCGAAATCAATCTTGCTGATGTCGTAGGTTCCCGTGCCATCTTCTGCACCGATGTCCCTAGTCTCGATCGCCTCATCCACCACTTTGTGCAATTGACGGATGATGTCGCTGATGTCGGCCTCGTCGCGATCCTTTTGTAGACTCTTATAGATGATATTGACTGCCTCGTAATCACCCCGGTGTGCATTGACCCCCGGCACGTTGATGCAGGCCTTGAACTTTTTGAATACCTCCCGGCACATGATCTCGAAACGTTTGCGCGTCTCGTCATTCTCGTTGGCCGCCTCCTTGGAGGCCAGGATGGCAGCGTTCCGCTGAAAGCCGGTCTTCTGGATGATGTCGTCGAGCGCGGCACCGCGCTCGACGAGGAACGCCCGCACGAAGGCAATGGCCTCCGCAAGATCGGCCAAAAGTTCTTCTTCAGGCCGCGCCGGATTCAGCTCGCCATCCTTCCCATGGCCCGCATCGGCCATGCCGGCAAAGGTGGCGAGCGCCTTGCGCAGGTGCTTGAGGATGCCGCAGTAGTCCACGATCAGGCCGTTGTTCTTGCCCTCCGCCACCCGGTTGGCGCGGGCGATGGCCTGCATGAGGGTGTGGGCCTTGAGCGGCTTGTCGAGATAAAGGGCGGAAAGCGTCGGCACGTCAAAGCCAGTCAGCCACATGGCGCAAACGATGGCCACGCGAAACGGATGCTCCGGTTCCTTGAAGGCGTCGTCCAGGACCATGCGTTGCAGATTGTGGAACTGGGGCTTGACGCGCATGGCCTCCGGCAGGTCCATGCCGTCCTTGATGAGCCGCCGGTGCGGCGTGACGTCTAGACCCCATTTGCGGAACTTGTCCACTTCACCCTGCTCTTCGCTCACCACCACCGCCATGCGGGTCT
>CBDDRH010000083.1:0-22415 GCA_965233025.1 uncultured bacterium
CGAGGCCATCGTCAACGCCGTGGCGCATCGGGATTATTCAATCCACGGATCGAAAATCAGGTTGCGCATGTTTGAGGACCAGCTGGAATTGTATTCCCCCGGCGCGATTCCCAACACGATGACGGTGGAAAGCCTCCCATACCGTCAATCTGCGCGTAATGAGGCGATTTCCAGTTTGCTGGCGAAGTGCCCCGTACCGACCGATACCCCATGGTTGGACACGGATCGCGGAACCATGATGGACAAACGCGGCGAAGGTGTGCGGATCATTCTGGACAACAGTCAGCGGCTGTCGGGCAAGGTGCCGGAGTATCGCTTAATCGATGAAGCGGAACTCATACTGACGGTTTACGCCGCAGACTTGTGAAGAAGGCCATTCAGTGAGTACCCAAGCAGTCCGTCCGAGTACTACCGTCATCGAGGCCTTGGCCCGTTCACTGGAGATTGCAGCCAGGTACAACCCGAGCGATGTGATGCGGCCTGCAGCCATCCTTTGGACAGACCAGGATTCACAGTGGCAGCCTATGGTTCCACAACTTCGACGGTTAATGCCCCAACTGCTTACACTGGGTGCGTACGCGCCCGGGCATCGTACCGGCCCGGCGATCTGGTTGCGTGCCATGGTCGACCGTGCGTTGGAGAATCCTGTGTTCCCTGATGAAACGGTACCCATTGTGTATATGCCTGGCGTCAGCCGGCAGGCGCTCAGAGCTATGCAGGAGTGCCCGGATAGTCTCAAGCCGCTGGTAGAGCTTCAGTACCGTGGCGTGTGCTGGACACAGAAGAACGGCAAAGACTGGACGGTCGAGGCATTCCTGGTTGCCGAAGATGGCGGTCTCGCTCTCGATGTAGCGCGCGATGCCGCCACCCGTCGTGCGATGCTGGGTGCGCTTTCAGAACTGGCGACGACCTCGGTGGACAGACTGAAGGGCAAGCATCTCGAGGCGGAGGATTTCGACAAGCTTTTTTCGGACGACCCGGCCAAGGATCTGTTGCTGTGGTTGAGTGAGCCCGAGACGGTGAAAGTGGGCTGGAACAGCGGTCGGTGGAGCGCCTTCAAATCCCGATGCAAGGCTGATTTCTCGTTCGATGCGGACAAAGACGGTGAACTGGTTGGCGCAGAGCTGCTCGGCAGGCGGGAAGGCCCGTGGGCTGCGGTGTGGGAGCGATTCACCGAGTCGCCGGTGCTCTATCCAGGCGTTCCGGAGCTACTCAGTAAAGCGATGCCAAGCGAGTTGTTCGTGGAGCCTTCCTCCTGGCCCCAAAACAACGAGAAGGAAGAGGCGGCACTGCGGCAAGCGCTGCTTGCGTTGGAGAAATCCACGCCCACCAAAGCGCGTGAACAGGTCCTCGAACTCGAAAAGTCGCACGGACCGAGACGCGGGTGGGTCTGGGCGAAGCTGGGCCAGGCGCCGCTCGCCAATGCGCTCGGCCACTTGGCCGAGCTTGCGGAACGTGCGGCGACCAAACTTGGCGGCGCATCGACTGGCGAGATGGCGAAGCTGTATGTCGACACGGCCTGGGAGGTTGACACCGCCGCGCTGTCTGCAATGGCCGCGGTGAAGTCATCCGGCGATGCCCAGGCCGTGGGCAAGGCGTTGAACGCTGTCTACCGGCCCTGGCTGGAGTCGGCGGCTGAGCATCTGCAGGCTCTGGCCGAGAAAGAGCCCCTTCCGGGGCACGATGGGCAAGGGCTGGAAGATCTTCTGGTTGAATCCGGCGGACTAGTACTCTTCGCCGATGGCCTCCGTTTCGACGTCTCACAACGCCTGGTCGAACGCATGCGCACGAAGGGTTGGTCCGTGACGCTGTCGACCCGGTGGGCGGGTCTACCGACGGTGACCGCGACCGCCAAGCCAGCGGTCTCACCGGTCACAAAGGGTATCAAGGGTATGTCAATCGGGGAGGATTTTCTTCCTGCGACGGCAGATGCCGAGCAGCCGCTGACCACGGACCGGTTCCGAAAACTTCTGACCACTGCCGGCTACCAGTACATAGGCGCCGACGAATCGGGCGATTCCTCGGGCCGCGGCTGGACCGAGAATGGCGAGCTCGACAAGTTGGGCCACTCCCTACAGGGCAAGCTCGCGGGCCGAATCGAGGAACAGGTCGATTTGCTGCTTGAGCGTATCGAGTTTCTGCTCGACACCGGTTGGCGCGAGATCCGAGTGGTAACGGACCACGGTTGGCTCTGGCTCCCCGGTGGGTTGCCAAAGGTCGATCTGCCGAAGTACCTGACTGCAAGCCGCTGGGCGCGATGCGCTGCGATCAAGGGTGGATCGAAGGTTGAGGTTCCGACCGTTCGGTGGCATTGGAATGCCCACGAGCGGGTTGCGGTGGCACCGGGGATTGCCTGCTTTGGCGCAGGCAATGAATACGCACACGGCGGGATGAGCCTGCAGGAGAGTCTGGTTCCGGTGATTCGGGTGACGGCCGGCGAAGCCGCTGCTAAGGCAGCCGCGAAGATTGAAGAGGTCTCTTGGGTCGGATTGCGTTGCCGCGTTCAGGTCGAGGCCGCCCAGGCTGGCTTGTCCGTGGACTTGCGGTCGAAGGTCAATGATCCGAGTTCGAGCGTCAGCAAGGTTCGACCGGTAGACGCCAAGGGAGCGGCCAGCCTTTTGGTTGCTGACGACGAGCTTGAGGGCACGCCGGCAGTGGTAGTGGTGCTGGATGTCAGCGGCCACGTGATAACGAAACAACCCACCATCATCGGGGGTGACGATTGAAAGTAGAACTCGACCAACTCGACCGTCTGGCGGCGACGGCGTTTGAAGGCTACCTGGTTCGCAAGGACCTGGTACGCAAGTACAGCCGTCAGTATCCGGTCCCGACGTACGTGGTCGAGTTTCTCCTCGGTCGCTACTGCGCTAGCACGGACGAACAGGAAATTGAGGAAGGGCTTACGATCGTCGAGCGCCAGCTGTCGGACCGCACGGTCAGGACGGGTGAAGAGGAGCTGTTCAAGGCGCGGGCTCGCGACCAAGGTTCAATCAAGTTGATCGATATCGTCAGAGCAAAGCTTGATGCAAAGACGGACTCGTTCGTAGCGGAACTGCCGAGTCTCGCGATCAAGGATGTCCGTATCGAAGACAGCCTCGTCAAACAGCATGAGCGTATGCTCACCGATGGCTTCTATGCGGAAGTCACGTTGAGCTACGACGCTGCAATCGCTCAGGAGAAGGGTGGCCGACCTTTCGCGATCGACAGTCTGCGTGCTATCCAGCTTTCCAAGGCAGATGTGCTGGATACGCTCAAACGCGGCCGCCACGATTTCACCACTGAGGAATGGAAGCGCGTTCTGCTGCGTAGCGTGGGCCTGGAACCGTCCGCACTGTCGGAGCGTGCACAATTGGTCGCGCTTGTCAGGATGGTGCCGTTCGTGGAACGCAACTACAACATGGTCGAGCTAGGTCCACGCGGGACGGGCAAGAGCCACCTTTACCAGCAAATATCCCCGTACGCACATCTGATCTCCGGTGGTAAGGCTACGGTGGCGAAGATGTTCGTCAACAATGCCAACGGTCAGCGTGGCCTGGTGTGCCAATACGACGTCGTATGCTTCGACGAAATCTCCGGTGTGTCGTTTGATCAGAAAGACGGCGTAAACATCCTCAAGGGTTATATGGAGTCCGGCGAGTTCTCGCGCGGTAAGGAAAGTATTCGTGCCGAGGGTGGCATCGTGATGGTTGGAAACCTCGATGTCGAAGTCGAGCATCAGCAACGGGTCGGTCACCTGCTGAGCCCATTGCCTCCAGAGATGCGCGACGATACCGCTTTTATGGATCGCATCCACGCGTACGCGCCCGGGTGGGATTTTCCGAAGCTAAACCCGAACGAACACTTTACGGATCACTTCGGCTTGGTCAGTGACTTCCTGTCCGAGTGCTGGAGCCGGTTACGCACCGGAAGTCGAATCCCGGTGCTTCAGGGGCGAGTGAATTACGGTGGGGCGCTAAGTGGGCGGGACATCACGGCCGTCAACAAGACAGTGAGCGGCCTGCTCAAGCTGATTTACCCGGACCCCGAGATGACGGTTCCAGACGAGGAACTGGAGGAAATGGTTCGCGTCGCCCTCGAAGTCCGCCGACGGGTGAAGGAACAACAGAAGCGAGTATTCAAGAGCGAATTCCGCAATACACACTTCAGCTACGCGATGGGCGAAGACGGTGTCGAGAAGTTCGTATCGACGCCGGAGCTGCATAGCGACGAAGCGATCGAACTCGACCCATTACCTCCGGGCCAGGTGTGGGGCATCAGCCCGGGCGGTCCGGAGACGGGCGCCAGTCTGTATCGTCTCGAAGTCACGGTCGGCAAAGGCAGTGGCGTCAAGATCCTGAACGCCCCAGTCCCGCCAGCGTTTCGAGAAAGTGTCAGGTATGCCGAGCAGAATCTGTACACAAGGGCCAAGCAACTCGTTGGTGATCGAGACCCGCGCTCTCATGAGTTTTCCTTGCAGCTCCGTGCTATGGACAACGACCGCAGCGGAACCGCCCTCGGCCTACCGGCTCTGATGGCCCTTTGCAGCGGCCTGCTTGAGAAAAGTACCAAGGGGGGACTGATTGTTGTCGGCGCGCTCAACCTCGGCGGCTCAATAGAACCGCTGGCGAATGCTGTCGGTATTATCGAGGTCGCCGTTGAGAAAGGCGCTGATACTGTGCTGATGCCCGTGTCGGCACGGAAGCAGCTATTCGAGTTGTCAGACGATATGGCAACGCGGATCAATATCCAGTTTTACTCGGATACGCCAGATGCTCTGCTCAAAGCGTTGCTAGAGTGATGCAGACCTCCCAGAAGTCAAACGAAGCGTCATTCTGGCGGAGTTTGACGAGGCGCTTTGGCGGCGAGTGCTGGGATTTCCGATGAACATTGCGGGCTGCGGCGCCAAATGCAACGGGAGGATGGATTGGTAACGCCACTGAGAAAAAATACCCTCGAAGGTACGGTTTACACGCGAGATGCGAATATCGAGATCAGACTCGCCGAATTTGAGGGTTTGACACAGGATGAACTGGTCGCGCGATGCAGCATCCAAAAGCGTGACGACCCTAGTTATGTTCCGAGCGAATGTCTTGTCTATTTAGTACGTGCCAGCCGTTCCGATCATTCGACGGCAGGTTTCGAGCGGTTGTACAAGATTCTGGCGGAACGTGTTCTTCGAGCCCTCCCGCGGGCAGAGAATGCCGATGGCAAGACTGCCTCGCTGACCAAATCTGTCATTCGCGATAACGTGTTTGGGAAATTCGTTGAAATGCTGTCGCTGGATCGCACGGAGTATTCTGAAAAACTTGATTATTTCGAGGTTCGATTTGATGGTGCACTCGCTAGCCTGCGGCGTGACGCTCAGGAACAGGCCTGGCGCGATGAGAATCGATCAGCGTCCCTCGAATATGATGAGGAAACCGGCGAGTTGGCGGAGGAGGTCGAGCGGGCGGCTGGCAGCTTCGACCCATTCAACCAACCTGAAAATGACGGTTCGGATTACCGGTCACGGCTTGACGCATCGATTGACATCCTGCCACCCGAACAAGTGAGGATCATCGAAATGCTGAGAAAGGGTATTCCAATCGATTCGAAAGATGCGGATGCAGTCACCATTGCCAAGGTGCTCGGGAAATCCGAGAAGACGATCAGGACCTATCGCGACAAGGCTTTTGCCGCGCTTCGTGTCGCCATGTCGGGAGATGATCAATGATCCGGGGCGGCGTCAAACCATCACGTGAAGAAGTGTTGGATGCCTTTGCTGTCGAAACTGTTCACGACCGTAAGACGCTTGAACGTTATCTACGGGATTTCCCCCAATTCGCGGCTGAGCTTTCGGACCTGTCGAGGGAACTTTCACGTGTAGTTGAGGGAGGCGAAAGCTCATTGACAGCACATGAAGAAGCGCTGATCGAAGTGGCGTGGCAGAATCACGTATCACTAGAGAAGAGGTCAGCAAAGGACCCTCTGGCTGCCCTGTCGGTGCCGCAACTAAGAGAGGTTGCTCATGCATTGGACGTACCCCGACAGGTTATCACAGCCTTCAGAGAGCGACGCGTCAAGCTCGAGTCGGTTCCGAAACCTTTTCTGGCGGCACTTGCGCGTGCACTCAGTTGCTCGGTAGACTTGCTTTCAAGTGGGCTGTCGGCACCTTTGGGACCCACGCTTGCACGAAGCTACAAGGCCGACGTCAAGCCGTCCGCTGGAGCGGAAATTACGTTCGAACAACTGCTGATTGATGCGGGCGTACCAGTGGCGAAACGCACCGAATTGCTGGTCGAGGACGATTAACATGGACGGGGTCGAGCTGGCGCGGCAGATCGCGGCCGACCTGCATCGGCAGATCCTGTCAAATGGACACGACCCTTGGCGTCCTTACGAGTTTGCGGTGGCCGAAGCCCGGCGGCGTGGGTTCGACGTCGAACCGACGGCCGCCGATTCAGCTTTGCTCGACGGCGGACGGGCCACTGTTATCGTCGCAGACGGCCTTATCCTCCACGAAAATATCGGTACGCCGTTCGAACAGGCATTCCTTGTTGCCCACGAAATCGGACATGTCGAACTTGGCGACGACTTTGATGACGAGCCGGCATACGAAATTGATCCGGCTCGAGCGGTCGAAGCCTCGCCGGTCGGAATTGATCGGGTGGTTGACTACGGCCGTCGGCAACGGCGCGAAGTCCAGATGGATCTATTTGCGCGGGAGTTTCTGTTACCGCGCCACATCGCGCGATCCCTTCATCTGGAGCAGAGGCATACGGCATCAGAAATCGCCGAAAAGCTCGGTGCACCGTTCGACGTTGTTGCTCAGCAGCTTTTTGATGCACTTTTGTTGCCTGAGATCGTCCCCATAGTTGAAAGCGATCCAGTTGAACGCCCCATCAACCCGCTGCAGTCGAAAGCTGCTATGCATCGGGGTGAAGCCTATCTGTTGGAAGCTGGGCCAGGCACTGGCAAAACGCAGACATTGACGTCCCGCGTCCAAGGTCTTCTCGAAGACGGTGTTGATCCACGTCGCATCCTCCTGCTGACGTTTTCCAATAAGGCTGCTGGCGAAATGGCGGAGCGTATCGCACGCAAGCACAGGTCGGCCGCAGCGGCCATGTGGATCGGAACCTTCCACGCATTTGGACTCGATATCATTCGACGCTTCCATACCGAGTTGGGGTTGCCGAAGGATCCTCGAATGATGGATCGGACCGAGGCGGTGGAACTTCTTGAACATGAATTTCCACGCCTTGGTTTGATTCACTACCGAAATCTTTATGATCCGACCCAAATCATTGCGGACATACTCCAGGCAATTTCACGCGCCAAGGATGAAGTTGTCGACCCAACACGCTACGCTGAACTTGTAGGCGACATGGCTCACAGGGCTGTCTCTGCTGAAGATCAGGAGGCCGCTGCACGTGCAGAAGAAGTCGCCCGTGTTTATGCCGCCTATGAATGCTTGAAACGGCAAGCCGATTGCGTCGATTTTGGCGATCTGGTATCGATGCCGGTCCGCCTTTTAGAGGAAAATGTGGAAATTAGGGCCCATCTGCAAGGGCAGTATGACCATGTACTGGTTGATGAATATCAAGACGTCAATCGCAGCAGTGTTCGCCTATTGAAAGCTCTGCGTGGAGATGGCTGGAATCTCTGGGCGGTTGGTGACGCTAAACAATCGATTTACCGCTTTCGCGGAGCCTCGTCGTTTAACATGGCCCGCTTCGGCGAGGAGGATTTTCGTAGCGGTAAGCGGGGACGTCTGAAGCGGAATTACCGTTCTGTTGAGGAAGTGGTGCAGACGTTCTCAAATTTTGCGACAGGCATGAAAGTCGGCGATGAGGATAGTAGCCTGGAGTCAGAACGAGGGCCGAGCGAGCGCTTTCCGGAGTTCTGCACAGTTGATCAGTCGCCGCAGCAGACAGTTGCGCTCGCTGACGCCATCGAAGATATGCGCCGTGGCGGCTACGCCTATCGAGATCAAGCTGTCCTTTGCACCGGTAATGAGAAGCTTTCTGAACTCGGGCAGGATCTTGAACGGTTGGGCGTCCCAGTCCTTTTTCTGGGTAGCCTGTTTGAGCGCCCGGAAGTCAAGGATCTTCTTTCATTGCTGATGATCCTCAGTGATCGCCGCGCAATGGGCCTTGTTCGTGCCGCATGTATGCAGGAATTCGCAATGCCGATTGAGGACGTAGCCGCAGTCTTCGAATATTTGCGTGCAAACGAAGGCGAACCGGCGGCGTGGCTACAGGATTTTGTCGCCATTTCAGGCTTGACTGAGGCAGGTCACCGCGCTTTGAGGGCACTGGCGTTGGCGATACAAGGCTTCGATAGCGGTTCAGCGCCCTGGACGGTACTCGCCACGCTTCTGCTTGACCGTACACATATGGCCGCGCGCATTTGCGCGTCGAACGACATCGCAGAACGCACGCGCGGCATAGCGATCTGGCAGTTCATGAACTTCCTGCGGGTCCAGCCAAGCGGTCAAGGACTCCCCATCGTCCGGCTGCTCGATCGAGTGCGGCGGCTTGTGCGGCTCGGCGACGACCGCGACCTGCGGCAATTGCCGGCCTCCGCCCAAGGGATCGATGCGGTGCGCCTTATGACCATCCATGGCGCGAAAGGGCTTGAGTTTCATGTTGTCCACTTGCCCGGACTCAATGCGGACACAATCCCACGGACGCCGCCGGCGCCGCCATGTCCGCCGCCGGATGGCATGGTGGAAGGGGCCGAAGGTTCTGCGCTGGATGCATTCCGAACGGGCCAAGCCGAGGAGCAAGAATGCCTCTTCTATGTGGCGCTGTCGCGTGCGCGTGACCGGCTTTTTCTCTATGCGCCCACTCAGAAATCGAATGGCCATAAACGGTCCCTGTCGGCATTTTTGGATCGGCTTGGCCCGAAGCTGGTACGGCAGGCGATCAATCCAGAGAGGACCCTACCGCCCGCACCCGAAATGGCCGACATCGCGCTTGCGACGGACGGCGGGCTCCGTTTCACTGGACCACAACTGGCTCTATATGAGCGATGTCCGAGGCGCTTCTTTTACACGCATATCTTGCAGGTCGGCGGCCGGCGGACAGCGACGCCATTCATGCAAATGCATGAAGCGGTTCGCATGATTTTTCAGGCAGTGATCGCTGACGCTAACGCGATCTCCGGAGATGAGGATATGGAAAGGCACCTTGTAGAGGCCTTCGCCGCGCATGGTCTCGCCGACCACGGTTATGTCCGCGAGTACAGAGCGTTCGCTATCTCCATGATTCGCTACTTTCTCACTGCACGGGAAGGGCACACACCGGAAACCCCGACCGCACTCAGCCTCACTTTCGGGACCGAAGAGATCATCGTACGCCCGGATGACGTCCTTGTGCGGCCTGACGGGAGCCGGACGGTGCGTCGGGTGCAGACCGGGCATTTTCGTAGCACCGAAGCCGACGATGTTGGAGCTGCTGCCTTTCTACTGGCGGCTCGCCAGACCTTCCCCGATGCAGTGGTAGAACTTATCCACCTGTCGGACCAGACCGCGCGGCCGCTCGACCTGTCGGCCAAGAAGCTTCAAACCCGACAAAACAAGCTCTCAGGCTTTCTGGCGGACATCCGTGGTGGACGCTTTCCCGCCAAGGCGTCGTCGCGGACATGCCCGGGATGCCCCGCCTTCTTTGTTTGCGGCCCGACCCCACCCGGTGCCCTCGAAAAAAATTCTGGCTAACCTTACCGGTCGGCCGTAGTTGCATCGATTGGAACCTTAGAAGCCGGGCGCCACCCGGTACAGCATTAAGGAACCAACGATTATGACTACCGAAGATATTCTCGATTACGACGATCTGGGTGTCGCCCTGCGCGAAAACCGAGGGCTGCGTGCGGCGCGGGCTTATCGTATCCGCTTCGCGCAGGACGATCTGAGCTTCCGCGATCTCGAGGTTGCCGATCCCGTCCCACTGGGGCGTCAGATTCTCGCCGCCGCTGGTTGCGACCCGCGCGACGGTTTCAGCCTGTTCGCGATCTTGCTGTCTGGAGAGTTCGAGGACGTCCGGCTTGACGAGCCGTTCGATCTTCGTGCACGCGGCGCTGAACGCTTCGTGGCGTTTAAAACCGATCGCGACTACAAGCTAACGCTGGATGATCGCCAGCTCGAATGGGGAAAGCCGGTGATCGGCGGCGCGGCGCTCTATGCCCTGTCGGGTGTAAGCGAAGGCGAGGCCGTTTTCCTTGAGGTGCGAGACGGGGAAGATCGGCTGATTGAGCCGGAGGACCTCGTCGCCCTGAATGAGCCGGGCATCGAACGTTTCATAAAGGCGCCGTGGCCCTCCAAGACCTATGAGATCATCGTCAATTCGCGGCCCCGTGTAATAGAGGATCAGCACGTCACGTTCGAGCAGATCGTGCAGCTCGCCTTTCCCGGGGAGCACGACGCCAACGCTGTATTTTCGATGACATATCGCCACGCAGCCTCGAAGCCGCATGCCGGTGAGCTTGGTGCCGGAGGCGCCGTCGACGTCAAGAAGAAGGAGACCGTGTTCAATGTCACGCGAACTGTTCAGTCGTAACGCCGACCTCAAGCGCCTTCGCGAGGAAGGCTATTTCGTGCAGATCGTGGGCGGTTTCCTCGTAATGCGTGAAGTGCCCTACGTGGATGCCAGTCGCAAGGTGCGGATGGGTACACTGATCTCCAGCCTGACCATGGCTGGGGATCAAACCCGTAGGCCGGATACGCATGTGATGCACTTTGATGGCGACTTCCCTTGCCGGTCGGATGGTGGGCCGATCCAGCAGATATCGCACCAGAGCGGAGATTTCGACCTCGGGCATGGTCTCAAGGCTAAGCATACGTTTTCGAGTAAGCCGGAAGGTGGGTATACAGATTATTTCCACAAAATGACAACGTATGCTGCGATTCTGTCGGGCCCGGCCGCAGTGTTGAAGCCGGATGCAACACCGCGCACCTTTCGAACCCCGGAGGCAGAGGAAGACAGCGTTTTCAACTATACGGAAACTGCTTCCGACAGGGTTGGCATCGGTGCTTTGACGGAGCGGCTGAAACCGGAGATCGTGGCGATCATCGGCGGCGGTGGAACGGGGAGCTATATTCTCGACCTCGTAGCTAAGACGCCGGTCCACGAGATCCGGGTGTTCGATGATGATGAATTCCTGCAACACAACGCTTTTCGCATGCCTGGTGCAGCGTCGATCGACGAGTTGCGAGAGGTGCCGAAGAAGGTCGACTATCTGAAGTCCGTCTATTCGCGGATGCACCGCGGAATCGTCGCCCACGCATCGGCGCTTGACGCATCCAACCTCCATTTGCTCGATGGAGTGACGTTTGCCTTTCTCTCAATGGATGCAGGGGAAGAGAAACGCCTGGTGGTCGAGAAACTTGAAGCGATGGGTGCATCGTTTGTCGACGTGGGCATGGGACTGGAACTGGATGACGGATCGCTGGGTGGAATCCTGCGTGTGACCGCAAGCACGCCGGAGAAACGTGATCATGTTCACCAGGGACGAATCTCGTTCGCAGGCGGCGGAGAGAAAGACCTTTATTCGTCTAACATTCAAGTTGCCGATCTTAACGCGCTTAACGCTGCGCTCGCAGTCATCAAATGGAAGAAGCTGCGCGGATTCTATCGGGACCTGGAGGGGGAGCATCACTGCACCTACACTACAGACGGCAATATGCTATTGAATGGTGATACGAAATGATGCGCTATACCTGTCTCGAACACCAGTTTGTACAGCATATTCCAGATACCATCAACCCAGGCGTTCTCTTCATTTCAATGGAGTACGGGACGGCCGCGCATAGTTGCTGTTGCGGGTGCGAGGAAAAAGTGGTGACGCCCTTCACGCCAACAGACTGGCAGATGACTTTCGACGGCGAAACCGTGTCCCTTCACCCATCTATCGGAAATTGGTCGCTTGCTTGTAGATCTCATTACGTGATCAAACGAGGCCGAGTCATCGAAGCAGGTCAGTGGACTGACGAGCAGGTTGAAGCTGAACGCCGCCGTGATCGGGCAGCCAAGGCCCGGTACTACGGCACTGCCGCTTCCCACGACGATGTCACTGATCCAGCGACCCAGCCGTCGGCAGACCCTGTCCCTAGCGGGTTCTGGCAGCGTCTATGGCGTTGGGTTAGGGGGGGTTGGTATAGGAATGGCTCGCTCTCAGCTGAGAACTGCCAGTACTTCCAGGCCTAAACATCAACGATATGCTAGGGTTCAACGATTGTATAATAGGGATAGATATGAATTTTAGATTTGTTCACACCGCAGACATTCATCTGGACTCCCCACTCCGGTCATTGGCATTGCGGCATTCTGAACTTGCAGAGTTGATTGGAAATGCCACGCGTCAGGCGTTCGTAAACATCATAGATCTTTGTCTGGATGAGCAGGTTGATGCACTTCTGCTGGCAGGCGACCTTTATGATGGTGAACAGACTTCCATGAAGACGGCTCGGTTTTTAGCGGCTCAAGTCCGGAGGCTGCATGACGGCGGTATCCGCGTCTTCATCATACGCGGAAATCACGATGCTCTATCCAAGATCACGCAGGAACTCGTTCTTCCGGATTCGGTGAAGATATTTGGCGGGCGCGCCGAGGCGGTCGCGGTTGATCGGGGCAAGAGCGATTTTCCAGTCGTGATACATGGGTTGAGCTTTGCGAAGCCGCACGCGCCGGAAAGTCTGGTCTCCAAGTACAAGCCGCCTGTCGAAGGCGCGGTGAATATCGGTATGATGCACACGAGCCTGGCGGGCTCACCAGGGCACGATCTCTATGCGCCCTGCAGTATCGCCGATCTTCAGGTGACCGGGTTTAGGTACTGGGCGCTCGGTCACATACATAAACGGTCGGTCACAGAGGGTGGCTGCACCATCGTGATGCCAGGCAACCCGCAGGGGCGAGACATCAATGAAGCAGGGCCCAAATCCGTCTCACTGGTCACGGTGGCTGATGATGGCTCGATCAGTGTCGAGGAGCGTAACACCAGTATCGCGCAATTCGAGCGCGTATCGGTGGATGCGACCGGTATCGATGATTGGCGCGATCTGGCAACGGCGCTTTCCACGTCGCTCCGGCAGGCGCGAGATGCTGCGTCGGCTGATCATATTGTCACCCGCCTGCATGTTACTGGCGGGACACCGCTCGCATGGCGTATCCGTCGTGATCTCGACCTCCTCAAGGCCGAGGCAGATGATCGTGCCATGGTCATCGGTGGCTGCTGGGTCGAGAAGTTGGAGGCTGATTGTCACGTTTCGAGCCATGCAGATACCCCCGGCGATGATCCGGTTATGGAGTTGCGCCGCATGATTGCGTTGAATGTTGGGCAGTCCGACAGCTTTCGACAGGAGGCTATCGGAATTGCGGAGGAGCTGGCCACGCAATTGCCACCTGAGTGTCGAGCCTTCCTGGGTTCTGACGAGAACACGTTCCATGAATCGGTGGCTTCTCTGGTTACCGAGGGGGCTGATGACGTCATTGCGCGCCTTCATGCCGGTCCTGGCAGAGGCGAAGTCTGATGCGTATCATTCGGTTGGACCTTACGCGCTACGGCATTTTCACGGACTACTCTGTCTCTTTTGGTGAGCGGAAGGGGGACGGGCCTGATCTGCACATCATCTACGGTCCGAATGAAGCGGGGAAATCGACCACGCTTGCGGCATTTCTCGACCTGTTGTTTGGCATCGAGACCCGGAGTCGGTACGGTTTTATTCATCCCTATTCGACGATGCGAATTGGCGGAGAACTGGAAATCAGTGGCACATCTCGCGAGTTCGTCCGAATAAAGCGAGCACAAAATAGTCTTCTGGACGGCGGGGACAAGCCGATCTCCGACGGCATTATCCAGGGGGGTCTTGGCGGCATTGACAGAGCGTCCTACACGACGATGTTCTCGCTGGACGATGCATCGCTTGAAGCAGGTGGCGAGAGCATTCTTGAGAGCAAGGGTGATCTCGGCCAGCTCCTGTTTTCTGCGAGCGCCGGGCTCTCGGAACTTAGTCAGAAGCTTATTGATTTGAGGGCAGAGGCGGATAGCTTCTATAAGTTTCGGGCCCGCGGTGGCGAGTTATCGGAATTGAAGACGAGGCTCGCAGATCTGAAAAATGAACGCGAGCGCATTGATACGATCGCGTCCGAATATGTAAGGCTGCTCGAGACGCGTGACCTCACTGCTACGCAATATGATGAAGCAATTGCGGAGCGCGGTCGAATCCAGTCCAGATTAGAAGTGCTTCGGCGCCAATTGGGAGTGCTGCCGAGGCTCGTCGCGCTAAGGGGGATCAGGGAACGCATTAAGCCGCTTGCAGAGATTCCGGATGCGCCGATTGGGTGGGTCGAAGATTTCCCTAAGCTACAGAAGGAGGAAATTGAACTCACGACGAGGACGAACGGGATCGAGTCGGAGATCAGGAATATTTCCGCGGAACTTGATGAGATTGTTGTCGATGACCGGGTCTTGGATTTCGCAGAACGGGTCGCTCTACTGGCGGACCTTCGTGCGCGGTACGTGACAGCCGACAAAGATATTCCGGAACGAAGTCTCGAACAACGCGATGCGGATCTCGCTATTTCGGGGATTCTCGCGCGAATGGAGTGTGATCCGGACACAGACCCGGGCAGCTTACTTCTTGGGGCCTCGACGACAGGCTCCCTTCGTGAGCTGATGGAGGAGCGGTCCGGCATTGAGGCTGGGATGGAGACGGCGGAGGAGGAACTGACAGAAGCGCGACGGCGCCTTGTAGAGGCGCAGACGAAATTGAAGGAAGCGGGTGGCGATACACAATCAGAGAACGCAACTGCCGTCTCGCAGCTGGCCTCTGTTTTGTCGCTGGCCCGGGCTGATGACCACGCTACACGTCACCGCCTCGCTGGACGCTCGCGTCTGGAGCAACTCGACAAGCTGGCTGAGCATATGCATACGCTTAGCCCATGGACGGGTGAGGCAAATGAGTTGCATGACATTTCAGCGCCTTACGCCGACGACATCGAGCGGTGGAAGAGTTCAGTCGCGGAGGCTGAAAAGTGCGTCGGACGTCACGAAGACGAGATCGAAAGACTTTTGGCCGATCAGCGTCGGCTGACGGCGGAAATCGCGGCGGCTGGCCAAGTGACCGGTGTCGTAAGTGACCGGGAAGCGGCAAACATACGATCCGCGCGAGAAGATGCTTGGGCCGGCCACAAACGTACACTCGATGAGGCGTCAGCCGAGGCTTTCGAAGTGTCCCTCCGACACGATGACATCGTCACCAACAGTCGGATCGGCAACGCCGCAGAGGTGGCAAATCTCAACCAGGTCAGCAAACTACTCGCCTCGGTGAATGCGGATCTCGATGCGGCACGCGACGGCCGCAATGCTGCATCCATGGGGCTGGAAGGCATTCAGGGAGAGATTGCTACGGCAATTCGCTCAATGGCACCCGCATTACCGGAGAACTGGAGCCTACCGAAGCTCGAAACGTGGTTGGAGAGGAGGAATACAGCACTGGAGTTGCTCGCTGCCGTGAAAAAGGCGGATCACGACGTACGTGAAGCGGAACAGGATGGAGAAAAGATCCGACGCAAGCTGATCGACGCAGCCAGTGCAGCCAGTATCAATATTGAAGCCGATGCGAGTGCCGATACGCTCATATCCCTCCTGCAAACGGTGAGCGACCGAGAAACAGAACTTAGGGCTCTGCGGTCTGAGGTGACCGAGCGTAAACGGGATGTGGGCGCTCGCGAACGTAGAGTGAAGAGGGCCAAGGACACGGAACAGGCTTGGAGCGAAAGCTGGGCTAGACTGTGTACGAATTGTTGGCTCGGTGACGATGGTTCGATCCCGACCGTCCCGGTAATCCGGGAGGTATTGAAGGCGCTGGATGATCTTGGTCCGTTGATCGAAAAGCGGGCCAGCCTGGCTGATCGCATTCAAAAGATGGAAAGTGATCAACGACGCTTTTCGACCGACGTTGAGGAGCTGGCGAAGGCGCTCGAAATGGATGTTACTGTACCGCCTCTCGACTTGGCTGTCCAAATTACTAAGGCGGTGGAGAAAGCGAGGGCAGCTGAGGCAGCTCGGGAAGTCGCCTTGAAGCGCCTGAAGGATGCGGAAACACGAAAGCAGAGCATCTCGGAAACAAAGGAGATCCATGATCGTCGCAAGGCGGAGATGATTGACCACTTCAAGGTCGACTCCCTCAGCGAGGTCGATACGAAATTGCGTGACCTCGAAAGGAGGCACGAGCTTCAGAATCTGGCGACATCTGCGGAGCACGACATACTGGATGCCCTTGGTGTGGCGTCTATCGATATGGCTGAGGAAGTCCTCGACAACCTGGATCGGGATGTGGTTGAGACCGAGATTGCGCAGTTAGAGGGGCGCTTTGAAGATCAAGACAAGCACTCGCACGAGTTGTTCAGTGAGCGCAGTAAAGCGTCAGATCGCCTTGAAGCCGTCGGGGGAGACGACGCGGTTGCACAAATTGATGAAAGGCGCCGGACAACGCTGCTTGAGATTGAGGATGGAGCAGAGCGCTATCTACGCTTGAGGCTGGGTGTTGTGGCAGCAGAGCAGGCGCTGCGTATTTATCGCGATCAGCATCGAAGCTCCATGATGACTCGCGCCTCTGAAGCTTTCAGGACAATCAGCCGCGATGCATACAAGGGACTGACGACTCAGCCTGACAAGGATAGCGAAGTTCTCGTCGTAGTTGGTGCCAATGACAGCTCCAAGATTGCGTCGGAATTGTCGAAAGGGACGCGTTTTCAATTGTATTTGGCACTTCGAGTTGCTGGCTACCGGGAATTCGCTGAGTCGCGGCAGCCCGTTCCTTTCATAGCGGACGATATCATGGAAACCTTCGACGATTTCCGGGCGGAAGAGGCTTTCAAGCTGCTGGCAGAGATGGCGAAAGTGGGACAGGTCATCTACCTCACTCACCACCGACATCTTTGCGACATCGCACGAACTGTTTGTCCCGAGGTTCGGGTACATGAGCTTTCCATCAATTAACAGCAGATTTGAGCCCGCTTCAGAGATTATCTCTAAATATCTGCATTTCGTGCCTGTTCACGCAGTCTTCGCGACTGTATGGTAGGAGGCCGTGGCAGTAGTGGACGGCCTTAGCACAGTCAGCGCTGTCTCCCCCGATGTTTATTGAAGCCACACTGGGGACAGGTCTCGAGCCGGCGGCCCCGGGATTGGAGCGGCAACTGGAAACCACAGTCGCGGCAGCGATGCCGGTGGTAAAGCCTGCAGCCTGGACATATACGTTTCTTGCTGTCTACGGGTGAGAGGAAGGGCGTCCCACAGTCCTGGCAGACTCGCTCATGCCAGGTCTCCATGTTGACCAGGCGCGGTACCTGCACGATGCGGGACAGGTCGAAAAGCGGTTCGCCAATCAGTTTCTCGTAGGCTTCATAGGCATCTATGAGGGCGCGCGCGGCACTGCGTCCGGTTTGTAGCAGACGATGCTGCAGGTGCCAGACCAGGGTCGCCTGCAGCATGCGGCGGTCATGGGCACGATACCAGGTGTCGGTGAACGGCATCTGACCCGGCGGCGACGGCTCACCGTGCAACTGCCGGTACAAGCGGTTGACCGTGGTTTTTTCCAGACCGGTCAATTGCGAGGCCAGTCCCGCCCGGGCGCCAAGCTGAATGAGGCGCGCGGATTCCTGGATACGCGTGGCATAGCCACACAGCTCCACGGTGCAAGCCACGCGATCGGCTTTGGCGAAGGGGCAGAGGCTGGACAGAAACAACGTTGAATCGGTCGCAGGGTTCATGGGCGCATCCTCCCGCTCACCGCACCGTGATCAGTGCGGCGTGTTCCATGATGGTCGCGATCTCTTCCGCACGTCCTTCACGCATGGCGACGAACAGCCGCGACCACCACCAGGTCTCCTGGCGCGGAAGCAACAGCGGCAGCTTGATCTGGGTGACCTGTGCCAGCTGGTACGGTGTCAGCTCGGCCAGCATGCGCGCCAGGTCATCGGCAAGACCGGTCAGCGTTGCAGCCAACTGCGGATCCCGCCGGGCGAGATCGCGGGTGTGAATCAGGTATTGCAGGTTTATTTGTGAGAAATCGTATGTCATCGCTATATCCCCCCATGGAATTTTTCGCGCGTGGTCAACTCGTTATCGGCACGATCCGCCAACCTGTTGTTCTGCGGGAACTCGGTATGGATTGTCCTTCAGCGATCAATGGCATCGGCCACCAGGCGCGCCTCGAAATAGACCCGCCGGCCCAGCTGGCGCCGCGCTCGGCCCAGCGCCACCGCCAGCGGCTGGCGTTTACGCGCGATGGCCATGCGCACCCCGTTCGGACTGACGTGCATAACCTCGGCTAAGTGCTTGAATGTCAACAACGGGCCGTAGTGCGCGAGCAGATACTGGTGTGTCGCTGAGAGGGGTTCGGTCACCGCCTGTGCTCCCTGGTGCTGATGCGTGGGGCTATGTTAAGTCGCTGTTGCTAAAGAAAAACAAGGAAAGGCAGCGGCATGGGGGCCACTTTCGAGGCTTTATCAGGCGGCTGGATGTGCTAGCGCGGGCTGTGCATTGAAGAGCTGGCCCCGGATTTGAGGCGTATAGAATATTTAAAAACAGTGCCTTACATTATGTATATGATGTAGTTTGTTATATTTTAATCGCGCCGGTGGTTCAGGGTAAGGCGTGACTCACCTCCTGATATGTGGGTTATCAAAGCCGTTGGACAACTGCATTCCCTACCCGACAGAAAGATCCCGGCCAGTCACATTGGCTGTCTACAACAGTCGCATTTGCTTAGGAGGAGGGCGATTCCTGCGATGTGCGAACGGATCATCTCCAATCGGCACCCAGAACAGATCCATCTGCCCGGTCAATGTGGCACGGTTGGCGAGCAGCGTATCGATCACTTCCTCGCCGTCCATGCGTCGCGTCCGCAACAGTGCTTCAGCCAGTGTGCGCGTCATGGCCGATACGCGCGGCAATCGAAAAAACTGTCGGCAATCCTCTTTGATCAGGTGACACCAACGACCGACGTGGCGATGGAAATAATCGCGCACAAAGGCGTACCGGTCTTCATCGGGTATGAGTGCGAATTTCCGCAATTCATCCCCTAAAGCGCCATTGACCAACTCGTCATCCGGGACCAGATTAAATTCCGCCTCCGCAATGGCGCCGGCATCACTGATCCAGAACTCTTCGCGCCACAAGCGAAGCAGTTCTGGTGGCATACGGCCGCGGCGATTCGCCTCCTCCGCAAGCTGTGCCAGGCGCGCCTCGATGGATTCCCTCCATGCCGCCCCCGTCGAATGGGAGGTGAGCTCGACCCATAGCAGCGTGCGCCCAAGCAGCAGAAGGACGACCGCATGCCCCGCTTCATGATAGGCCGTGGCGAGCCAGGAAAAGGATTCGCTCCGATATCGATTGTCTGCCATCCGGACCGTCCATCTGTTGCATCGTCGTTAAGTGTGTAGTATATAGTACACATGACATTCGGGCAATTCATCCGTGATCGGCGGGAAAGGCTGCGGGAAACGGATCGACGCTTCTCGGTGCGGCAGGTGGCACAACGCATCGGCGTGGAGCCGGCCTACCTCAGCAAGATCGAGCGCGAGGAGGTGGCGCCGCCCTCCGAGGAGAAGATCCGCGCCTTGGCGCAGGAGTTGGGCGAGGACGTGGACGTCTTGCTGGCGATGGCCGGGAAGGTGTCGTCGGACTTGCTG
Source organism: uncultured bacterium (assembly GCA_965233025.1). Lineage (GTDB taxonomy): Bacteria > Nitrospirota > Nitrospiria > Nitrospirales > Nitrospiraceae > Palsa-1315. The sequence continues at coordinate 19,653 of CBDDRH010000083.1, forward strand.
GCGATCATCCGCAAGCGGCCGATGCTCTTTGCCGACCTGATCCGGCAACTCAAGTCCAGCCCCGATCACGCCATTCTGCGGGTAGTGCGCGAGGTGCGCGACGGCGACTGGTAAAACGAAGGGGGAAAAAGCATGATCGAATTGAATGACGACGTATTGAGCTTCCGTTTTCCGGAAGTGCATGCCAAGGCGCGTTGTCGCATCGACTTCCAGCGCACCCTGCGCATCCCGGACGACAACCGTGACTATCCGTTACCCCCGGGCCTGGGCCGTTTTCCCGTCGCGCACGTGGATGATCACGCAAAGAAGCTACCCGAGGCGTGGCAACGCCGCGGTGGCGTGTTTCTCCCCATGTATCAGGCCGAGGCGTTGTGGATACATTTCTCGGGTGGCTATCCCTGCGCCATCAAGATTGCCGCCGGGAAAATCAATGCCGTGTCTGGCGCAGCCTGGAGCAATGACCTCTCGGGCAACCCGCAGGACTATGTGGTCACGCCCGAGCAGCCCTGGCTGGATGGGTTCAATGTTTCGAAGGGTTATATCCGCCAGTTTGTGGCCATGCCATTGGGGGAAGGGTATACCGCGGAGGAACAGATCACCGGCGCGGCCGAGCATGGCGGGCTGCAGATTATTGTTTACCCCATGAAGCGCGAGGTGTATGCCGAGCATTTTGAGCAGCCCATCATCCACGAGGAGGTGGATTATCTGGAACGACCGATGTTTTGCCGCCGCTCGGTGGCTGAGCCGGATATGGGGCTGACTCCCGGCGGCCTGATGCGCCAGGAAATCTATGAGGATGAATATGGCCTCGACGCCTGGGATCAGGAACAGGGCGCTCGCTGCTTCGCGCATCTGGCCAACAGCACGATGTACCAGGCGATCACCGGCCGCCGACCGCCACACAAGCCGCCAACAGCCAAGGACTACACCCGGGCCGGACTGCCGTGGTTCGACTTCTACAACGACGGCAAGACGCTGCCGGGCGCAGGGCTGCTCGGCAAGCTGACCAGTGTCGCTGCCAAGATCATCGAGAAAGGCAATCCTTTACTCGACGACAACGACCCTGTGCAGCCAGATGTGGTGAAACCGCTCGGCAAGGCGCGCACGGTAAGGGAGGGGGAGTTTTAATGCCGATGACGCATTCCGTGACTACATGAATCGACCAGCGACCTTGGCTACGCCGACCATTCTCACGATCATGCCGGACTTCGGCAGCGGTCCATTTCTGTGGATCAATCGCTCCGGAGACGATACCCAGGGCGTCGGCCCCAACTGCTGCAGTTTTAAATCCGCCTGCGACATTCATCCGATGTCTGAGGCGTTACTCGGCGACTTTTCAGCCTGGGTGCTGGAGTTCGAGCGCGCCGACCGGATGCCAGGAGATGCGTGGGACAAGCTGGCTCTCGACTGGACTCGCTTCCATGCCAGGGGCATGGAGCTCGCGGTGCGACTGAAAACGGAGGTCGGGGCCGCGTTCCGTGTGATCTACGAGAAACCGGTCGAAGACCCGGGTCGCCGCAGCGACGAACGCCGCGAGATCCTCGATGACGGCCGGATCGTGACGCTGGCTTCGCGGGCCATTCTATGCCGGGCACCTTTTGGTCGTCTGGTCGATACCATCGTTTCTGGCGGCCAGGCCGGCGCGGATCGGGCTGCGCTCGACTGGGCGCTGGAACACAACTACCGGCAGGGTGGCTGGTGCCCGAAGGGCCGCAAGGCTGAGGACGGTGTCATCGACACGCGGTATCAGCTTCGGGAAACGGATTCGGAAGGTTACCGTCAGCGCACGAAACTCAATGTTCGCGACAGCGATGGCACACTGATCGTCAACATCGGTGAATTGAATGGCGGCAGCTTGGCGACGCTGAATTTCTGCCATTCGATGGACAAGCCTGTACTGGTGGCGGCACTCGATGCCGGCATTACACCGCTTGTGGTTCGCCAGGTGGTCGACTGGGTCCGCGAGCAGCCCATCCGCACACTGAACATCGCCGGGCCACGTGAAAGCAAATGCCCCGGCATCTACCGGTTGACGCACGAGTTGCTCGATTCAGTCGCAAGCACGAGCCGGGAAGAATTTCGCGCGCGCCGCGAACACCGCCCCTGAAACCGATTGCCCTGAAACCATTCCCACGTATGGGATCAGCCACAGGGGTGATTCCGCAATTTCGTTGGAGGATACATTGCCATGGCCTATGTGATACGGAAAGGGAAACGCTATCGCCTTGCCATGCCCTATACTGGTATGCGGTATGAGATTGTCCATTACATTCCACTCCAAGACGCATCAGGACATATCGATGAGAATGAACAATTGATCTTCATCGAAGAACATGAGACTGGAGTATCCATGGAATGTGATGGCGAGGACGCCGTGAAACTTGTACAACTCATCCGCGCCTTCGACAGCAGCGCTCTTGCTCACGCGCAGTTTGAATCGGAACTGGCGGCGTTTATCCGGGAGGGTTATGACGGCTGATCGCCAGGATGCGCCATCAGGTAGATCAGTAGTATAGTTCGACGAGAATCAGCCCGAGCAGGGCTCCATTCGTTTATCAGTTACGCCAGAATTACGCCTACGCCAAACCTACGCCAATGATATATAACAAATTGATAAACAACAGAGTACGACCCCGGCCCCGGGCACCATTTAAAAACAAGCAGTGGTTTGTGCTGAATTTGTGCCAGGTGGCGGGTCACTTCGGTGTATTCAGGGCGCATAGTACACTTGCCACTTTTTCGATCAGTCTCTCTCGTACAACG
>CBDDRH010000084.1:0-3502 GCA_965233025.1 uncultured bacterium
AGCCAATGCTACGGGACAGTTGAACAATACGCTCAGATTGGCTTCTGTGAGAACTGCGCGTTTATCTCCATCATGAAGACTCCTTCCTTGCTTCAAGAGCACAACACGCTCTATTTCCGGCGGAATCTCATGGATGTGGTGCGTCACCAGCAACAGCGTTTTCCCTTTTCGTATATAGGTGCGAACGAGATCCAGGTAGTGAAACGTCGCCGTCAGATCGAGCCCGCTCGTCGGTTCGTCGAGTACGAGCGCGGTCGGCTCATGAACAAGCGCTCGTCCTAACAAGCAACGCCGTTGCTCTCCCGCCGACATCTCTCCGAACCGCCGATCCTTCAACGAACCGACCCCCATCTCTCCCAACATGTCGTCTGCCAGAGCGATCTGCGCATAACTGAATTCTTGATGGCCATAGATCCCGATGCTGGCATAGAAACCTGACAGAACTACTTTTAGACCAGTCACTTGGTCCAGATACTGATGCTGAAGATCATGGGACACCATCCCCAAACGCTTGCGGACCTGCCACACATTCCACTGCTCTTCGCCGAAGAGTCGGATATGCGTCTCATCATGCGGGACTGGATGAATTTCGCCGGCCAGCAACTTCAGAAAGGTAGATTTCCCGGCGCCATTGGGGCCAAGGATGGCAACGTGCTCTCCCTCTTGGATGGACAACGAGAAATCCGTGAATACACAGGTATCCCCCCGATAAACTGTCGCCCGTTCGATCTCGATTAAGGGGCTGCTAGGCTTCATCCGGATCGGAATTGATCTTGGCAGGACTGGAAGATTTAGAAGAACGAGATGGTTTCTTGACTGAGGCGGGGATCTTCGGCGTCTTCGTCGCCACGTCGGCATTCTGGGCGCGGTGAAGCAACGCATGATCCATGAGCACCAGCGCCATCATGGCTTCGGCAATCGGCGTCGCTCTAATGCCGACGCAGGGATCGTGACGGCCGGTCGTCTCGACGGTCACCGGCTTACCCTGCTTATCGATGGACCTGCGAGCCACACGGATACTCGAGGTGGGCTTGATCCCGATCGTGACGACAATATTCTGGCCGGTCGAGATCCCACCCAGAATACCCCCGGCGTGATTGGTCACAAAACCTTCCGGTGTCAGCTCGTCACCATGTTCAGACCCACGTTGCACAACCGCGCCGAAACCCGCGCCGATTTCCACAGCCTTTACCGCATTGATGCTCATCATGGCGCCGGCCAAATCGGCATCGAGCTTCGCATACACAGGACCGCCCCACCCCACCGGCACAGACTCGGCAATCGTGGTGATCTTCGCTCCCACTGAGTCACCGGATTTCCGCAACTCATCCATAAACAATTCGAACTTCGGCACGACCTCGGAGTTTGCGGAGAAGAATGGATTCTTGCTGACCTCACCCCAACTTTTAAACGGCGCTTCAAGCGGGCCAAGCTGACTCAGATAGCCGCGAATCACGACACCATACTTCTCCCTGAGCCATTTCTTTGCAATCGCCGCTGCAGCTACACGGACGGCTGTCTCTCTCGCAGACGCACGCCCGCCGCCGCGATGATCGCGAATGCCATATTTCTGCCAATAGGTATAGTCCGCGTGACCGGGCCGGAAGGTATCAATCAGATTGCCGTAATCCTTGCTGCGGGCGTCTTCGTTCCGGATAAGGAGCGCAATCGGTGTGCCGGTGGTCTTGCCTTCAAAGATACCGGAGAGAATCTCGACGGTATCGGATTCCTGCCGTTGCGTCACATGGCGGGAGGTGCCGGGTTTGCGCCGATCGAGGTCGTGCTGGATGTCATCGACGGAAAGGCTGAGACCGGGCGGACAGCCATCCACGACACAGCCGATCGCAGGCCCGTGGCTTTCGCCGAATGATGTGACGGTGAAGATGTGACCGAACGTATTACCAGCCATCATTGTTTCACTTTCAACCTCCCCTTTGTAAGGGGAGGTGAGGAGGGGTAGAGTGCCCACAGGCGGCAAGGCCCTCGTGAATGCCCTCCTTGCCCATATAGCCCTTCCAAGGCTTCGACCTCCCCTCGCCCCTCCTTACGAAGGAGGGGAAGAAGGAAGAGGCAAGTTTTTAACTCAAGGAGAATCGCACGGGCAATTCACTCACTCCTTGAGACAATCTCCGCACGACCTCTCGGCTGACACGTTGGACACTCCAATCCGGATGCTCGGAAGATAGATGGGCCGTCAACATTCGTTTTGCAGAGTCCCACATGCCAAAACCGATGCTGATGCGTTGGGCAGGAGTCTTAGCCCGAAGCACTTCCGCCATGCGGTCGTCCACGACTTCGATTTGTCCCACATCCAGGCGATAGGACAATGGCTGGGTCATTCGATCACATCCAACTTGATTCTGAGTTCCTGCAACTGCTCAGCACTGACCGCAGACGGCGCATCGGTCAACGGACATTGGGCTCGTTGAGTTTTGGGGAACGCGATCACGTCGCGGATCGAGTCAGCCGCCCCCAATAACATGATGAGCCGATCAAGACCGAACGCAATCCCGCCATGTGGAGGGGCTCCATAATCCAACGCATCGAGCAAAAATCCGAACTTCGCCTGCGCCTGCTCCTTGTTGATGCCCAGCAGGTCGAGAATGCGCAGCTGGATATCGCTCCGATGGTTTCGGATACTCCCGCCGCCGATTTCGCTTCCGTTCAGCACCATATCATAGGCCTTCGCCCGTACTTTGAGCGGCTCCGAGTCCAGTAACGCCACATCCTCGTCCATCGGCGCGGCAAAGGGATTGTGCATGAAGATGTACCGTTTTTCTTCGGGCGAATAATCCAGCAAGGGAAACTCAATCACCCACAGAGGCTTCCAAGCGGTCGTATCGATCAACTTCAGCTCTTCACCCAGCAAGAGCCTGATGCGTCCTAACACGTCATGGACCACAGCGGCTTTGTCCGCGCCAAAGAGGACCAAGTCGCCAGGCTGAGCCTCTGGCAGAGCCGATGCGAAGGCCTTCGCATCCAGGAACTTGGCGATCACAGATTCCAGTTGCCCCTCTGGAGTGATCTTCAACCAGGCGAGCCCCTTCGCGCCAAAACTCTTTGCGGTTTCGCCGAGCCCATCGATCCTGCTTCGCGGAGTCGCCGCGCCGCCCTTTACGATCAACGCCTTCACGATCCCGCCTTTGGTCGCCGCTTCCTTGAACACCTTGAACTCGCTGGCTGCCGCAAATGCGGTGACGTCATACAGCGGCATGTCAAAGCGCAGGTCCGGCTTGTCCGATCCGTAGCGGCCCACCGCCTCGGCATAGGTCATACGCGGAAAAGGGGTCGGCAACTGGACGCCTCCTGCCGCACGAAACACTGTCACAATCATCTGCTCCATCAAACCCATGACTTGCTCACGATCCACAAAGTACAGTTCCGCGTCGATCTGTGTAAATTCCGGCTCCCGGTCGTTGCGCAGATCCTCGTCGCGGAAACAGCGAGCGATCTGATAATAGCGATCGACCCCGCTAACCATGAGCACCTGCTTGAAGAGCTG
>CBDDRH010000085.1:0-15194 GCA_965233025.1 uncultured bacterium
GAAGGGAAGGGCCATCACGCTGTGGGTGATGATGCCGGAGAGACAGCGGGTTGTGGACGTGCAGGCATACCGATTACCGACGACTTCTCGGCACTCCTTGACAGAGGCGAAGTGGTCGTCGATTTTTCCGATCCTGAAGCGACCCTGCATCATTTACGCATGGTGGCGCAACATCGACGGGCCATGGTGATCGGCACGACGGGATTTTCCGCTCCTCAGCTCGAAGAGCTGAAATCTCTGGCCAGCCAAGTTCCCTGCGTGTTGTCCCCCAACATGAGCGTGGGCGTCAATTTGATCTACAAGGTCATCAGCGAGATGGCGAAAACGCTGGGAGACGACTACGACATCGAAGTGATTGAAGCCCACCATCGTCTAAAGAAAGACGCGCCGAGCGGGACGGCGCTCAAGATTGCGGAAGTCTTGGCGAAAGCTGTGAACCGCGACCTCGGTCAGGTCGGCGTCTATGCCAGAAAAGGTCTGATCGGGGAACGGAAGAAGGGTGAGATCGGAATTCAAACAATCCGTGCCGGCGACATTGTCGGCGACCACACGATTCTCTTTGGCGGGATGGGTGAACGCATCGAAGTGACCCATCGAGCGAGTAGCCGAGATACCTTCGCAGGAGGCGCCTTGCGCGCCGTTCGATGGGTGGTTCGGCAGCCACCGGGCCTGTATGACATGATGGACGTGCTGAATCTCCGATAGTTCTTCCTTCCTGCTCCGGCTCCTCCATCGTGAATCTGACCAGCGACACGTTGCGATCGTGATGGACCTTCTGCTGAAGCGAAGTCTGGTTCACATCAACCAAAGCCGTGTGAGAGATGCAAGTCCGACATTGTGTGGCGCAGGAGGGGGATGGCATCGCATCCCATACCACGCACGGGCGGTGGTTTGGTATTCCAGTGTCGTGCTGACCAAGCGATAGTGGAATGGAGAGTCGAGCAGGATGATCTCTGGAACTCGTGTCACGAGTTACCGACCGGCTTCTTCTAGCTTCTTCTTATTTGTGGAGTTGAGAGCAGTGGTGCTTCATTCGGTGATCGCCCAAAGATAGACAGGCATATACTTTCTGGGCAGAGTCCGCCTAATCGGCATGAGGCGGATACCGACGGAAGGCGGCTTTCGCTGCCTTATGCTCGTCGCGCGTGAGCGGTTTCGGTTCTGTCATAGCGCCCGGCTAATGTCTTGCGGTAATAGGCCGAGGTTCCTGGTCCGCTGATTTCCGGCGACCACAATTCAAACAAGCAAACACTGTGATCGCAAGCCCTGCGTTCAGATCCACTGCCCGTTCCGGCAACATTGCCCCGCGGCATTTATCGCAAATCGTCATGGCCCACTGTACCATTCTAGAGAAAGGAAGCATATCCATCTGAAGTACTGGGTCTTCCGAGGGAGTAGGCCATTCCGCTCATATGTAACTAGGCCATTTGAGTAGCGAGTAGAAATAAGAGGCCGGCAGCGTATCGGCTAGAACAGATTATGGAGTCCTTGACAGTGCTCATGCTGTCCCATAGGATTGTGGTATTAGAAAGAGCCCCACACTATGTATAGAATTATCTTCATTCTTGGGCTACTTGTCGTGCTATATTTTCTCGTCCGGCGTGCCTACCGAGAGATCAAAAGTGCGGGCGATCCGGACCTTATCCCTCCTAGTAAGGATCACATGGTTCAGGATCCGGTCTGCAAGGTCTTCGTTCCAAGAGGTACGGCGACAACGGAAGATATCGGGGGGCAGACGTATTACTTCTGCAGCCGATCCTGCGCGGATAAGTTTCAGGAAAAGCTTGCCGGCTAACAGCCCGAGTAACTAGAGTCAGAGAGCTTTTCTTCTTTGTCGAACTTGAGCGTGATCTGGCACTGATTGGGAGTGAAATTAAAGAAGGGTGGGCCTGATTTGCCGCCGGCAATGCGATAGTAGGTCCAGGTTTCGCCGCCAAAAAATCTCGAGGCCTTGCCGCTCGGTGCTCCCCAGTTCTTCTCAAACCAGGCCTTATCCTTGCCTTGAAGCTCAGCCGGTTTGAGCGACTGTTCAAGATAGGGATTACTACCGCCGCAGCCGGTCAAGGCCAGACTGAACAGGAGAACCCAAGCCGATCGTTGCATCGTGCACGCTCCTTGATCGCATAGATACACGCAGAGACGAACCTGTGATGAGTAAATGGATTCTAGCCGGTGGTCTGGAACCTGTCAAACCGGCGTATGCCAGCAGATGATTGCAGCCAGGTTGAGCTCTTCATAGAATAACCGATATCGAATTGAGCATAAAGGTTTCTCATCCTGATATGAAAGGACACGCCCATGAAATTCTTTCTTGATACAGCCAACGTGAAGGAAATCCAGGAGGCGGCCAGCCTCGGATTGCTTGATGGAGTGACCACGAATCCGTCCCTCGTCGCCAAGGAAGGGCGCAGCTTTAAGGAAGTGCTCATCGAGATTTGCAATATCGTAGATGGGCCGATCAGTGCAGAAGTCGTCAGCCTCGAAGCCGATGCCATGGTGAAAGAAGGGAAGGACCTTGCGAAGATCCATAAGAACATTGTCGTGAAGGTGCCTTTGATTGCGGAAGGCTTGAAGGCCACCAAGAGAATGGCCGCTGAGGGTATCAAGGTGAATGTCACATTATGCTTTTCTCCGACTCAGGCGCTCCTTGCGGCAAAAGCCGGCGCCTGGTGTGTCTCACCCTTCATCGGCCGGCTTGACGACATCAGTTCAAACGGAATGGAACTGATCCGCCAGATCCTGACCATTTACCGTAACTACGACTACAAGACCCTGGTGTTGGTGGCCAGTGTGCGCCATCCTCAGCACGTCGTCGAGGCTGCGCTGGCTGGCGGGCATATCTGTACGATGCCCTTCTCAATTTTTCAGCAGATGGTGAAGCATCCGCTGACGGATAGCGGACTCAAGAAGTTCCTGGCGGATTGGGAAGCACAAGCCAAGAAGTAAGGCTTAATGGCCGGCTCGTGTGCGTTCCGGTTCGGTAAGTCGTTGGCGAGCCGTTGCAAAGATATGGTGAAACATTGGTCTGGTCAATAATCCGGTGAAGGTATTTTGCTGGCTGGGATGGTATGACCCGATCAGTGTCGTGTTCCATGGAAGGACCTGCACCATTCCATGGGAAAATTTCGGAAGCGGTGAGGGAAGCGGCGACCCTTCATCACGGCAGGCTTTCAAATAATGATCGAACGCGATCTTGCCAAGCGCCACAACCACTCGGATCTTCCGTAGCAACCGAAGCTCTTCCCGCAGGTAGGGCCGGCAAGCGGTGAATTCTTCAGGAGCCGGTTTGTTGTCGGGCGGCGCACAACGGACTGTGGCCCCAATGTAGCAATCCGATAACTTCAGCCCGTCATCTCGGTGATGAGAGCCGGGTTGGTTGGCGAAGCCGAAGCGATGTAAGGCGTCATACAGCCAGTCCCCGCTGCGATCGCCCGTAAAGACCCGCCCGGTTCGATTGCCGCCGTGGGCGGCCGGCGCGAGCCCGAGCACGTAGAGGCGGGCGTTGGGATCCCCAAATCCAGGGACCGGACGTCCCCAATAGGTCCAGTCCTCAAACTGCTTCCGTTTCTCTGCGGCGATCGCTTCCCGATAGGTGACGAGCCGTGAGCAGGCGGTGCAACGGGTGATGCGATCGTTGAGGAGAGTCAGGGCACGCATAACTGCCGCAGTCTAGCATGAATCCAAAAGTCGATCATGCTTGCCGGTCCCTCGCCCTGCTGTTAGCATACGTACTCGACTTCGGATCGTTCAACGCATATAGGAGGCGGGTTGGCATGACGACATGGGTTCGACGAGCGTTGGTACTCAGTGGGTTGTGGATGATGGTCACGCTTCCGATTGCGACAGGCGCACAGCCGGAACCTGAGTATTCCGAGGCGAAGGAGAGCACACCTCGATCTGGAGCCAATGGAGAACCAGAACGAGAGGTGATTTTGGTCGATCCCCTTGAGAATCCCAACGATCAGGAAGATCGTCTCGTCATTCTTCCGGAAATCAAGCGAGACGGAGAGCGCTACTTTCTCAGCTCGTTCAAGCTGCCTGACAAGCTGACCTTTGCAGGCCAACCGGTCCCGCTCGATAACTGGCAGGTGCGTGAGCGCATCGAGTATGAGTTCTATCAGTTCTTAGAAGACCAGGGCGAAAGTATTATCCTTGCCAAACGGACCGGACGCTGCTTCCCGCCCGCCGAAAAGCAGCTGGCCGATGCCGGGTTACCCGACGATCTCAAGTACATGCTGCTGGTGGAGAGCAAGTGCGTGGCCGCCGCCTATTCAAAGGCAAAAGCGTCGGGACCGTGGCAGTTCATCCCTTCCACTGGGCGACGCTATCGTCTCAAGAGTGACGCGGTCCGCGACGATCGCCGCAATTTGGAGATGTCGACGGAAGCGGCGGTCAAGTATTTGCGGTATCTGAAAGACTTCAAGGAGAACGATTGGTTCCTGGCAATGGCGTCGTACAATGCGGGCGAAGAGCGTATTCGCAAACTGATCAAAGAACAGAAGATTACCGATTATTGGAAAATGCACGGACCACGGGAAACGATGCGCTATGTCCCGAGAATCATCGCCGCCAAGGAAATCTACTCTCAGCCGGAAAAGTACTTGGGGCTGAGCAGGAAAGACCTGTACATGCCGATGGAAACGGAAACGGTTACCATCAACGTGAAAGATTCCCAACGAGCCCTTACCTCGATTGCCGAAGAGTTTGGCACCTACTTCTTGGAACTCAAAATGCTGAATCCTGAATTCAAGAAGGACGTGCTCCCACGCGGGACCTATCAGATGAGAGTTCCACGGCAGACCTGTCCGACCCGTTGCTTCGTTCAGGACAAGACTCCCTAGCAGAATGGTGGAGCCGTCTGTGACGTGCTCCAAACCGGTATTCCTCCAAGGTAAGAATAGTTTTCCAACACGCCGCTGGTCTATTGTGTACGCGTGATGCAGATTCCTCCCTCTCCTATCCGGCCACTTCTGAAGAAACTCATCGTTCGAGGACTGGATGCGGTCGACGCCAGGAGGGCGGTCGCTCGCGCCATCTCAAGAAACGGCGGGGAGTTGGTGATCGGCAGGCGCCGGTATGACCTGCGTCGCTATGAGTGTGTGGTCGTGCTTGGGGCTGGGAAGGCCACGGCCTCGATGGCCCAGGCAGTAGAACAGCGGTTGGGATCTCGGTTGCAGGGCGGATTCGTCGTCGTCAAGCATGGCCATGCTGTGCCGACGAAACGGATCCTCGTGGCGGAGGCCGGTCACCCGGTTCCCGATCGGTCCGGTCAACGAGCGGCCGCCAGACTCTGTGCCATGGCCACGGAACTTGGTCGACGCGATCTCTTGATCGTACTTCTGTCGGGCGGGGCGTCTAGTTTACTGCCGGCTCCTGTTGCCGGGGTGACACTAGCCGATAAGCAGCGGACCACACAGGAACTCTTGCGATCAGGAGCAAGCATCCGCGAAATCAATACCGTTCGGAAACATCTCTCGCGCATCAAGGGCGGACGTCTCGCTGAGTTGACCGAGGCCACCGTTGTGACCGTGATTCTGTCCGATGTGTTGGGCGACGACCTCAGCGCCATTGCCTCAGGGCCGACAGCCCCAGATCCGACAACCTACCAAGACGCTGTCGAGATTCTGAAACGCTACCGCATCTGGCAGGCAGTCCCTCTGCGAGTGCGTCGGCATCTCGACCGTGGATGTCAGGGACTCGCGAGTGAGACTCCGAAGCCCGGCTCCGCTCTCTTTCGTCGCGTCCATCATCATATCGTCGGGAACAACGTCGCGGCCGTCACGGCTGTGACTCGCGCAGCCAGAGAAGCCGGCCTTCGAACTCTCGTGCATGTGCCGGCCTTAACCGGAGAGGCCCGAGACGAAGGGCAGAGATTTGGCGCCTTGGCGAGACAGATTGCGCGCGAGGGTACACCGCTGCGGAGGCCCTGCTGTGTGGTGGCTGGTGGGGAAACCACCGTGACCGTTACTGGAAAGGGAACAGGCGGGAGGGCGCAAGAGTTTGCCGCAGCTGCCGCTCTGGAAATTGCCGGTCTGGCCAAAGTGTGGGTGTTGGCGATCGGCACCGATGGCACCGATGGTCCGACCGATGCAGCCGGCGCAGTGATCGATGGCAATACCGTGGCGCGCGCGAAACGCCTCTCGGTGGATCTCGATGGCGCATTAAAACGCCACAACGTCTACCCCGCATTGAAGCAGCTCCATCAGCTCATCGTCACCGGTCCCACCGGCACCAACGTGAATGACCTTTACCTCCTCCTTGTGCTGTAGGTACTATCCATTTCAATGGATCGCCCTCTCATTCTTCCCTTGGCTTCTTGCACGCAACCATCGCTTGTGGGAGGGAAAGCCCTCGGATTAGCGCGTCTGCTTGCAGGAGGATTCCCTGTCCCATCCGGATTCTGCATCACGACGGAGGCCTACGATGACGCGCTTCGTGTGCCAGGTTTTTCTCCAGCGGAACAGTGGCAGGCAGCGCTGCACTCCTCCATGGCCGAACGCCAGCGGATATGTTCCCACTGTCACACCATCATTCGAAACCACGACATCCTTGAACTGACAGCTCAGATCGTCGAACAGGTGCGCCGGCAGGGTCTGTCGTCGTCCGGATTGTGGGCTGTGAGGTCGTCGGCAACAAATGAAGATGGAGCGCATGCGAGTTTTGCCGGAGTGTACAGGACGCGGCTCGGTATTCCGCTGGAGGAGATCGGCGTCGCGGTGAAAGACTTGTGGGTATCGATATGGGATGAACGAGTCTTGAATTATCACGTGACGTCAGGATTGAGCGGAGCAGCTCCCGTCATGGCCGTCGTGATCCAGCCGTTGTTAGAGGCACAAACAGCCGGTGTTGCCTATTCCGTCCATCCCCTCACCGGACGGGCGACCCAGGTGACGGTCAATGCTGTTGCGGGGCTTGCAGCAGCTCTTGTCGATGGGCGCGCCACGCCAGACCAGTATGTGGTTGAGATCGCCGAGAACAGTGAGCCCATCCGGATCAGCGAACGGACCATCGCCGGGCAGACTCAGGCGTTGCGAGTGACCAGCCAGGGGCTTCGCGACGTGCTGCTGCCGGACGATACGGCTGGCCGCGCAACGTTATCGGACGACCGACTGTTTGAGCTGGCCCGCACGGCCAAGCAGGTTGAGAAGGCATTCTGTCATCCAGTGGATCTTGAATGGCTCTACGATGCGCGTGGCCTGTGGCTGCTTCAAGCGCGCCCCATCTCCGGTCTGCCTAGGCCTCGGCAACTGACCAATGATGACTGCGAATGGTCGCGTACCAACTTCAAAGAAACCATGCCGGAACTGCCGAGTCCCCTCGGCCTGTCGTTTCTCGAACTGTTTATGGAACGCCACATTGTTTCACCCTATCGGCGCCTGGGCTGCAAAATTCCTGAAGGGGTCTCCTCGGTTCGTACGTTCCAGGGACGTCCGTATATCAACATAACGCTGTTCCATTCCCTCGTGGCACAACTGCGGGGAGATCCCTCCTTGTTGGTGGAGCAGATGGGAGGGGAACCCGTCACGAGAGTGCCGGAGGCCCATCCAATCGGGTGGTTTGCGTTCGCCCGTGCCGGTGTCGTGATGATGGCCGAATTGAGAAAGGCGGTGCGCTATGGCCCGGCCTGGTTTGCGGAGATGAAAGCGATGGCGACCGAGCATCGCGCCGACCGGCTTCGGACTGTCCCAGGCGAACACATTGCCTCGCGCCTCGATGCCATCACGCAATGGCTCGATGAGCACGAGCTGACGTTCGGCATTGCGGGAGGGGTCTCTCAGTGTTTGCAGGCGTTAGGCGGCTTACTGCCCCGATGGTTAGGCGAAGACTGGAGAGCGTTGCTGAACGGAGCGCTGCAGGGCCAGGCAGCGGTGATCAGCGCGCAACAAATTGTCCGGTTGGCGGAATTAGCAGACATGGTTCGTGGCGACCTCAGAGCGGCTTCGTGGTTCAGCGCAGAGGAGTGGGCCCCAACTGAATTTCGCAGCAAGCTCGAAGGGACCGACGTGCTCCGCGCCCTCGACCGGTATCTCGAAGACTATGGCCATCGCGGGGTCGGTGAGTCGGACGTCATGTCCCCCCGGTTCGCGGATCGACCAGACTTATTACTGGCGGTATTGCGAACACAGGTTCTGGCTCCAACCAGTGCCACCCCGGCGGACATTCTTCAGCGCCAAACAGCAATACGAGAACGGGCGCTTGCAGAGATTCGCGCCAGGTTCGGATGGCGATTCCATCGGTGGGTCATCTTTTCTTGGTGGTATCGACGGCTATGCCGATTCTTTGCCCTACGGGAGGCGAACCGCCATCATCTGATGTACTACTCGGCAGCGGCACGCAGTCTCCTGCTTCGCCTCGGCGAGTGGCTGGTCGAACAGGGGCAACTCTCGTCGCGGGAGGATATTTTTTACTTCAGGATCGAAGAACGCGCCGAATTGTTAACCGGAGGATTGAGTGATTGGCAAGGAATGATTCGCGCACGCCGGGCCGAGCGGGACCGTTACGCCACACTGAGCGTTCCCGACACGATTCGAGATTGGAACGAAGTGGTCCGCGGCATGGACACGCCCTCCGTTGTGGTTTCGGATGGGGTCCTGCATGGTATTCCCATCAGCGCGGGGCGGGTCGTGGGACCGGTTCGCTTCGTCCGATCGATGGAGGACTGGAGCCGAGTCCTCCGTGGCGACATTCTTGTCGTCTCGGTCATCGACCCTGGTATGGCGCCGTTGTTTGGCGTGGCAGCGGGGCTGGTCGCCGAGATGGGCGGGACACTGTCACACGGGGCCATTATAGCCCGCGAGTACGGATTACCGGCCGTTGCAAATGTGTCTGGTATTACCACCAGACTCAAGGAAGGCGATCGCATCAGCTTGGATGCGGAGCGAGGAGAAATCAAAGTCCACGAGCGTGGAGGAGACTTGTTTGCAAGATCGGACCCGCCCAGCAAAACATGATGCGATGTATAGGGCTGAATGTGGTCTTGACCTTTCTCGGGAGTTTACGTATTCTCCAAAATCATTCTTTCCTCATCGCAACACCCTACAACCTGGTCGATTATGAGTCGACGGCATGACGTGGACGATCACCCATGATTGACGGCACGGTCTTTGGCGCGGGGGTTCTCGTCGGAGGCATCCTCGGCGCGCTGATCGTCGGGTTCTGGATTGCATCCCGCGTACGTGCAAGTCTGCAGACACAATTGCTGACAACCGGTGAACGGGCGCAGCGCGCAGAGTCGCTGGCAGACGAACTACGTCGACAAGCTGAGCAAGATCGTCTCGATCTCGATCGGATCAGGCAGGATCTTTCGGAGGCCTCCCAAGCCTGTGCGGTGGCGGAGACCAGGGCCGCTGAAGCCGCGCTCCATCTCAACGAACAAAAAACTCTGTTGGGCCAGGCCAGACAGGAATTGGCTGAGACCTTCCAAGCGCTCTCCGGCGAAGCCCTCAAACAGAACAACGAAGCCTTTCTGAACCTCGCACGCAGCTCATTCGAAACGCTCCAAGCCGAGGCCAAGGGCGATCTTGCTCACCAGCAACAAGCGATCGATAGTCTGGTCAAGCCCCTCCAAGATTCGTTGCATCGATACGACGACCAACTCCGGCAGCTGGAGCAATCGAGACAAGCGGCCTACGGAGGCCTCGATCAACATCTCAAGCTCCTGGCCGAGTCTCAACAGCGGCTGCAGTCGGAGACCGGCAACCTTGTAAAGGCATTGCGCGCGCCGGCCATCCGCGGCCAATGGGGCGAGATCACGCTCAAGCGCGTGGCCGAGTTGGCCGGCATGGTGGCGCATTGCGATTTTTTCGAGCAGGAGTCCATCACGGTCGACGGCGGCCGGCTCCGCCCAGACATGGTGGTCCAGTTGCCGGGTGGTCGGCAGATCATCGTGGATGCTAAGACCGTTTTGGCAGGCTATCTGGACGCGCATGAAGCCTCAACCGAAGAGGAGCGTCTCGAAGGGATGCGCCGTCATGCTGCACAGGTCCGGTCGCGCATGGATGAGTTGAGCCTGAAAGCCTACTGGAATCAATTTGCGCAGGCGCCGGAGTTTGTCGTGCTGTTCTTGCCGGGCGAACAATTTCTTGGCGCTGCATTGGAGCATGATCCGCGACTCATTGAGGATGGGTTTCTTCGAAGTGTGGTCCTGGCCACTCCAACAACACTCATGGCGCTCTTACGGGCGGTTGCCTATGGGTGGCGGCAGGAGCGATTGACGGAGCATGCCGAGGAAGCCGGGCGGTTGGGGAAGGACCTCTATGAACGGATGGCCGTGCTGACAGAGCATTTGAACGATGTCGGGCAGGCGCTCGGGAAGAGCGTTCTGGCCTATAACAAAGCGATCGGATCGCTCGAAACGAGAATCCTACCGGCGGCCCGCCGGTTTAAGGAACTCGGCGTCTCATCGGAAAAAGAAATCCCCATGTTGGATCCGGTGGAACTCGTTTCTCGCAAGGCGTTGCCGTTTGACAGTGAATAAGGAGCCTCTGATGGCCGACGAACAGGCGATGGTCGAAGCGTTCCACCGGACGTTCGATATCGTGGTCAATCCAGTCCCAACAATCATCGACGAGCGGACGCGTGAACTACGCGTCAAACTCATTCAGGAGGAATTCGATGAGCTGAAAGAGGCCCTCGCGGTAAAAGATCTTTCATCCATAGCCAAGGAGATGGCAGACCTCCTCTACGTTGTCTACGGCACCGCGGTATCCTGTGGTATCGACATGGGTCCGGTCTTTCGAGAAGTGCACCGGTCCAACATGAGCAAGGTCGGTGGTTATAAGCGTGAAGATGGAAAATGGGTGAAGCCGGCCACGTATTCGCCGGCGCGCATTGAACCGATTGTGGCTGAGCAGGGGTCGGCATAGCGCAAGGTCCTTTCGAGTTCATGAGAGAACTACACTGTCCAAATTGCGGAACTCCGTTCGTTCGCGTGACCTATCAGGAGGGGCGGGTCGAGAATCTGCTGAGTCGTGTCAATGTGTTTCCGTTTCGATGCCAGCTGTGTACGAATCGTTTTCGTACATTCGATGCCGGTGCGCGCCACAATACGCAGGCGTTCGATCGTCGTCAGTACACACGCCTGGCGGCCTCCATCGAGGCGCAGGTTCTCGATTACAAGCTGCCGGCTGTAACCAACCGAATCACCGACATCTCAATGGATGGCTGCGCCCTGCAGACGACGGGGTTCCCGAAGGGAGCTTTTATCGAATTGGTTTTGAAGCCGACGGAGGAGGATCAATCAATCCGCATTGAAACGGCGATGGTCTGCTCCGTTCGCCCGTTATCAATAGGGATCCGATTCCTGGAGATCCCACCAGAACATTACCGCCGCCTGGCTCAGGTCGTCCTCGGGCTCTTAGTCGGTCAGGGCCTTGATCCCACGTTCAACGCGTAGCGCGACTCTTTCTCCCCGGTATTTTTACCAGCAGATTATCGATCAAGCGGATCGATCCGATCCGGACTGCGCTCAAGAGTACCGCACGAGCGACGACAATGGACAACGGCTCCAGATTGTCCGGATCGCAGATAGCCAGGTACTCGACATGAATGGCGGGCACCCGCTTCATGGTCTGCCGCATGATCCGCTCGATCGAAGCGACGTCGGCCATTCCACCCAGGATCATCTGTCTACCGGCTTTGAGGGCCCGAGAGAGCAAGGGGGCAATTCGACGTTCCTCGGCGCTAAGATAGATGTTGCGCGAACTCATGGCCAGCCCATCCCGCTCTCTGACCGTCGGGCGCACCAGAATCGTCACGCCGAGATTGAGATCGTGCGCAAGTTGCCGAACCAACACGGCCTGCTGGTAATCTTTCTGGCCGAACAACGCCAGATGGGGTCGCACGATGCCGAAGAGCTTCGTCACCACCGTGGCGACGCCGGCGAAGTGATGAGGCCGGGCCTCGCCTTCCCATCGGCTCGCGAGTGCCGGCACTGTCACGCTCGTTTGGAGTCCCTCAGGATACATGGCCATCGCCGTGGGTTCAAAACAGACATCCACCCCTTCCTCGCGGCATAGTGCCCGATCGCGGGCGATCGGGCGTGGATATTTGGATAAGTCTTCGGTCGGGCTGAACTGTGTCGGGTTCACGAAGATACTCACGACGAGCGCATCACATCGTAATCGTGCGGCTCGAATGAGGGAGCGATGGCCGTCATGCAGCGCACCCATCGTGGGAACGAAGCCGATGGTCACACCTTCCCGGCGTAGTCGTTCGCTCCATGCAGTCATGGAGTGTGCGGTACGGATAATTTTCATGAGCCTGGAGGTGGGACGCACGAAGGGCGAGACCCATAACGGGTCGAGGGTTGAGGAAACAGGAGGCGGACCTCCGGCTGCTTCCCGGTCTCGGCGAGCAACTGGCTGATCGTACGCTGGAGGGATGGATGTATGAAGAGTGGATCGAGTTCGCTCAACGGCATGAGAACGAATCGGCGTTGGTGCATGCGAGGATGTGGCACCACGAGGTCCGGTTCGTTGATCACCCGTTGGCCATAGAACAAGATATCCAGATCGATGGTCCTGGGGCCTGACCGGTTCTCCTCGTCACGGTCGAGCGAGCGCTCGATCTCCTGCAGAACAGCCAGGAGGCTTTTCGGCGTGACATCCGTCTCAAGTTGCACGACCCCGTTCAAGAACCAGTCATCGCCGGGCTGGGCATGATCTTTCACGGGCTCTGTCTCATAGAGCAGCGACACCCCCGCGAGTTGTGAATGCGGCAGCAGGCTCAGCAATGTCACCGCACGGTCGCAGAAATCGATCCGATCTCCGACATTCGACCCAAACCCGATGAACACTGTTTCACGCATGGTGTGCCTCGTGAAGCGTTATCCGTGAATCGTGAAACGAGGAAGAGCGAAGGGACATCTTACGATTGACGTTTCACGATTCACGAACGACACCCCCTCAGAACCCCGCCTTTTTAATCCGCTCCACCGCCTCAGCCAATCGCTCCTTCGACGTACACACGGTCATCCTGATATACCCTTCCCCCGGTGCGCCGAAGCCGTTCCCCGGCGTCGTCACGATCCCGGCGGTCTCCAGCAAGTGTGCCGTGAACGACGCGGAGGTGTACCCCTTCGGCACGGTCACCCAGATATAGAATGCGGCAGGCGGCAGATCGACTTCGAGGCCGAGAGTTTTCAGCCCCGGCACCAATGTGTCACGCCGTTCCTGATAGATCTTCCGGATGTCGTCGGTCACGGAATCATCCAGCCCCAGCGCCGTGATCCCGGCAGCTTGCACCGCTTCGAACACGCCGGAATCCAGATTGCTCTTCACCTTGCCGAGTCCTGCGAGGACCTGCTTGTGGCCGACGACGAAGCCGAGACGCCAGCCGGTCATGTTGTATGTCTTCGAGAGCGAATGGAACTCCACCCCGACGTCCTTGGCTCCGTCGATCTCCATGAAGCTTGTCGGCCGTTTCCCGTCGTAATAGATCTCCGAATAGGCCGCGTCATGACAGACGATCACCTGATTCTCTTGCGCAAATTCGACCACGCGCTTGAAGTAGTCCTTGCTCATGATGACCGACGTCGGGTTGTTCGGGGAATTCAGGAACATCAGCTTTGCTTTTTTTGCAACGTCCTTTGGAATCGCTTTCAGGTCCGGCAAAAAGCCATTCTGCTTCGTGAGCGGCATAAGGTGCGGGACGCCTCCGGCGAAGCTGGTCCCGACGGGGTAGACCGGATAACCGGGGCTCGGAACAAGCACGATATCGCCGGGATCGACGAATGCAAGCGGAATATGCCCGATGCCTTCCTTCGAGCCGATCAATGTGAGGACTTCGTCTCCAGGGTCGAGCGTGACATGAAAGCGGCGTCTGTACCAATCGGCTACCGCTTTGCGAAACGACAGCATGCCCTCATATGAAGGATACTGGTGGTGCGTGGGGTCTTTAGCCGCCTTGCCGAGGCTTTCAACGATCGGCGTCGGCGTCGGCAAATCAGGATCGCCGATGCCAAGATTGATGATATCGACTCCCCGCGCAATCGCGGCTTGCTTCATCGTGTCGATCGCGGCGAATAGATAAGGGGGAAGCGTCTTAATTCGGGTTGCGACCTCGATGGGGAAACCAGACATGTCCGATGCTCTCCTTTCGTACATTAATCGGTCCTAAAGTCGTCAGGTCATCAAGTCTTCAAGTCGTGCGAATTCTGGCAGAGGTTCGACTTGATGATGTTCGAACTTTTCGATAAGGAACTAAGACTACTTCAGGAGCACGGAGGTAATCAACGCCGAGAATCGAGTAGATGGCCGATCAGCCGATCGGCGATCTGATGGAGTTGCGGCAGATGGGGGAGGGTTGCAGCTTTCACGTGGTCCGCGGTCAAGCGTGCTTTTGTGAGATCCGGCGCACATTCTCGGGACAACGATTCAATTCCGTTCTCTTCCATCTCCAAATGAAACAGAAGCCCGTAGGCGCGAGTGGCGTAGCGAAAGGCTTGCAGGGGAGCGATGTCGGAGCCGGCCAAGGGCACACAGTCTTTGGGAAGGTCGAATACTTCGCCGTGCCATTCGAAGACTTCGAATGACTCAGGCAGCGTACTGAATACAGGGTCCTGTTTCGCCTCAGCTGTCAGCCTGACCGGTGTCATGCCGATTTCCAGCGCCTTACCAGGACGTATGGTGGCACCCAACGCTTTCGCCATGAACTGACTTCCAAGACACACACCAACGACGGGCTTGCCGGACAGGATCACAGATCGAATGAAATCCGTCTCTTCGGCAATCCAGGAGTCAGGATCGTTTACCGACATTGGCCCGCCCATCACGATCAACACATCGCCCGCATCCTTCGGCAGCCCGTCTTGTGGGACGAGGTAACGTTCAAGGCTTACGCCGCGTGCAGTCAGCGCCGTCGCGAAGGCTCCTGGTCCTTCAAAAGGAACGTGTTTCAGACAGACTGCACGCATCAGAAGACCTCGTGTCGTAGCAAAAGTTCATAACGATTCGTGTCGAATAATTCATCGAGTGAGAAACATACATGGTTGCGGTATTGACGGCAAGGGCTGTCACATTCCGAAGGTCGTGATGGACGCCCGCTTGTCCAGGATTTATACTATTAGGGCTTGAGGAAGTCACGGGCAGTTTCAGCGGCTTGTTAGACGGAGGGCGCATGGCATTTCCGACTGACGAACACCAACAGATCCAGCTTGAGCTGGAGGGATTGAAGCGAACGCTGGAGTGGACGGA
>CBDDRH010000086.1:0-11252 GCA_965233025.1 uncultured bacterium
AACACAGTCCGGAACCCATTTTGTGGGAATGTATCTCCATCGCAAAAGAAGACGGGATCACTGTACCCGCCTGCTCCGTCCTTCCCGCACTGAAAATGCATATCGGCGCATCCATTCTCCAATCCGATGCCAGCCTCACCGCAGTCCTGACCCAAATCAATCATCAACGAGACCGTCTCCAAGCCGTCTGAAGAAGGATGGCGTCACTGACGACGCAACGGTGTCGACGATTGATTCCTCTATACAACGAATCCACTCATCAACCAGGACACAGTCATGCCTGTTGACCGTCTCTTAACTCACGATGAACACAAAGCTTCTGAAGCCGCCTTCCGTGGACTTCCGGTCAATCCGAACTGGTCGGACGCGGCCAAACGGATCTACCAAGGGTTACGTGCTGTCTTGGAGAAATCTAACCGACCTCAGTCGCATTCTGAAAAACAAGAGACTGAACAAATTGAGGAAGTCACCA
Source organism: uncultured bacterium (assembly GCA_965233025.1). GTDB lineage: Bacteria > Nitrospirota > Nitrospiria > Nitrospirales > Nitrospiraceae > Palsa-1315. The sequence continues at coordinate 473 of CBDDRH010000086.1, forward strand.
AGGATCCCGGGATGCCTCTTCACGATGCCATGCTTTTCTACGTTCCCAGTGTGCAAGCCTGGCACGTACAATTCACCGATCGAGCTGAAAAACACGTGATTCTCATCAACAGCTCAATTCCAGTCGACACGTTGTTACACGCTATCCAAGTCGACTATCCCAATCGGCCATTTGTCATGGGGCCGTTGCAGATCGCCGACCTCCGACTGGCCCCCTCGACGGTCACCCCCACCAGCCCAGAAACACGACTCATTCGGAGTGACGGCTATGTCATCCCTGACTACCCACAACACTGACACGCCATCGCGGCGACGAATGGTTCAGACATTCGATCAAACCCAGGCCCGCTCCGCGGGCATTGCACTCCCTCAATGACAGTTCGCAACACAGAGGACAGCGCAGCTTCACAACGTGTTCCAAGGAGGAAATCATGACCACTGCTGCACCAGCCACATCCAACGAATCCACCCCACCACAGCAAACACCTCCCAAGCCCTACAACGACATCAACAAGATCGAGATCGGCGGGCAGTTAGGCAAAGATGCCGTACTCGAATACCTGAGCGGCACCAAGAAGGCGATCGTGCGCGTGTCGCTGGCTTCGCACCGGAGCTGGCTCGACGACAAGCAGCAGCTCGTCAAGAAAACCAACTGGGTTGACGTGGTCTTCCGCGGAGAAACCGCAGAAAAGGCCGCGCAAGAGCTCAGAAAAGGCGACCAGATCAAGGTTAATGGCGCCCTGGACTACCAGGAGTGGGAAGGCAAGGAGAACAAGAAAGGCCGGAAACATGAGATCGCCGGCTTTGAATACGCCATGGTCCGTGCAGGCAGAAATCACAGCGCATAGTTTCTGGACGACGAGATACCCTGAGGTTCACTGCTTCCAAGTTCAGGGTATCTACACGCCGAAGCGGCTCCGGCTGTATTACCGCCCCCTTGCCCCTGGGAACGATCAGGGGCTTCATTGTTCCTAGACGAGGCTCACGGAATGAATGAAACCACAACAGCAGTTCCACTCAACGTGATGGTGACCACGATCGAACGGCTCCATGCGATGATCGCACGTCAACTCAGGAACAACCGCATCATTACAATCGATGAGTACCGGTTTCGCTTCTCCAAGCGAGGACACTCATTCACAGATCCCGACACTGACGATGGCATGCAGGCTCTCGAAACGGGAGTTTTTGTCGGAATCCCGGAATGGTTGCCTAATGGCCGACCGGACCGTTCGAAGAGCTGTCATTGGCTCCACTTAGGCCACCTCGATGACATCGAAGATGTCCTGGCTCCTTATCTCACTCCGTTGACGATCGAAGAACGAGAGGCGCTTGGCGCTCAAATCTGTTTTCAAGCAGTCACGGCCGATATGAGGAACAGCCCATGCAGACCACTGGCCGCCGCGCATCAGAACGACTCCAACCAGTACCATTGGGACAATCCCTCGAGCATGGCTTGAACACCCTGATTCGATGGCTCTTTGCAGGAACCCTCATCGTGGCCGGCCTTACCATCCTCGCCATTTTCTGTCTCCTCTTGCTCCGGATCATCAATGGCGTGAGTCCATTACACCCCCTCCTGGGACTCATCGCTTGTGCTCTGTGTGCCCTCATTGGCGCCAAACTGTTGTCGCTGGCCTCACACGTCCTACCTTGAACTCCCACCATTTGGCCCGTTGCCGGGCACACATCCTCGTGTTATGAAAGAGCAATAGGAGGAGCTATGCGCGAACAGACCGGCGATCTCTGGGAATTCTGGAGTACGGGAGCATATATTGGCATCACCACAAATGGGAGGGTCTCTCGTTCGGGCGAGGCCGTGATGGGTGCAGGGCTCGCCAAGGTGGCCGCGCTTCGTTTCCCCACTCTTCCTCGTCAACTCGGCGAATTGCTCTCTCGTTCTGGCAATCACGTCTATGCGTTTCCGGACCATCGGATTTTCTCAATACCTACCAAAGATGATCCGTTTGAACCGAGCCCCCTCCCTCTCATCACCCAATCAGCAGACGAACTCCTCCGCTATGTGAACAACATGGGACTCAAGGACGTCTATACGGTGCGCTTGGGGTGTGGCCTAGGCCAACTGCACTGGGATGCTGTCCACCCCATTCTGTCTGCGCGCTGGGATGACCGGTTCGTGATCCTGTCTCCGTCCAAGCCGTAACCAAGCCAACACCTGATCTTCACGAAGCGACGGGTATGCCGATTCCCAAACTCTGTCGCGTCCTCCTCGATTGTCATGAGGACCACCCCGAAGAGGACCCCGACTCCTATGACTGCTCGGTCCACGACATGGGCCGATTCGGCTTGCTCGTCGGCCCCCTCCCCACACGTGCCCAAGCCTTACGACTGGTCCCAGGTGTGCGCGATCTCGTTCATACCCACAACGCCTGGAGCTGGTTCTACAGTTTCGGTTTCGTACGCATGAAAGAACGTTATCGAGAACCCGGGAAGCTTGATCGATACTTCGACCTCCCTCTCACCACAGACGCCGCCTTACTTCTTCCATCCACATAATAACCAGGCCGGCCACGGCCGGCAGCCGTCCGATAAGACCTCGCTAGCAGCTCATCAATCAGGCGCATGTGATCCAGAAAGGAGGATTCTTATGAATTCATTGATCTTGCTTGGAGTTGTCGTCGCTGTGATCGAAATCGTCAAAGGCCTGAGTGTCCTCGTTCGGAAATTCCGTTCTTCGTATTTGAGGCATCGTCCTATGTATATTGAGCTAAACCCCTTCCTCAGGAAGATCCGGCCGAACAAACGACATCTTCACTACACCGGATTGCAGTAAATCGCCTGATTCACGAGCAAGAGATGGGATAACAGACCCACCTTGGGGGCACTAACACCACCCGGCCAGAGGCCAATACGAACAGGGCGTCCTCAACATACGCACTGAGCCCCACAATCCTTCCATCTCGTAGATCTTCAGTACAGACTCCTCTCCTTGCGTTGCACCAGGAGGTGTTTCATGGCAAAAATTCTCATCCTCGATGAAGATGCCTTGGCCCGCAGTACGCTTCGGAAAGCCTTTGAGCAGGAAGGGTATACGGTCAGTGAAGCCCGCCGCATCCATGTCGAAGACGCTCTTCAACCCTGGTTTGATTTTGAGTTCGTCGTGATCGATCCAACCAATCCTGTACGGATCCCACGGGCGGACATCATGGCCGATCCAGGGATTCTGAACCCACTCTGTCAGCGGTCATTCCAAGGATCTTCACCTCATAGCCCTACGGGGTAGACAGCGATCCTCTCTCGGGAAGATTCCAATATTGCGGCATGACGTGTGATCCTCTCCAGCACCGACCATGTTTACGCTACGGGAGTTTCGGCAGCTCGAGTTCTGCGATTGAGATCCGGAGGAGATGATGAGCCATCACATATTTCAGACCGCACTGAATGGGAGACCGGTCACGGTGGACCTCGGATGGGACCGTCCTCTCCAATACGTTTTCATGATTGTTTCCTCTCAAGACCTCAAGGATCATCCAGACGATGTCTCCTCGCCCTATCTGTACTCCAACCTCGATGACGAGAACCTGCCGATCCAAGGCACACAATCGGTCGAGTATTTTCAAGACAGGTTGACCGAACTTGGCATCTCCGTTCCATCAATCATGTTCCAGAGCGTCCAGGACGACCAGAATCAGGATGTGGGCAATAAGACAGTGGCGTATCAGGCCGATGGGAGTTTTCACGTACTCTTTGGTGGCTGACAAGTTCGCCCCCTGCAACATCGAGGATGTATTCCACCTGGCCGAATCGATCCCTGGATTACTGCCCTCTCTTCCGCCTTCGTTTACATCTCTAGTCGGCTCGCCCACGTGGTGAAACCGCCACGTTGCCGTCGTCTCCACGAGTCGGCTCCAGACCTTCCCCCCGAAGCTCGTCATGTCTACATCAACGGCTCGTGAGGACGACTCAAGGCCCGCTGCGCGGGCATGGTGTCAATCTCCGTGATTGCTTAGACAACAGGAGGATACCATGACACCTGCGCTAATCGCGGCGACCGAAGAAGCCCGGACGGCGACTCTCGCGTTCATCTCGACTCTGGCAGACGCCGAGATCTATGCCGAGATGGGGAACGCCATCCAATACGGACAGAAGATGGTGGTCCTCCAACCCCAGACCAATATGCGGTTCGGCGCCACAGTCTATGTCGGCAAGAAAGGCCATTCGCTCGTCGCCGATGGCCAAACCTGGCCACTCGATTTCTGGCAACAGATCGAGCAACTCTTCAAGGGACGCACGATCGTTCCCCAAGCTCCGTCGACCTCACGCATGACGATCGAACAAGAGCCCGGCACGACAGTCATCTATGTGGATGGCTCCTACATTGAGCATCAGGACGACCACGCGGCCATCGGTTGGGCGTTCGAGGTGTGGCGCGATGGCGCTCCGATCGATGGGATGGCGGGCTGCTTCTCAGACGCGGACGCACTCAAGATTCGGAACATTGCGGGCGAATGTCATGCCGTCGAAAAAGCGCTCGACTGGTGTCATTTCCATAACTGCAAGACCGTTGAGATCAGGTTCGATTACATGGGCCTGAAGCACTGGGCTGAAGGCACGTGGCGGACGTCCACTCCGCTGACTCATCGGTACCGCCACACCGTTCAACAGTCCTTCGTCTCAATCACCTGGACAAAAATCAAAGCACACAGCGGCGAGCCAGGGAATAGCCGCGTGGACCGTGTCGCCCGCACCGCTGCTGAAACCGGGTCCTTTTACCCCAGGTTTCCGGTCGACTTATTCCGCTAAGCCGCGCACCTCAGTGAGGAGGTTCAGATGCCACCGATCAACGATCAGTTGCAGCTGGAAGTCTATGACGATCTGACAGGGGGTAACGGTGATGACGACATCACAGAAGGCGAAGCTCTTCATGATGACCACGATGCTGATTTTACGATCGGCTGTGTCTTCGGGGATCGCTGTCTCTGCGCCGACCCGATGCACTACACGGCCGACTGCTATACCGTCGAGATAGCCGAAGAATTCGACCGGGTCATGCGCGAGGAGGCCAACGCATGTCTGACATCCACTCCATGACTATACGATGTACCTTTACGCAAGAGCGGATGTAGAACTTTGTCCGACCAACAAAGTAATACATCATGGGTATGAACGGAGAGCTGACCGGCTTTGGTCCCTATTCCAAAGAGGTTGCCAACATCTCGATTACTCCCCAGACCATTACGATGGGGAGCCAGATGGGTATCGCGTCACGACCACGCTGTTCCCATGCGACGCCTCCACAAGCTCGCGGGAATTAACCGAGGCAGTTGGAGCCGATGCGAGTCAATTCGGCACCCACCATATCAACAACAAGATCGCCTGGCCCGACCTTCAAGAGCTCGGCGAACGACTGGGCCGCCGAGATGCTACCGGCGCTTGAGCCCAATTGCTGCGACACGGCTTCACCATGCTCTTCCGTCCGAACTCCTAAACCAGGCTCGCGGCGCGAGCAGGCCGCGTGACTCCTTGTCTCTCTGACTCACCTTAACGCTGGAGCACTCATGCAACTGTCATCGATGACCCGTCTCATGCTGTTCACGCTGGTGTGTGCCATCGTGATGGTCCCGCTGCTTGTCCTGGCCGACGATGGTCGACCTGGCATCCCCGTGCCGCAACCAACGCTCGCTGAATACGACATCATTGTTGCCGATGGAGCCAGCCAACCTACGCAGAATGAATCGCTGGCCTGCGATCAGGCCAAAAACGTCGCCCTGCAGATCGCACGTGTGGCTTACAGCTACCAAACCCAGGTTCTCCGTGTTCGACATACATCGAGCCCCACGATCCACTACGACACCACATGGCATGCCGATGCCGGCATCTGCACCGCCAAAATTCGGATCGAATGGCCGCATGAACCGCAGCGAGCCACTATCCCGCGACCAGCCGGATTGATTGATCGGTAATCGCGGATACGACACAACCAGGGGAACTCACCTGAACGAGGTCACCGAGCTGTGCTTGGGAAACTGGGGGATGACAGAACCAGCCCTTCCGTCACACTATGGACTCCCTCCCCTCTAGAAAGATGGCCCGCTCCGCGGGCAGTCACACTCTCGGGTGATTCTTCACTATGAACCCGGAGGTCCAGGATGGCTCAGAAACTGTCTGGTCGATTCCCATTGAACGAGCAAGCCCGTGCTCAACTTGGTCGTGCCGAATGTCACATCGTCGACGCCATTGCTCGACGTCGGAACACTCGACTGGAACGTGAACTGCGCGATCAAGATGAACGACGCGCGGCGATGCGCAAGGCACTGGGCTGGGCCTAGCACTGCATCTCGTTTTCGTGGGGGTGCGATCCTTACCCCAGGCAGAGGACAGGCAGCTCCGCGCGGGTGTTCTCCGCGCTACGCCGCCCTGGTCCGACCAGGTACTACGACAGATCCAAGGTACCTGTGGCCAGGTTGCCTTGGTTCACGGTAGGCGCATGGAGAAATTGCCGGCTGAGCCGCCCTACTAAGCTGTTGCACAGATGCTTTTGGTGGAGAACGGGGCCCGAATTGGCTGGTACCAGTCAGAAGAGCAGATGGCGGCTTCGCGCGCGATACGCACGCGCTTCGCCGCTGCATGAGAGCCTAGAGCCGAACAGGGAGCAGGCCGCTCCAAGGATTGAGAGTCGTGAAGATCCGATTCGGGGAGCAACTCTCCCTTCGTGAGCACCTGTGACGATCTGTCTCAGGGTACTTTCCCCTCTCATCACAAGATGAAGGGGCAGGGATGGAAGGACAGTCAAGCCGGACATCGTCGGGTGACTGCATCGGCCTCTTCCACATTCCCTGTCTTCAAGAGGCCGCCTACGGCGGCAGGGCTTTGCATTCAATGTTACCACCAGCCCAGAATCTTCCCCGCAATCCACCCCCCGATGAAGACCCACGCCACAAGCGCGCCGGTTCGCCAAAGCGATCTGTTCTGACTCAGGTTGTTCACCCGATCCACCAACGCTCCCCATTCCGTCTGCAGTTGGAGGAGAGCCTTCTGTTCTTCCACTCTCGCTTTCCCTACCGCCACCATCTCTCCTTGCAACTTTTTCAATTCCTCTTCCAATTTCAATCCAGACAAGCGCTTTGAGTCAGCCTGACGACGGGCTTTCATTTCTAATTGCTCAGCCAGCCACTTCCCAACCATACTTGGAACCGCTAACGAGAAGTCTGCAATATCGTCGAGAATGGTATGATCGTTGGCATGGCCGATGGCTGTCACCAATGGAACAGCACGAGCTGACGCAGCCTGAAGCACTTGCTCATGATCTAAGGCCGCAATCCCTTCTCCTCCTCCACGAGCCAAGACCACCAAATCCACCTGTCCTACTTTCCCCAACACATCCTTCAAGGTCGTCGACACACTCTGAGGTTCCGTCATCCGTACGGACTGGATCTCCCACGCCAACAGATCCCGATACCCCACCAGTTGGCTTTGAATGTCCCGATCGGCTTCCCCGCCTTGATTCGTCACTAGGATGACCTTCGGCATCTCTTTCAGGAATATATCTGCCACCACGAGTTTCTTGGCATTGATGGCCGCGATGAACTTCTTGCGAAGCTCATCGCGGGAGGAGGCAACTTGACCAGATTCCTGAATCCCTACCACTTCCAACTCTGGTTCAATCATCACCCCAGGCTTTTTGATCTTCGTCCGAATCAGGACCGTCAGGAACAAGACTTGATTCCACTGAGGAGCCCGTTTCCCTGAAATCCACGCTCGAAGACGCACGGTGGGTTGCTCTGGATCTTCAAGGTCAAAGTAGACCCGCCCTTCCCACTGTTTGGGGTTACGACCAATCCCCTGCACCGGGATCGGTTGAACGCCAAGAGACTGTACAAGACTGGCATCCGTGGCCCGCTGGATCATCGTGAGGAGTCCAGTCGGTCGGCATGCCAGCAACGGTAGCTTCTCTACATCGAACATTACTTCCCTCTTTACTACGTTCGCACGTTATCGTCTTTCAGAAGGTCGATCCAACCCTGCAGCCACTGTTGATCGCCAAGTACGGCCATCAGTGACACCAGTCCAACGAGCATCAGTGTGTAATCCAGCAATCCAAGCATTTTCCGATTGGCGCGCGCCCACCGATGGCCACCATAACGGGATACCACCTGATAGGGCATCGAGCACGAGATGGCAAGTCCAGTCGATCATCCCCGCCAGGATCCATGTCGGCTCCAAACGACATCACATGGCCAGAATAACGGCACCGGCCAACCCGCCGAATGAGTGAGCAATATTCTGAAGTCCAAACCCGATACCCCATATGACTTTTGATTTCGTCGATGTCCGGTAAGACCCCGGTACTCCCGGCCACTATAATCGGTCCTGGATCAGGACCACATAACCAGGCGGCCATTCCGACCGGTAGCATACAATGCGTTCGTCCCATCATGAGGAGAATCTCCCTATGGCCGGCAATCCATCCTCAATTGAGAGATGTAATGTCGTCACCTCTTCACTCTGGCCCTGCTCACGTACTTTCCTCATCACAACTCGCCGCTTCACTTTCCGGGCAAGCTTTCTCAGGGATCGCAATTTCGATTGTTCGATATGGAAATACCGCATCGCCTCTGTGGCGACACGGTACGGCCTTTTTTTCATCTCATTATTGAAGACCGCCTCCATCCATCGCTCAATCTTCGTGAACTTAGGGGCCCATCCAATCTCTTCTTCAAGAGCCTTGATCAGTTCCTCGATAATCCGTTTCCGATCCGTGTCATTCTCCAAAGCACTGATCGTTGCTACCAATTCCGATTGCCGTTGGAGATACCCGCACTTTCGAACCAGCTTGCCCTTCCAAAGTTCTTCACGATCTCTTCCCAGCTCAAAGCGATCAGCCTCCCCTAACACCACCGTCTCTTGAGAACCCTCCCCAGCGTGCGCCATGACTCCCTCACCGGTTGACATAATTGACGCTACTTTTGCTGCTGCTTACCAGAGGGTATACGAGGCAGACACCCATCCCTATCCGATTTTCCGAAACGACTAATGAATATTAGTCTTAGGGTGTTCACAAAATGGTAACAACCCTGTCCTGACACGCCGGAATCCCTGTCCATATTGTCCGCACAAAATTCCGAGACCATTACGACAACCCATCAAGGCTTCGCACTGCCCCTCATCGCCTCTGACATGTCTTTTCTTTAACAACATCGACTGGTTATACGTGCAGCATATCTGCAATGAGAGCCTAATTTTAGAGCGCCCCTGATCGGTCGCGTAATACATGCGGAATAACGTCATGGCTCTATACAGAACTCCATCACCCTACCTGATTGTTTCTACGAGGGTTTCAGAGCAGGTGTCAGAACACATCCTGGTTTCTTGCCACCATTTTCGCCACCACACGTCGAGCTGAAAGGCACCTTCCTCAATTCCGTATAACTTCCTTGGAAGGTCATGTTGTTCATCTCACTCAGGAAGGAGCACTGTATGAAAAAATCATCCGCGCACTCACGTACCAAATCCGCACAACGGGTCACGAACAGCAGTCCGCGGAGGCTACCCATCTTCAGCCTCGACGTGGGGTATGGGTACACCAAGATCATGGATTCCTCAGGGGCCCAGCATATCTTCCCGTCTCTCGTGGCTCCTGGGGATATTGGGTCCATTGATTTGGGCATTGCTTCAGCAGCCTGCCCCGCAGTGTTTCTGGACGGGGTTGAGTACATCGTCGGAGAACACGCAGCCACACGGGAATTCCGATTCGTCGAACAATATGACAGTTGGTGGACATCGGTCAGATTCCGGGCAATCATCCAATACGCCTCGAAGTTTATCGCCCCCAAAGCCCATGTCATGACCGGGCTGCCGCTGCATATCTACAGCGCCGTCAAAGCCCACCAGCAGATTCGGGACGTGCTGCGACGTGGCCTGCACGCCGAAGAAATCACCATCCTGCCGCAAGGCGTGGGCGCATACTGCGCCGCAGCGGCCCAGGATCCCCAACTGAATGAGGGCCGGGTCGGGTTGATTGATATTGGAACCAGGACCACAGAGCTCGTGTGCTTTAGCGATGGCCAATTCCTGGCGAAGTCGTCGGCCGGCCTGATCATTGGCGTCGGCGAAGTGTTTGCTCAGGTAGCCAATCGTCTGGCTCAACAACATAATCGACCCGTCGATGCCTACGAAGTAGACTGGGCGTTCCGTGGTATCCGGCCGCTTCGCATCAAGGGCGAAGTGATTCCAGCCAACATCATCGCGAACCTCATCCAACCCTGCATCAAGCCCCTGACCGAACGACTGTTTAATGAGATCACCCATTTGTGGGGAGACGGCGCTCCGAATGTGGATCGACTCGTCTTTTGTGGAGGCGGCGTCCCATTGGTGGAACCGTATCTCGGTGCCTATCGGCCCTCCTATCAAGTCTTAAAGGATAGTCAGTTTGCGAATGCCATGGGCTATCTCCAATACGCTCGATGGCAGGAAGCCCGGCACGGATACCAGGAGGCAGCGTCCCCCGAGCGTACGGAGGCTTCTGCGAACGACAGTCGTGTAGGCGAAACAGAGGGAGCACCGATAGTGGGCACGCCTGCATGAGGTGAGAGATGAAAGTTCTGGTCTATCTCAATAACAACAGCGAGCGAGATGCGATGATCAAACGGTACCTTCGGCGAGTTCGGCGAGAGCAACGGCCCACGACGCTGAAGCGATTATTGTTTATCGGACTTCAGAAACACCTTGCCAACAAGCAACAAGCCGATCACGTCCAGGGACAACCAAGCAAGCGCCGGCCAGATGACGACACGGTTCCATCAGCCGAAATGATCCATTCC
>CBDDRH010000087.1:0-22775 GCA_965233025.1 uncultured bacterium
TTCAATTCTTCGACATCGGCCGGCTCCTGGCCTTGCGTCGGAGAGGGAACCTCTTGCGCCAGAGCCGAGACGCTCAAATTCGCGAGGAGGAGCGAACCCACAACCAGAGCAACGAGCGGCCTCCGATGAACTCGATGGCCCAGCCGATCCGTGAGAGACAATCCGGACTCGCGGCTCCAGGACCTATAAGACCTCCTACTTCGGACCATATTGTATGCTTCTCTCAACCATTAGGTCGCAGCCTTTACCATTCGAAAGCCCACATGGTTTGTGCCGGTATCGGGTTCGCCCTTGCCTCGGCCGCCTGCGATGTAGCGCGCGCAGTACTGGTCGGTGCAGAGGAACGAGCCGCCCCTGTGGACTTTCTTTTTCACACCGGGCTCGCTGGGATCGAAACTGTTGGCTGGTCCTTGCGGATTGCGCGTGAGCGGTCCTTGTGCGACCAGGCTCTGATAGTAATCGTGCCGATACCAATCGCTCGTCCATTCCCAGACGTTGCCGGCCATGTCGTAGAGTCCATAGTTGTTGGGCGGAAACGAGGCGACCGGCGCCGCGCGCTCGTGGCCGTCTTCCTTCGTATTTTTCTCCGGGAAGTGACCTTGAAAGGTGTTGGCCATGAACTTGCCGCCGGGTTTCAATTCATCACCCCAGGAGTAGGGTTTCCGCTCCAATCCGCCGCGCTGCGCGAATTCGAACTCGGCTTCCGTCGGCAGGCGCTTGCCGGCCCATTTCGCGTAGGCCAGCGTGTCTTCGTACGCGATGTGCACGACGGGATGCTTCCCACGATCCTTGATCGTGCTTTTCGGTCCCTCCGGATGCCGCCAGTTGGCGCCCTTCACGTAACTCCACCATTGGAAGTGGTCATTCAATTTCACAGGATGGTCAGGGGGTGAGAAGACGACCGACCCAGCTATGAGATTTTCCGGCGGCGCGCCCGGGAAATCCTCGGCGCGCGGCGCTTTCTCGGCGAGCGTCACGTACTTGGTGGCCTTCACAAACTTCGCGAACTGATCGTTCGTGACTTCGGTCTTGTCCATCCAGAATCCGCCCACCAAGACACGATGCCATGGTTGGGCGTCGGGAAACTCGTCCGCGCCCATCCAGAACTCGCCGCCGGGAATCCAGACCATACCCTCCGGGGCGGGGCCAGAAGGCGGCGGAACTTTCAGGCGAGGGGAGTCGGTGACGGGCTGGGCTGTTTGGGTGTTCGCCGCTACCGGTTGCACGGTGATGGTGGCCGCATTGCGTGTCGCTTTTGCGGCAGAAATACCCATGTCGCAGGTCATGCCGGACACCGGCGTCGCTGCGACCGACGTCGGATTGTTACTGAAGCTGAACCACCAACTGGCGAGGGCAATGCTCCCGCACACAGCCAATCCGAGACCGATCAGAAGCACGCGCGTTCTTCCCGTTGTGGCAATCGGCTTCTGTCGATCATTGGCCATATGAGACTATTTCTCTTTGTCCGCTCCTCCGCTAATCTTATTCGGCTGCTCCTCCGGGATGGCGGCTTGAACCAGGGTGTTGAGGACCTCATTCAGGGGCGTATATTTTGAGGCTGTTCGCCTGTTGAGAAAGTCCGACATCAGGCTGCCGAACGTCAGGCGTATGGCATCCTCTAGGAATACCGGGTCCTGCGTTAGCGTCTCGCTTTCCATGATTGTTTCTGCCACAGAGGACCAAATCAATTCGCCACTCTCTGTTTCCCACAATTGCAACGATACCCGCAGCAGACTTGAGCGAGTCTGCATGACCCGGAAGTCGAATGCCGGAATTTGCCAACGATCGGTCATGGTTTGCGTGAAGGCTGCCAAGCGGGGCTGGAAGATATATCGTACCCCGAGTGCGGAGCCGATCTTCGCGAGCGAGTGGCGATCAAGGAGGTGACTCTGTTCAGCATCCCCCCGCATTCGAAAAAACTCCACGCCCAACCCTTGCTTATTGATCTTCGTGAGGGTCTCTTGTTCAGTCAGTACTTTCCAGCTCGGGGCGAGGGTCTTGAGAGTTTCGTTCAGGTACTGTGACATCCCAACCGCTGATCCCTGAAGCAGCCCTGTCCCGAGTGTTGGGAAAATTGCCACTCGCTTCCCGTCGATCGGTGTTTGATCAAACGACGGAGCGACCGGGGTGGAATTCGTGCGAACCTGCCAGCCATACAGTGATTTGCCGCAGCCCGCCATACACATGAACAGCAGAACAAGGCTCGCGACCGTCGCTGTTCTTACATGCCGGAACCGTCTCATCTTGAATCTTTCGCCATGAAGCGCGGGTGTCCGATGAAGACCTGTCTACCGATTCGCTGCCGTGAAGACCATCGTTCCGCCACCCGTGAGATTCAGGCGCAGGAGGTTTTCCTCCACATGCCATTCCATGACCGCTGCGATATCAGCAAGAAACTGTCTGTCCAGCGACTCAGGCGGACAGGCTGCCATGGTCGAATGCGTCACAGACAACGTCAGGCTTGCACCATCCAATCGATAGTGCCCTCCGGCCTGGTTACAGTCGGCTCGGACCTTGAGTTGTCTGTTTGGCCCGAGATTAAGGGTATAGAGCCCTGGCCCCGTCGGCGTCGTCCTAGTCCCGTCAACGCGAACGGCATATTGCCATGTCCAGACAGGCCCTTCAATGGGGCTCGGAGTGTTTTCTGCAGGAGCCGTGACTTTCACCAGCCGCTCGCTCTGCAGCGCGTAGTGAATCTTCCTGCGCTCAGTTGGGCAACGTAGCTCATCGCCCGGACGGTGGGCAGTCATGTCGAGATTCACGAGTCCCCGCTCGATCTCGATCGTGTTCACGCGGATGCGATCGCCCAGGCGTGCGCGATCCACGATGCTCCAGCGATGTTCCCCCTGCCGCATGAGATACAAGTCGAAAAATACCCCGCTTCCACCGGGATCAGTCACGATCACGAGCGCTGCCATTGTCTGATCGCCGATCTTTCCGATCGCCACGGAGTCGGTCACGCGGATCACAATGTCGGCGGCCGAGTCCGGTGCTGCCGGTTCCTTGTAGACGCCCCCGACAAGCGGCGCCTGGCCGCGACGTGTCCATTCGGATGGATAAGTCATGTTACGCAGACTCTCACGAAGTTCACTCTCTGCCCATGCCGTCGTGTTTCCGAGCGGTGCAGCGATGGGGAGCACGAGTAGCATGAGAGCCACGAGACTTCTCGTGGCCCAGCACCGTCTGGTGCGTGAATCGCCGATCGTTTTCCGGTCCATTACTTCATGCTCCTCGCAGTGTGAGTAAGACGTGATCGGCCGTGTCAACCGTATCCGTGTGGTTCATGCGTTACGTGCTCATGAGGGTCTGTATGCTGCCGCGAATGGATCATCGATCAGTGCGTATGCGTCGGCGGGGTGTTTTGGTTTGTCTGGTTGATCTGGTTTGTTTTGTTTGTCTCGTATATTTGATTGAGTCATACAACCCAGAGGAACTAGCCACATCGCGGGAAAGCAGTACCACATGGACTGTAGCCGAACAGGGCAGAAGGTTGCCAGCTGAACGATCAGAGGACTTTCGCGTCCTGTGCGGCTTCAATAAATCGACGCATGCAATCGGCTGTTCCCTTGCGAATCAAGATCCCGTCCTCGGTGAGCATATTCGGCCCTTTCTGGATTGAGGAACAGTGCCAGGAAAAGAGGGTACGCTTGCCCGACTGAACCGTATAGTCCGCATCCAGTTCGAATGTTCGGTCCTTTCCACTTCTCCAGTCGAGATAGAAATTCGTGACGGTGCCGGATACGAGGCGGTCGCTCGAATCGTTCATGGTGTACCCCGACCGGCTCAGTTCCAGCCGGAGCGCGTCCGAGAAGAAGACGACGATTTCCTGGCTGAGAAATAAATCGGTCTTGGCCGACGGGGTGGTTTCGACTTGCCGCGGGCGCACCCGATCTTGATCGGCTGCTAGATACCGGAATGGCGCGATCCCGACTGTGCCCTGTCCTCTGAGCGGATTACTCGGCTGATAGTCCAGAGACACTATGCGCGGGCATCCTGTCGCCGTCACGATGCAGAACAAGAGCCCGATGGTACACAGGCACGAGCTGCTTAAAAAGAAACGCTTCCCGGCAATGACATCAGGCATCAGTGGAACACTCTCGACAACTGCAGGAACGTTGGTGTGCGGCTCGGCCACTCTATCAATCCAGCACAAAGTTTTCCATCACGCTTTGTCTCCCCCCGCGTGACGACGTGAGGCTTTTTCAGCGTCGTAGGAGTCTGTCCGACGTTGTCTTCGTGACGAGGCGAAGGAGGTGTGGCCAGATGCGAGGCCGCAGGCCTGGAAAAACCGGAGGCGTATTCGCTGGAATACGTTGAGGATTTTTTCGGGTCGAGAACGACGCAGATGGTCGCAGATCGTTCGCCGCAGTAGAAGGGTCAATGTCGGAGAGGCTCCTAGAAACTCGGAAACATGTAGCGAATACCTACCTCGACATTCCACTCATAGGCCCCGGCAAGATCCCGCCCAAAAACGCCGACCCCCGGACGTACAAATGCACCCAATCGCCCCACGATACTTCGGCCGACTTCAACTTCGACGGTCATACTGGCTTTCGCCTTTCGTTCCCAATCGACCTGCCACGCGGTCTGCACGACACTCCACCATCGCTCGGCCCAGAACGAATTGATTTGTGCTTGCAGCTTCGAACGATTAATGTCGTTTCGCGCAGGATCGCCGCCGACGGATAGCTGCTGTGTATATAACCCTACTAGGAAGGATTCCCACTGGGGGAGAAACCGGGCTGTGGCGATGGTTGGGCCGACTGTATATTTGCCGAGGCCCAATCCGGTCTCGGCGGCGGTGGGCATCGTCGTGAGCACACCGACGAGTACGGCATATTCAGGCGTGTTATAGGCCCGCCATCCAAGCGTGATAGCGAGATCGCTGAACCCTTGCACGCTGGTGGCTCCGGGACGATCAGGATCGCTCCATTTCAAGAACGGCGCATCCATGCGGAGCAAGAAGTTTCGCCGATACGGCAGATCGACACGGACGATGTTATCGACGGCCTGCGCTCCCCCAGGGAGGTCGAAGTATCCGGAAGACAGTTGTATTCGTCCCACGATGGCAGTGGGGTCGGTGCCATACTTGGCGGCCAGTTTTCTGAGACGCTCCGCTTCTTCCAGTTGCTCCGGCGTCATCGGCTGAGGCCCCAACCTACTTAGGCGGCGGCGTTTCTCTGGTACGACCTCGGGCTCTTCCGCAGGCTCGTCCATCTCCACATGAGGAGCCGCTGCCGGCTCACTCATGGGAGATTTCTCGGGCAGTGTCTCCTGTCCCAGCGCTGTCGTGGGGCACAGTGTGAGCAGTGACAGCGCCCCCAGAAGCCAAGCGCATCCCCCGGCGAGATTGTCTCGTGTGTTTCTCAATCGGCACCATCGCGCGCGGGGGATTCTCAACGCTGGATCGCCATCATGACGTTGGCTCAATCCACCAATGGAATTTGTCGAGCGAGTTCAAACTTGATCACCGCACGGATTTTGTTTTCGATTTGAATATAGCGGGCAGTTTTGGCTGCAGGCAGCACCTTGCCGACCTTCTCCGCATAGGCGCGCTTCAGCTTCACTTCTTGCTCCTCAACCGAAAGGGCCTCATCGAGCAGCTTCTTCGCGGTGTCGTTTGAAACCGAGCCCTTGCCCTCGTTATATGCTTCGGCGTACGCATTGATGGTTTTGCCGAGCCGCTCATTTACTTGCTGCAGATCTTTCTGGTACGCCTCGTACAACGGCCAAAAGTCTTTGCTTTCCGCGTCCGTCAGCCCCATGTTGCTCGCGACCAACAGCTTCTTATCCGCCTTGATCTTCTGCATGAAAATTTCCATGTTGGTATCGGCGCTGCCCGCAGTTTGGGCGAATGCCGGCACGGCATACATGATCATCCCTGCCATGATGACGCCTATGACTGATTTCATCAGAATCCTCCTTGGTGTGATGTAATGGTGAACATGGAACCGGCTGTGTACTCTTCCTCGTTGATCGAAAGTGATTGTCTCGGCATCCTCCTTAGCTAGTGCATGTGATTGTGAACGATGAGTGCGACTTTCTTCATCTCCTAGTGGATCGAAATAGAGGTGGGCTCATGATAATCGAGCGTTCCTCACGGTTTGGTTCAGTTCTTTTGAGGTGCTTGGGCTGTGTCCAGATCTCGCATCAGCCGCTGAAATTCCGGGTCGTTACGGATCAGCCGCGAGGCGGCCAGGAGAAGGCGGTCGATATGTGAGTCCGCCAAATACATCGTGGTTGGAATCTTCATGAGCGCCTGCCGTTCGTCCGGATCGTCCACCTCACTCAAACTGGCATTGATGAAATAAATGTCGGCGTCTGGGGCAAATGGGCTGTTGGCCGGTCGCGGTGTGGTGCGAAGCTTCAGCCGCGCATTTTCCACGCCCTGGCGCACGAGTATGACCGTATCAAAGGAATATCGATTGATCGGCAGATCGATCATGGCGCCCATTGCGCTGGAGATGACCGGGATGTGATCGCTCCGGTACTCGAGCACATCGGGACTGGTTTCGGCGTTCACCGCCAACACCACGAACTTCCGAATCCCCTTCAGGTTGCCCTCCTTTAACATGTGTTCCAGTCCGCCCATGACGCTGGCTCCTTCGATCAGACCGCGCAGGGCCATGTTGTCCGAGAGGCCGCCGTCGAGCAGATGGATGTTGGGACGTTTCTCAGTATCCAAGTAAGACAGCAACTCATTCGCTCGTTGAGCGCCTGCTCTTCGAGCGACGATCGCGCCCTTCTTTTTCTCTTCCGTCAGCCATGGTGGCGCCTGATAGCCGCACTGTCCGGCATAATTCTTGAGGCTGATGGGACTCAGTACGAGAGGCAGCGCCGCAGAGGACGCGGAGGCCCAGGCGATCGGCAGGCGACTCAGATCGGAACAAATCATGTCGAATTGCGCTTGATTGAATTCGAAGCGGGAGAGGGTTGCCATATCAGACGCGTGAATCGCAAGCCAAGGACGCTCATTGCGCTTGCTCAGATCTCCATAAGTGGCGCCCTCGAAGAGCGACTCATCCAATATCTCGGCCATCAGATGCGCGCGACCAAAATAGGGAGACCAGAGCCTGATCCAATTACTGGGAGACTTGAGCACTCTGGCTTTGAGTTCGCTTTCCCAGTCCTTCCGCAAAAATCGCGCTTCGAAGTCATGAAAAATCTGATCTCCGCGGAGCGCATAGTACCCCGCGGTGAAGGTGCCTCCTGACAAGGCGAAGATGACGTCCAGTTCGTCAAGCAGCCGCTTCTGCTTGCCTTCCCAGGTGATCTGCTGCTGGGCGAGTTCCCGTAACACCCCGAAGGCCAGCGTGGATGCCCGCGTGCCTCCACCGGAAAAAGCCGCGATAATCATGAGACCGTCCGTATTCGCGCTATCCGGCGGCATGAGGTTGCGGAACCGGTAACCGGCGGCAGGATCCCACTGAGTCAGCGGCTCGTTCGGGGTAGGTTTTACGTAGGAACAGCCCTGGAGGACGGCGAGGAGGACCACCATGGCGAACAAGCTGAAGAGCCTCTTGCCCGCCATCGAACATCTCCCAGGCAACAAGCCCTGCATACTACTTGGGTTTTTTCGATTCATAGTGCTCGGCTATGGCCACCTTAATGACCTGTCCTTCCTTGAGTTGGTCCCCCACCGCAAGATTATTCATGACCGCAATCTGTTCCTTCTTCCAGGCTGAGGTGGTGCGAGCCGCCAGGGCTTCAATCGACTCTCCTGCCCGGGCCTTGACCAAACGAATACGTTTCTCCTTGATCCCGGCGCGTTCGGATGTCGACAACGGCCTGAAACTGTGGGCAACTGAATGGAATAGTGGCTGTAAAGTGTCGAACTGTTTGGTTGGAGCCATGCCGGCCACCTGATAAATGAGTCCGCCATGCGCAATCCAGGTGATGTCGAGCGTCACCTTGCCGTCCGCCTTGATTTGTGTGTGAGCGGCGGGAAGATCTCCGATGGTCAGCTTTTCCGTCTTTGAGACCACGTCGGACTTGGTCTTTTTCTCGACCTCGCGCGCGCCATCCATGGGATCTGTCCCTTCCGCCACGGCCCCCACAAGCACGGCCCCTTCTCCATTTGGCGCTGCCGACACAAGCCTCTGCGGAGTGTTTTCGTGCTGCCATGTTTCCGGAAACTGCAAGAGGAAATTCATATCGGGATGCAGGAAGGTGCGTCCTTCAAAGATGCCGTTGGCGGCCCGCTGTCCGTACACCATGCCGTCCAGTCGAGCGAGAAATAATTCGTGCGTTGCGCTGATCGGCGCTCGGCTTGCACGCTTCAGCTCTTTGGCATGCTCCGCGGTCTTTTTCACTCGATCGGGTGTTGCGGGATGAGAGTCAAAAAACCCGGGTTTCCTGGGCTCTTTGCTCATGAGCTCGACTTCACGTTCGAGGCTATTCAAGAAGACGGATAAAGCGGCCGGGTCCCAACCGGCCTTCGCCGCCATCTCCTGTCCCACTCGATCCGCTTCAGTTTCCTGGCCGCGGCTGTATGGTGAAAAGAGCAGGCCTTGGGTCAGATCGCCGACTCCCTCGATGATGTTCCCGGCGAGCGGAACGACCATTCCCGCGAGCCCCGAGGCGATCCCGAACACCACAGCAAAGGGACCTTGCCTGGAAATCTTTTGTACGGTGTGCCGCGCCGCGACGTGACCGATCTCATGTCCCACCACGCCGGCGAGTTCATCCTCGGAATTCACAAGGACGAGCAGTCCTCGACTGACATAGACGTAGCCGCCGGGAATGGCGAAGGCGTTGGGCTCCGCCATATCCACAACATGAAACTGGTGCGTCAGGTCCTGGCGGGGAGACTCCTTCGCCAGCCGCTGGCCGAGCGCATCAAGGTACGGGAGGAATTGCGGGTCGTCGAGCAAGCCCATCTGCGCTTCGACCTTCTTGGCCTCTTCTGCTCCGATCTTCTTTTCCTGCTCAGCCGAGATCAGCGTGACCTCGGGAAGCCCGCTGACGGGGTTCATCGAGCAGGCCGTGGCCTGCAGACTCGTCAGCAGCAGACAGGAGAGGAGCCAGCGGCGCCAATGGATCCGACACATCCAGCGATTTCCCCTGCGCACCATCATAAATCCTCCTCATAGACAGTGTGGATACATGGCTCGTCCGGTTGCTCTGTTCGAAGCGCCCATGACTCAGATTTTCTGAAGATCTGGCATCGACTGGCATGACGTGCTGGAGAGGTCGTGAGAGCGGCGCCGCCTATCCGAGATGCGAGTACGTACGGCAAGACTCTCAGCATTGGGGCCATTCTAGAGATGGAAGGTGAATAAGTCGAGAGGGGCACTCAGAAATTCGACAGGTGTCATCGCCACGCCACCTGCTACCGCATTGACTCAAGACGGCAGAGCTCGACGAGTTTGGCCACTTGCTTTCGTGCCAGTCACGTACGACGTGGGACTCTTCCAGGGACAGGGGAGCGGATCTAGACTGCGCGAGTGGCAGTATATTGACAAAGATTCCATTAGTGTAGATAGTGCCTGCGGCATTGTCTTGCCTTGGATCAGGCAATGGTCGGGGAGAGCCCGCCACGCCACAAATCCACCGCGCAACTCATTCCGTCAGTATGTAGTAGGGCAGAGCCAGAAGCCGAACCATGAATCCCACTGTTGTCGGCCTCATTGTGTTTGCCTGCACGTTTGGGGGCATGCTTCTCGGAATGTGGTTGCGCACCACCTTGCCAGAGCATCACCTCAGCAATGAGTCAAGAGACACGGTGAAGCTTGGCGCCGGGCTCATCGCTACCATGACTGCACTTGTTCTTGGTCTCGTCACTGCCTCTGCTAAAAGCACCTTTGATACTATGACTACAACGGTGAAAACCACCGCCGTAGACATCCTCACGCTCGACCGCTTCCTTGCTCGCTACGGGTCTGAGACCCGCGAGATTCGAGGGGCGTTGCAGGATGTGATTGCCAACCGGGTCGACATGATTTGGCCGGAGGGATCACCCCGGCTCACCGTGGTGGATCCGTTGAGAACCGCTGCGACTGCCGAGGGAATCGCAGACCGAGTTCGAGGTCTAACGCCGCGGGATGACTCACAGCGAGCGATGCAATCCCATGCGCTGGCACTCGTCGAGTCGGTATTGCGAACCAGATGGCTAGTGTCTGCCAGCGGCGGATCGTCAGTCCCTCTGCCATTCCTTGTGATCCTTCTATTCTGGCTCACGCTCACATTCGCGAGCTTCGGGTTGTTTGCCCCGCGAAACGCCACGGTCATCACTGTGCTCTTCGTTTGTGCGCTGTCGGTCGGTGGCGCCGTATTCCTCATAGCGGAGATGGACGGGCCGTTCGACGGCGTGCTCATGGTCTCTGCAGAGCCGTTGCGCTACACACTTGCGCATCTCAATCAGTAGGCTCGTCATGCACGCGCGTGTCCAGATCACGTGCCCAACTAGGTGCTCATTTGATGCGGTCCGGCGGATGCTCCAATCGTGGCATTGCAGTGCCCCACTTATGTGCGGTTTGATGGGCGTGGTGTATTCGAAGAGTGCCGGGGCGAGCCCGGGAGAGGCAGTATTGGGCATCCCTGGAGGTATTGCAACGCGATTGCGGGCGGGCATACTTCTGCCGGATCTATGAAAGCGTATCTAGAGTCCTTCCTATTGATGTCAATCGACTTCCCTCAATATTCTCATTGGAGGTGTGACATGAAGCGCATGCTGACAGCGCCGTGCTAGGCGCCTTCACTGTTGTTACCACTGGTCTCGGAGAGGCCGAGATGTTTGTGTATCCCAAGAACTCACATACCAAGGAGCAGCAGGAGCAGGACGAGTTTAGCTGCTATAAATGGGCCAAGGAGCAGACAGGTTTCGACCCGAACAAGCCGGTCGAACAGGCCAGCGCGCCAGCAGTCCCCAAAGGTGGAGCTGTCTCCGGAGCTGCCAAGGGCGCAGCGGTCGGGGCCATCGGTGGGGCGATCGGCGGAGATGCCGGGAAAGGCGCGACGATCGGCGCCGAGGTCGGCGCGGCAGCCGGCGCTCACAAACGACGAAAGGGAGAAAAACAGCAAGAGGCGGCTCAGGAGCAAGCTGCACAACAGCAGGAGGCGAGCGTGGAGGGCTACCAACGAGCCTTTGGAGCCTGTATGGAAGGGAAAGGGTACACAGTAAAGTAGAGGCAATGGATTTCCGAAGGGGGAGAACGCGACAGAAAAATTGCTGTTCGTGCGAGTAGACGGAGGGCTGTTCTAGATTTTCCTGCGTTTAGAGTGTTTGATTAGCCTGAGAGTTTCTATCGGGCTCTTCTTCGTATGACCTGTGCTACTTCATTACCGCCGTCGCGGTGTTGCGCAGGTCGAGCGATTGAGGGTTGTAGGCACTCTGTGTGATTGCGATGTCGGTCGGTCTCACCGGTCTTCCGTAGTAGGCCTCGTTGGCCTCATCCGCGACGGCTACGAAGGCGCCATCGATTGCGATGCCGGCAAACACGCCTTTCTTCCTAGCATAGGCGATAATGTCCGCCGCGAGGCCGTGTACGGAGGCCCCTTCGCCAACAGGCCCGATTGCCATCCCTGCGTTGGCGCCGAGCTTGAAGTCGGAACGGTAGAACTCTTCCAGGCCTTTGAGAGTCCTTACGAGAAGAACGATCTCCGACACATCACCCCCGACTTGCAAGCCGAAGCTTGCAGACCCGATGGTATAGAACACCGGGTCGCCCCAATTTCCGGTCTTTTCATCGCGTACCAGAAGCAGTCCGCTGCCGCCTGCGCCGCCGAACACCAACGCGCCCCTGAGGAATTGCGGCACGATGAAGAGGGCTCTGGTCTCAGGTGACCATTCGCGGAGCGCGGCTTTCAGGCCGGGATCGGCGGCAAACGCCATCAGTGTCAGCCTCGCCTTCTCCACGAGCCGTTGTTGCTCGGCAACATCAGCCGCGCTCGCCGGCATCGCCATGGGTACAGCCGTGGCACCGAGGAGAATAGCCCCCATCAGCAATCGTGTGAGGGATGAATTCCTCCGGTTCCATGCCATCTGTATTCTTTCCTCTGAATATCACGGAATGAATCGAAGCCACCTAGTACCTAGTGACTCGTTCGCGGCGGCGCGCTGTTCATCGGCACACGGGTTGTTGATCCGACCATTGATGAGGATCTGCACAGGTTCGACAGCTCTGCCTCGTAACCTGTTAGGCTCATGTGAAACGAAGACCCACACCTGTGCTACTTGTTGATCTTCGTAATTTTGGATCCTTCCAGGGTGAGGTTATACATCAGGCCCTTCTGGTCTAGGACGAAACCCACGATGGGTTGGTTCACCTTCGAGCTGTCGAGCGATGTCCCTGCGCCGATTGCAATGACCGCCACTGAGCCATCGACCCCGACCTTCCATCCCTCACTTTTCCGAAACCGCTTGAGAGTGTCCTCATCCAGAAACACGAGCATGATGGTTTTGAACTGTGCGCCGAACTGCAATCCGAACGATCCGGCCAGGGTATTGTAGTAATCCACTGTCTTGCCGTTGATGCGCAAGGCGCCTTCACCTATTTCACCGCCAACGCCGACTCCGGCCTTGATGACCTTCGGAAATACCAGCAGACCCTTGGCCTCGGCCAGAAATTTCTTGGCTCCGTCCACGTCTTTTTCGAAGTTCTCCAGTACTACGTCCACGCTGACGTCGATCTCCTTGGCCGTCGCAGCCATTGCAACGTCGGCTCCCCAACAAACGGTCACCATCGCCAGGCCGATCACCCATAACCAGGATTCCCCAAATTTTCGACTCAACCAGAATTTGTTTCTCATCGCGATTCATCGCTCCTTTCTGAGCTGTGCGCAGCCATGAAACGTTTCTACGTACCGTCTTACTCGGTTTCCTGTTGACGCCGTGATGCTATACGGCGCCTTCCAAGCGACAGTGCTGTGCGGGGGACAATATCGTATACAGTCCCGCTCTTCTGAAGCAAGACTTTTCCTTTCTGATTGTGACAATCCGGCTCTCAGAACGCCTGGTTCCAGGTGGGTCCTGACATTTCAATCCGAGGTCTTCAGCGCACAACCAAGTGGGCAGAGGGTTTCCATCAATCGATCACCGAGATGGCGATGCGGCACCATGAGACTGAAGGGCCATTCCATGGTTAGGGGAGAGGAGTCGGGATAATCGACACGTCCCGCTCCAGTACAGCGCGGGCGAGGCGGTATCGGTTCAGTGCCGGCGCGAGGGATGATCTCAGTGGACGCGCGAAACGGTCAAACGTGTAGGTCAATCGTTGGATGCTCGACGTTTCCGACTATATGCCAGCGCCCATTCACTTTCTTCAGGTCGTGCACCTCTCCGTGCCGTGCCAACTCATGAAGACCGAACGGCTAATTCATCGGCGTCAATTCCACGTAATAGGGATTTCCATCTTTGCCAAAGACATGAGCGGTCATGACTTTCTCGCTGCCGCGCAGGCAGAGCGTGAAGTCGACCATCCGTTGTCCCATCTCAGACGACAGTCGCCCGCTCTGCACGGTCACCCGTCCTGTCCCGACGAGGGAACCTTGGGCTGTCGCTCCCCCGAAGCTGTAGGTCCCGTACGCATCGTGAGACGTGAGAACCACGACGATCCGTCCTGCGTCCTTCCCCGTTCGTGCGTTTATCACCAGCCCTTCCCATGTTCCTTCGACCATTTTGATTTCCGTAATAGGAATAGGGGATAAAGGTATGTGTTGCTGTGTTCCCAACCCGGCGCAAGCCGCGAGCGAACTCATCAACAACAAGAAGATCAGGAGCAGGCCCCGGACTTGAACGAGATGGTTTCGCATACAGCCCTCCCTCCATATCCTAGACTTACGGACCATTGAATTTCCATCGTGCCGCAATAGTTTTTCGCAACCCGCCAGAGTCCCTGTTTGCTTTCCCATGTTTTCTTGCCACGTTGTAGAGGTCGGGCTACACTTTCCCCACACTCTATGGCACGGGCAAAAACATCAGAGCAGCTCCGCGCTCGCTCCAAAGTCTCCATGATTGAAGACCTCTCCCGTGGCGCAGGAGAGCTCCGGGAATTTCTTGCGCAGGTGGAAGACCTGGGCCGGGAAGGCTTTCCCTATCTCGACGCGGGCAGGGCCAGAACGGAACTACAATTTCGTGAATGTATTCGCCGCACATTTGGTGAGAAATCCGCTGAATTCCAAGAACATCGTCATCACAAACTTCTCATGGGCAGCGCTGAGGAGACGAGGCAGAGCATCGCCCTGATTAAGTCCCTTATTGCCACCCTGGAACAGAAGAAGCTTGAGCTGCAAGGAGGACCGCCTCCCCAACAAGTTTCAGCAACGCCGCCGCCTCCGCCAACGCCCAAGCCTCCACAGATGACCATCGTGCCAGCTTCGATCTCGACGGTTCAGATGACCGTGACACAAACGGGTCCGATCACCCCCTCACCTGTGGCCATAGCCGTCCCTCTCACCGCAAATCTCGATATAGCCTCAGCCACCGCCGTGCCACACCCGCCTCCGCCCTCCGTGGCTCCTTCAGATTCTTCGCGAGAGCCGGAGCCTCAAAGACCATCAGCCATTCCACCTAAACCACCGCTGGTTTCACCGGCCCCGACCGCAGCAGCGATGCCGCCTATGCCTCCCAAGCCTGCGGCTGGAGTCGATCCGGAGCCCCAGCAACAACTGTCGTCAGAAGCGGCGCCGCAGCCTGCGCAGGCGGATGTATCCCCTGCCGCCAGGCCACTGCAGCCGCCGCACAAGGAACCAATGCCATTCATGGATCCCCTTCCCTCCGTCAACCCTCAGCAGCAGATGCCGGAGGGGGCTCCCGTCCCTCCGCATGTGCTCCCGCGTCCTTCAGTGCCGGTCGATCCTTCCACGCACCAGGAGCCCGCACCGCAGTCTTTTCAGGCAGGATCAGATTCTGTCGAACTCGTGAGGGTATTGTGTCGCCGGTTTCATTCGGTCGCTCGGCAGCTGCGACTCCGTGGGGAGTATCGAGCTACGTTAAGTGTGGAAGACGAGCTCGACGTGCAAGATCTCCTGCATGCGTTGCTGCGAATCCAGTTCGACGATATCGGCACGGAGGAATGGACGCCGAGTTATGCGGAAGGAGCGTCGCGCACGACATTTTTGCTGAACGACAATCGACTTGCGGTACTCGTCAAAAAAACGCGCAACGGCCTCACTGCGAAAGACCTCACCGAGCAGCTCAGGATTGATACCGAGCGATATCGCACCAAGAGTCGGTGCACGTCCCTCTTGTGCTTTATTTACGACCCCGAAGGCCGCATCGGCAATCCGCGAGCCCTCGAAACCAGTCTCACCACGGTGAGCGATTCCTTGACTATCGACGTACTCGTCGCTCCAAAATGAGGTCATACATGAAAAAGTCTAAACCTGCCGTCGCCACGTTCCCAGTATCGTCTGTGGGCGCACTCGCATTGACACAGGAGACAGGCATCCGCTACGTTGGCGAGGATTCTGCTATTTCTGCGGTGCCTTGTACGATTCACGCTCCAGTCGATGGCGGGAGAATCATGTCGGATCGGGCCTACGTGCTCATCAATGTACAGCCGGGACGTACGAGCGATGTGGTTCGGGCGCTGTCCGGAATCAAGCAGATCAAGACCATCGATCCCTGCTGGGGCAAGCCGGATATTATTATCGTAGTGGAAGTGTCGGACCAGGATGCGCTGACCCAGTTGGTGCTGAGCCGGATACATGAGATCGACGGCGTCTTACAGACCGACACCCATCTCGTCTATCGATTGAAGACCAGTAAAGCCAAGTGACCCGCGCGCTTCGCGTGCTGAACGTCAAGAATCAGCGCGATTAACCAAGGACGCGCTCAGGCTCCGCTGGTCCTGTCTCCCCCGCTACTCTAACTCTCCGCTATCGGCACCATCGCCAAGATCCAATCCAAACCGGTCAGCCATCCGATACAGCGTGCGCCGATCGATGCCGAGAATCTTTGAGGCTTTGACCTTATTCCCCTTGGTTTCCTTCAGCACGCGGACGAGATGACGCTTCTCGACCTCCTCAAGCGACAAAGACCCGTCATCGATATGGCCGATTGCCCCCGCGGTCTCCTTCGCCGGTAGCTCCGTCCGACGCAGCGACGCCGGCAGATCGTCCGGCGTGAGGAGGGGGCCGTGACTCAATGAGACAGCTCGCTCAATGGCGTTTTCCAGCTCTCGCACATTGCCGGGCCACCGGTACTGCATCAACAGCGCCATGGTTTCCGGCAGAACCCCGCGTACCGCATGCGCCGCTCCCGCTGCGCATTTTTGCAAAAAGTGATGGACCAGCATCGGAATATCCTCCCGCCGCTCCATCAGAGACGGCAAGATGATACGCACGACATCGAGCCGATAAAATAAGTCGTCCCGATACTTCCCTTCCTTGACGAGCTGTTCGAGATCTCGATTGGTCGCGGCGATAATGCGGACATCGACCTTGGTCGATGTCGTGCCACCGACACGGCGAACCTCGTGATCCTGCATGACCCGCAATAACTTCACCTGCACGGCTTGGCCCATCTCACCGATTTCGTCGAGAAACAGCGTGCCCCCGTTTGCGGATTCAAACAGGCCGGTTTTGCTTCCCACCGCGCCGGTAAAGGCTCCCTTTTCATGCCCGAACATTTCAGATTCCAGCAGGGTGTCCGGCAGTGCCCCGCAATTCACCGGAATAAATGGCTTGTCCCGACGAGGCCCGTTCGCGTGGATCGCCCGCGCAATCAGCTCCTTGCCGGTCCCGCTTTCTCCCTGCAGGAGCACGGTGCTCTTGCTCCCGGTCACCCGCGCCACGAATGTATACACTTCCAACATCGCGGGACTGCTTCCCACCAGCGGAGACCATTCATCTTTGCTCTTCAACTCTTCGCGGTACCGGGCATTTTCACGGATGAGCCGGCAGTGATCGAGACTCCGCTTGACCACCAGCGTAATATCCTCTTTCTTAAACGGCTTGGCCAGATAGTCGTACGCTCCTTGCTTGATCGCCTCGATCGCACCTTCCAGCGACCCGAACGAGGTCAGCACCACGACCGCGGTGTCAGGACTCATACGTTTAAATTCACGCAAGACCGTGAGCCCATCGACCGCGCCCATGCGAATATCCGTCAGCACCAGATCCACTCGCCCCTGACGTCCACGAGCAATAATTTCTTCTCCGTTGGCGAAGGCTTCAACGGCATAGCCTTCCTTCTTTAAGGCCTCAGCCAAAAGGTCGCGCGCGACCGCGTCGTCATCGGCTACGAGAATTCTCGCTGGTTGCATCAGTGCTATCCCGTTACGTGCGTCGGCTCGCGTTTCAATCCAGGTAAGGTTACGGTCACAGTAGTACCGTGTCCGGCTTCGCTCTCGAGCACAAGACTGCCGCCATGGGCTAGGACCGTTTCGCGGCTCAAGAATAACCCTAGCCCGGTGCCCTTGCCAACCGCCTTAGTTGTAAAAAACGGTTCAAAGGCTTTCTGCACATCGGCCTCCGGCATGCCGCATCCTGTATCCCGCACCGCGACCGTGACGACCAGCGGTGACATCGCGTCAGCCGTCAGGCGGCCACGGTCGAGTTCCTCGGACGAGGCTGCATGGGCTCCTACTGATACGCTCACCGTTCCCTGCGGCGGAGTGGCGGCTAAGGCATTGGCAAATACGTTCACCAATACTTGATGTATCTTTTCCGCATCGGCCCAGATGAGCGGGAGATTATCGGGAATCTCAACCGTCAGGGCAATCTCTTTCGCATGGAAGGCCGGTTCCATGAGTATGGTCGCCGGGCTGATCACCTTTTCCACGGGCAACCATGTCGGTTCCGGCTGGCGCTGTCTGGTTGAGGACAGCAAATCTTGAATGATCCGAACCACCCGTGTGAGCTGTTCATCGATCACGGTCACCCGCTTTTTCATCTCGGGCGTGACGCCAGGCTCTTCAGCCAGCGCCTGCACATGCCAGGCAATCGAGTGCAGCGGCGTGCCGATCTCATGCGCGACGGACGCCACAAGTTGCCCCACCGCAGCCAAGCGTTCCGAGCGATTCAGCTGGTCTTTGGCATCGACCAGTTGTGTATTGGCCTTCAGGAGATTTTCCGTTTCCCGAGCGAGAGCGGCACGCGCCGCCGCCTCTCTCGTTTTGCGCTCTTCCCACGTCATGCCGATATAGGCCACGATCAGAAGTATTCCTGCCACCACACTGCGATTGATCACCGCCGATTGAAACCGCCCCGGCTTGGTCGGTTGTATCAGCCCCATATAGGTCGCCACGATGCAGGCCAAGACCGTCACAATCATCAGGCTGCGACTGCGCACGGTTGCGACCAATAGAATCGGCAACACAAACCCGTACGCGGCGACCACGTTCGCCGGGGCAGCCATTTCAAGCGCGACAATCGCAAGGAACACCGCCCCTGCGATTGCCAAGACAATGCGATTTTGCTTCAACATGGAAATGGGCGGTACATAGACTGCTGATGAACCATGGTCCACTCTCTAGCAGGCTGTGGGAAAACTATTTCAACGTAGTAGATATTCGAGGGGCTGCTCCTCGGGGATAAGAAAAGAACATCGCCGCAGGATGCTCAAAAAGGCCGTCCAGCAAGGCCCGTCCAATTCTCTCTATCTTTTTTAGGGGAGTGGTCGAGGCTGCCCTTTACTGCGCGCATCGAACGAGCACATTCTTATCGTGCGCGTTCTGCGAGCAAGAAGGGCACCTGGCCGCTCCCCCCTCCCCGCTGGCGGACTTTTTCAGCATCCGGATAAAGGGTCTTACCCTAGCGGACGGGTGGAACGCAAGACAGCCCCAAGTTGCCGGAGTCGTTCATCACAGAACATCTCATCCACACGAACGGCATGCTTACGGGTCCAGTTCGGATGACTGTCGATTGTCCCAGGAAGATTGGTTTGCGAAAGTTCGCCCAAGCCGTCTTCAAGATTGGCCAGCACGACACAGGACGTCGTGCGCGCCAGGTAGAGATGAATCGCTTGGCAGAGTTCCGTCGTCATGGCGGGGACGGTGGCCAGGTCTTCAGTCACGCCGGGCGGCAAGAGGTTTTCCCTCTGAAGAGCACTCAGGATGTGTGCCTTGTCGCGATGTCGCTCCTCCCAGGCCCGATGGCGCGCTGCGTCATCGGGAAAGGCGCCCAATCCCGACCGTACATGCAAGTCCTCGCCGGACCAAAATCCAGCGAGGGTCGGTAAGTCGTGTGTCGTGGCCACAGCCAAGGATCGCGCAGGGTAGTCGCCAGGCGGTTTCATGGCGCCGTCGGCGCCACGCTCGAAGTAGAATACACGATAGGACAGCACTCTCGCTTGCGCCAACTGCTCCCTGATCCAATCGGGGACCGTGCCGAGGTCTTCTCCGATCACCAAGGTTTTAGACCGGGTACTCTCCAGCGCCACGATTGCCAACAAGTCTTCAAAAGGGTATCGCACATACGTGCCCTCGGACGCGGGTCTTCCGCGCGGAATCCAAAAGAGGCGGAAGAATGCCATGACATGATCCAGTCGGATGGCCCCGCCGGATCGGAAATTATTGCGCAACAGCTGGATCATCAACTCATAGCCGCTGGCGCGCAACGCGTGAGGGTTGATCGGAGGCAAGCCCCAATTCTGTCCCTCCGGTGCAAACGTGTCTGGCGGGGCGCCGCAGTCGGCTCCGAGCGCCAGGACCGATTGATAGATCCAGGCCTCGGCCCCATTCCGATCGGCGCCAAGCGCCACGTCGTGATACAGCCCGATCGGCATGGCCAGGCGTTCGGCCGCCCGTCGGATCTCGTTCAGTTGTCCGCTCGCCACCCACTGAACGTATTGAAAGAAACGAACGCGCTTCGAGTGTCGTTTCGCATATTCACGAACCGGTTGGCCGGTCGTCTGAAATTGTTTGGGCCAATCGTGCCAGGTAGTGGACTTGGATTGAATCAGCCAGCGTTCTTCCTCCAATGTCTGGAAGGTGGCATACACCTCGAGCGGGGAGCCTTCAGCCTGGATAAACCGTTCGAAGAGCCAGGCGCGCGCCGTCTTCGGCTGGAGATTCGGCTCCTCTCCGCTGTAGGCCTCTGAGAGGAATGTGCGGTAGGTCAAATCGAGCATGGCGCGCTTGACGGTTGCAATGGCGTCGTAGTCTACCTTCCGGCTTACTCGCAGCGCCTGGAGCTTGGCTTGAAATTCTGGGGCGTGAAACAGTTGCTGCGCCTTCTCCGACGAATAAAACTCCGGCAGCCGCTCAAGATCGATATAGAGTTCATTGAGATACAGTCGGTTGTACGGCGCATAGGGGCTGATGTGATACGGCGCGGTATTCCGCAGTGCGTGTAGCGGATTGAGCCCGATGACTCCGGCGCCGAGTTCCTTCCCGGCCCACTCCACAATCCGGCCGAGGTCGGTAAAGTCGCCGCATCCCCAATTACGATTGGAGGACAACGAATAGAGCTGCAAGGCCAATCCCCATAGCCGTTGGTGTGCTTCGAGCGACGGCGGGGCATAGCACTGGCGTGGCGCCACGATGACACGCATCGATCCGACGCTTCCCCCAACCAAGCCCTTGGCCTGCACGGTCAAATTGTAGTATCCGAGGGAGAGACCCTGCGGAGCCGGAATTTCGATACGCACATGCCGTTGATCCTTGAGAAATCGAACCTCCGCAGCAGAGAGCCCAGGTCCTGCCTGCCCCTCTTGCACCACGGTGTTCGCTTCGTCGTGAATCTGCCACTCCATTTCGACGGACTCGTCTTGTCCCTCATCGAGCGTCAGGTAGCAGGACAGGGGCGCTCCTGTCTCACCGTCGGACAGAATTCGCACCGGATCGCAAGGGCGTTGCCACGGCGTGTCCTCCCATTTTTGCAATGCCTGTGTCAGCGCTGCGGCCGAATCGACCGCAAACCCCATGGCAGTCAAAATGGCGCGTCGGGTGTCATCGGAGGTGAGGTGAAGATTACCTGCAATGTCGTGATAGTCCGCCGCGATGCCGGCGCGTTCAGCGAGTTCGGCAAGAAGAGTTTGCTCCGTCTGGTCCTGCATGAAGGCAGTCTGCGTGAAGCCCACCGGCATGTCAAGCTATCCTATTGTTCTTAAAGATAAATTTTGTATAATCACTGTCTCATGTCCACCGACATCAGCCATGTCCGATTCGGCACTAGCTCTTGGGCCTAT
Organism: uncultured bacterium; assembly: GCA_965233025.1. GTDB lineage: Bacteria > Nitrospirota > Nitrospiria > Nitrospirales > Nitrospiraceae > Palsa-1315. The sequence continues at coordinate 21,074 of CBDDRH010000087.1, forward strand.
GAAGGCTGGCAGGGGTTGGTTTACCACCGGACCTATCCGAAGAACCGATTCAGCCAAGACACGCTGGCAGAATATGTTGCCTACGAGAAAGCCGGCATTCCGCTATTTCGCACCGTCGGCATCGACCATTCCTTCTATCGCCCGGCAAGCGCCACGCAACTCGCGCACTATGCGAGTCAAGTCCCAAAAGATTTCCGCTTCTGTTCCAAGGTCTGGGAGGAAATCACAATCCCGGCTTATACACATCTTCCCCGCTATGGAGTCAAAGCGGGGACGCTCAACCCACGATTTCTTGATACCGGTGCGTTTCGGGACTTGGTCTGGGCGCCGGCACAAGAGAGCTTGGGATCGAAACTCGGTCCGTTCATTTTTGAGTTTCAGCGCTGGGGTATGGAGCCTGCCGTCTTTCTTGACGCGTTGGATCGATTTCTCGGCGCATTGCCGCCAGGACCACAGTACGCAACAGAAGTTCGCAATCCCGCGATTCTTGGATCGCGTTACCTGAACATCCTTCGCACACACCACGTCTCCCACGTGTACAACCATTGGACGGCCATGCCTCTGCTCTCCGAGCAGCATCGCCTACTCGATCAGTCATTCACTGCCCCCCATGTCGTGATCCGGCTCCTCACGCCGCTGGGACTCGCCCATGAGAAAGCTGTCGAACAATACTCCATAACATTCTCGGAGTGATTGAAACCAAGCAATTGTTAAACCAAATGCTTAATAGAGGAGTGATTGACCTCACGACGCACCTTCAGCCGTGTGGTTACGTGCCTGAATCCTTGACGGGGATGGAGTTGCTGGAACAGTTCCGTACCTCCGGCACCAACATGGTGTGTGTCATCGACGAGTACGCCGAAATATTAGGTTTGGTCACCTTGCAGGACGTCCTCGAAGCTGTGACTGGCGAATTCACGCCTCGGAATGCATCAGAGGCAAGGGCTACGCAGCGTGAATATGGTTCATGGCTGTTGGATGGGCTGATTCCCATCACGGAGCTGAAGGACCGTCTTGATCTCAAAGCCGTACCGGAGGAAGAAAAAGGCCGATACCATACGCTCAGCGGCATGATGATGTGGCTGCTGAATCGTCTGCCACGTACCGGGGATGTGAGTGAATGGGAACAGTGGCGGCTCGAAATGATCGATTTGGATGGGAGACGCGTCGACAAGGTCTTAGCTAGCCGCTTACCAGAACGAGCTGAACCGCAAAATAATGTAGATTCGTCACTTTCATCCGACCCCGACAGTCGCCATCTTGACAGGGGACAGGACTCCTGACGTGGAGTGGGGTCTATGCCCCAGCTGGGAACACAATACGTGCTAAAAGGTCTTCCCTACAGATCTGAATGAAATGCTGAACAAGCGCCTTACCATCACAGAAGAAGTTTGATCCCCCAGTCGGTGGACCTGTGATACCGAGACTGACACCAAAAGGATTGACCCCCTATCATGAGAACGACGGCACATGGGTTTCCGGTGACACCGGCTCTGCCTCACGTTTCCTCCGTGAAATGTGCATTGGCTCTCCTCTTCCTGTGCGAGAGCCAACTTCATTTCAACCAAGCAACCGTCTTGAGTGTCAACTACGCGTAACGATGAGAGACCACGGTGTTTGATGTTTGAGCATGGCATTGAGAATCGTGAGCAGTTTGCGCATGCAGGCCACGAGCGCCACTTTTGGAGCGTTCCCTGCGGCG
>CBDDRH010000088.1:0-43303 GCA_965233025.1 uncultured bacterium
CCGAGCCCCAAGAAAAACAACAGTCCCGATAGGACGAGGAGGGCCAGAAGGAGCCATGCATGGTGAGAACGGTCTGTCGTGGTCATGGAATCGGTCGGACCGTGTGGAGATTACGCGTGTGAAGCCTGTGAGATCGCATAGTGCCTCTCGATTCGTCGCGAACTCCCTGGCCCCGCGTCAGGCCCGTCATGAAAACGAATCATCAATTGTAGCAGAAGCGCTTGGGAATATTGTGGGTGAGATGCCAAAGAGTTAAGAAGATGGGTTGACCGGCCGGTTCGTCTGACTTCTGCGCGAGATCAGCATGAGGTTGCGAACATAGACGATCGACCCAATGCTCTGTCCTGCGATGAAGACGGGATCTACCCGATAGATCGCATAGGCGAGCGTGATGAGTCCCCCAATCAGGCTCATGTACCAAAATGAAATCGGGACTTGGCTCTCAGCTTTTTTTTCAGATGTAATCCATTGGACCACCCAGCGGCCGAAGAACAGCCCTTGGCCGAGAAAGCCGATGCCGAGCCAGATCGTCTCGATGCTCATACTGGAACCATTCTACTCGAAGGGCGAGACGCGCCTGAAGCGCGGGATGCGCTCGGTGGCCGATTCTCACGGTCCATGGAATTTCGCTTGTCGCGCATTGCTTGCTCTGCCCGCTTGTTATTTGTCGCGGAATGTATACCGCAATACTCTGGCTTGCATCCACCGCACGGCAAGCAAATCGTAGAACGCCGTGAACACTCGATTGCCCATGCCGTATTTTGAGGCGCCGTGAATGCGCGCGTAATGCCGAACCGGCACCTCCATGACCGTGAACCCGTGCATGAGCGCGAGCGCGGGAAAGAATCGGTGCATGCCCTCAAAGAGGCGAATGCGTTCCAGCACGGGCCGCCGGAATATTTTGAGCGGACATCCGGTGTCGTGGACGCCGTCGTGGATAAAGAACATCCGCACATGGTTGGCGATTCTGGACGAGAGTTGTTTCACCAGGCCATCCTGCCGTTCTTGCCTCCATCCACACACAAGATCGTGGGTATCGGTATAGGGGAGGAGTTTCAGGATGTCTTGACTGTCCTGCTGAAGATCGCCGTCGGTGTGGATGATCAATTCGCCGGAAGATTGTTGGAACCCCGCGTCAAGCGCGCAGGTCTTTCCGTAGTTTCGATCGAGGTGGAACACCCGAACCTGGGAATGCTGCGCTGCCAGAAGATCTAGCGCCTCACTGCTGCCGTCGTTGCTGCCATCGTCCACGAAGATGATTTCGAACGGCCGAGTCTGCGAGGCTGAATGTGAACTCATGACGGCCAGCAGCCCCTCGATCAGAGGAGCTAGATTGTCTCGTTCATCCTTGATGGGGACGATAACGGAAGCCCATGGATGGGATGGCACGGCCATGCAAGGTAGATATTCCTGATGCAGAAGGGAGCCGACACGTTCACGCAGGCATTCTACAGAATGCGGAAGGGAGCGTCAAACCACGCGGTGCGGTGAACGCAACGGGAGAACGTAGAGAGATATGCGAGAAGGTATGCGCATCTCCCTTTTCTCGTGTGTCTTGCTAGCGCTTTTCCGCCACGATCGTGAAGCGCATCGTGCCCATCAGACTCATCTCGTTGACCTGTTCTCCCACGTGGATTTCCACTTTGTATCGGCCGGGCTTCCATGCGCCCTTTGGAGGGGAGAGCGTGAGATAGCCGCTGTCGTCTTCGAGCGCAATGTGCATGGCATCTTGTCCGATCACCACCGTGGGATCGAGGCCGGCGACGGCTTCCGGGTAGCAACGTCCGAACACTTGGAACCCCTGATAATGCTGGTGAAGATAGAACACGATGAAGACGGCCTGGGTATCGGGACTAAACAGGGTGGTCGGTTTTACCGGTACGATTTCGTGCGTACGGTGAAGGCCTAGTTCCTCGTCGAACCCTTCCGCCGTCGTAATCGTGCGGAACAATCCTCGTGGCGGAGCATCGAAGTCGTAGGGGGCGACGTCTTGGGTGCGGTTCTGAAAATCAGGAATGGGGGAATTCTTGGTGATCGGCAACTCCGCTGCCTGGAGTGTCGGCAGTGTCGAGAGGGCCATGACAATGATCGCTGAGATCGCCCCTCGCCCCGCTCGTCTCACCCTTTTCGCCATCCCTTCTTGGTACACGGGTCGGTGGGGGCTGTCAAGGAGCTGGGAAGCCTTCAGCTCTCAGCTCCGGAATCAGGGCAAAGTTACTCGGAGATCTTTTTTCCCTGGCTGAGGGCTGATCGCTGACAGCTCCCGTGAGCCCGTTGCGGCTGTTTCCCGCCATCTGCTAAAATCCTCGCTCCTTAAGCTAGAAGCGAGAAGAGCGGGACGCGCAGGACAGGTGCGACTCATGAAGCGAACGAGTCTCGCCTCTCTAGCGCGTCTCGCTCGTTCCAACCAGGATTTCTATGTTACAGGACGCAGAGGCTTTACCCCAGCTCATCGGCGACTATAAGCCGGTCGATCAGTGGCAAGTCCGCATCAATAGGCTCTTCTACCGCTTTCGTGGCGATCAGATCCGCAGCTTCTATCAAACGTTTGCGTCAGCCGACTATCGGCTCGCCCATGCTCTCGCAGCGGACTATTTTGAAAAAGTGCGAAAGCGTGACGCCACGAGTGTATCGAAGTCTCAGCACTCAGCACTCAGCACTGAGTCCCTGACACTGATGGAACTCGGTCCAGGCAATGGCAACCTCGCCGCCAGTTTCTTGAGCCATCTCAAGGTCATCGATAAAGATGGCGTGGTCTATCCTCGCATTCGATATGTACTGGTCGATTGGGAGCAAGCCGTGCTCGATGCCGCTCTGGCCCATCCGGAACTCGCGCCCCACCGGAACCGGGTCGAGACGCATCGAGGGACCGTGGATCGGCTCGACACTGTTGCGGATGGCAGCGTGGATCGCATCATCTGTAACGAGCTGTGGAACGATCTTCCGACAAAATTGTTGTCGCGCCAGGCGAGCGACATTGAAGAAGAGTTCCTTCGGCCGAACATGAGCGAGACGTTGCATGCGAAAATCCCTGACTGGGCGGCCTTTGTCCGGGCGTTCGACGCCTTGGATATTGAGGCGCTCAAAGGCTTTCCCCCCTTCCTCGACGACGTGGTGTGGGAGCGTGAATATCGGGCGGTCGACTGGAAAGATGTCCCCTATCGGAAGACGATCACGGAGTTTCTCAAACGCATCGATGAACACGTATTGGTTCCCGTCAATCTAGGGGCCTATGCCACGATGAAGGAAGCCAAGCGCCTATTGGCTCCGAAGGCTATCGGATTCAGCAGTTTCGATGCCGGTACAGCGGATATGCGCGTGCTGAACGATCCGGAGAAGCCCTGCTACGGGCAATTTGGAGGGCAACAGAGTTTCATGGTGAACTTTGCGTTAGTCGAAGCGGTCGCCAAGCAGTTAGAGGTCGGCACGATGACATTAGAAACCCAGCGTGAGTTTGTAGGGCGCAGCTTGGGGACAAATGTCTTGACCCTGATGGATCTCATCGCCACCCATCCTTCCGCCGGTACGAAAATGGCGCCGTGGGAGCAGGACCGCTTGATGCTCAAGACCTTCCGTGCGTTGAACGAGACCTATCGGAGCCCCTATGCGCGCCATCTGGATTTCCCCATTTCATTGGAGATGCCCCCGGAGGAGCGTGAGTCTCTCCAAGCCCTTGTGCGCTCGCTCGCTCCGACAGGTATTCCGGACACCGTCGCCTATCTTACAGAGGAAGAGCTGACCTTGGCCTCGAAGGACCTCGAAGATATCGGGTACGATCCCCAATCGTTCATGATTGCCTTGAGCGCACCACCGAGCCCTGTGGATTACGTTCATGCCTTCATCCAGCCTCGCTGATTGTTCCAGTCCAAACGGCTCGTGTGCTGAATTACTACTTGACTCCAGTTCCCATTCTTCGATAGCCTTCATCTCCCTTCCCTTCATGAGGAAGGTCCCCACCGTTGACCGGTTCAACGCCCTATGGCGAGTGGCCTGGGCGGGGGAAAAAGAGAAAGCGAGTGATTGATGTTTGGATCGTTCGGATGGATGGAATTGATGCTGATTTTGGTCATTGTCTTGATCATTTTCGGCGCCGGCAAGATTCCGCAATTGGGAGAAGGGCTTGGGAAAGCCATTAAAGGATTTAAAAAGAGCGTCAACGAAGCCGATGCGATCGACGTAACGCCTCCTCCGTCCGAAGCGCCTGAATCGCCGCCGTCGCAGGCCGCGCAAGCGCAGGTTGCCCCGCCGGCTGCGGCACCGGTTCAATCAGGGAAGCAGGGGCAGCAAGGTTAAGGAGACGTGAGGCGTCAGGCGTACAGCGCCAAGAGGAATCAGACGCTTCTTTTTTTCCTTTTTGCATGATGCCCGATGTCTTGCGTATGATAAACCATGTTTGGATTGGGCATCGGTGAAATTCTCATTATTCTGGTGATCGCGTTCTTGCTGTTCGGCCCCAAGCAACTGCCTGAAGTTGCTCGCCAGGTTGGGAAAGCAGTCAAGGGGTTCAAAGAAACAGCCGAAGATTTGCGGAAGTCAGTAGAGCCGGAACTCAACATGATCCAGCAGGAAGTGAAGATGGTCGAGCAAGATTTTCAGGCCTCGATCAAAGATGCTGAAGAGCAGATCAATGCTGTGACGACACCGGCAGAGAAACCGGCTGATTCAAAAGGGTCAGCCAATCAAGTGTGAGAAGATTAGCGGGAAACGTACGGCGGACAAGGCCCGGGGCGATCTACCTGCCGGCGCATACGATACACCGGCTCGGCTTGATGGCATAGGCCCATTCCCCCGTACAATGCATGCGATCCGAGATTCACGGAAACCATCTCTTCAGCCGTCGCCTCCACATTGATCGGAAATCGGCTCTTGTCCAGCTTGGCATTGACCGTCAGCCTCGCTTTCATCGTAGTCACTCCGGATAGTTGCCCCACCATCTCATGACTCACCAACGGCTGCCTTCTCCAATTCCCAGGAGAACCGTATGAACATCATCAGGCAGACCGGGTGGGGTGGTCTGGTTACCTACTGTGGTGCGGCTGTGCTGGCAGTTGGGCTGTCATTCATGGCCCCCCCGGCGCAGGCCGCATTTGAATTGCCGCCGGGCGAAAAAATCACCAATGCCACGGTCGTCGCTCGAGCCATACCGGACAAAGAAGCATACGAACTCTACGACCCGAAGATTGGAAAGAACTTCGACATCAATAAATTCTGGATGCGCGCCGACCTTCGCGTGCGGTATGAAGCGCGGAACAATATTTGCTTCGGCAGCGCCATGGCTGGTAATACTTTTGGGGCCTGCAATTCGTTCAACGGCCAAACCTCTGCGAACGGTACTCCTGGTAAGGCAAACGACAGTTACGCCTTGCAGAAGACGCGCTTGGGATTCGGCTATGACCTCTCACCGGACGTGAATTTCTACTTGGAGCTCATCTACGCATCCGTGTGGGGCGCCAACGGGCAACAGGGTACCCCGGTCCAAGACAATCAGAGGACCAATAACGGCCAGAACTGCGCGAACTCGGCTTGTTTCGGGAACGGCGGCGTCTTGGGCGTCCGAGCTGGCTATATGTTGATCCGGAACTTCGCCGGGTTTCAAGGTCTCAGCGTAAAGGCCGGTCGGCAATATGTGGTGTTCGGCAGCCATTCCATATTCGGCGCCTTCGACTGGTCCAACACAGGATTTTCCTTTGACGGTATCATGTTGCAATACAGCACCAAGGCCTGGGATAGCTACGTCGGTTGGTTCCGCACTTCTGAGTCCGATCTCGGGCAAGGAGAGCCGCTCGGCGCTCTCCATACGAACCTTCCTGTCAACGGTAGCACCAACCCCACACTGAATAACGGCAGCGCGAACATTGATTCCGACGTGTTTCTCTTCTACAACCAGATTAAGTCGGTGCCTGGATTCGTGATCGAGCCCTACTACATCCTCTATTCCAACCGGTACAACTCGGGGGACAACCGGAACCAAGGTCTTGGTACACCGAAGCACTCGAATCAGACCCGTCATATGATTGGAGAGCGGATCGAGATGCGCAAAGGCAACTTTGACGGATACAACGAGACGATCTGGCAGTTCGGCCAAATGGGCGACAACGGTGGACCCAGCGCAGGCTATGGAAACCAAAAGTATCTTTCCATCAATGCCTGGGCGACCAGAACCTGGATCGGCTACACTCATTACGAGTGGGACTGGAAACCTCGGTTGGCGTTCAACTTCGACTATGCCTCCGGCGATGGTAGGGCAAACTGCACGATCGGTGGCGACACGGGTTGTAAGACCGCCAACACCTTTGAAAACCTGTGGGGGACCAACCACATCCACATGGGCTACATGGATACCCTAGGCTGGAAGAACATGATGAAACCCTCGATAAATTTACAATTCCGTCCAACCGAGGATGACCATATTGAAATTTGGGCCACCAGTTTGAACCTGGCCAATACGAAGGACAACTGGTATCGCGCCACACAGACTGTCTATGTCTATTCGAAGACGAACAATACCACGAGGCACATAGGCAACGAATTGGATATCATTTGGACGCGCTTCTTCATGGAGGGCAAGGTATCCTTCCAGGCCGGTTATGGGCACCTCTTCGCCGGCGCCTATATCAAGGAAAACCTAGGGACCAGCACCGATCAAGATTGGGGATACGTTCAGCTCTGGATGAACTTCTAGCAGGGAGAGAGATGGCCCCAATGAGTCCCCTGTGCTCGCGCAACGCGCGCCCTCGGAAGGGCCTCGTTGGACGCGCGCAGTGGGGGACTCATCGGGGCCATCTTAGAAGAGAACAAACGAGCGAGCTTGGAGGACCATTATAAACACTCGCTGTAGCCTTGCCTGCGGAACGGCGCGTCTTTGGGCGAAGAGGCTGTCTTGGCAGCCTCAGGGCGGGCGGGTGAAGTAGCCGCCGGGGTTGGGCGGGTGGAAAGTCCGGACTTTTTGAGCATCCTGCGTAGAGTCAGCCCGGCCCATCGCCTATCTAGCGTTCAAAATCCTAGCTCAACTCCCGTACTAGCACCCCTCGATTTATCCAGCTCTTCGGCGTATCTTTCCCGCAGGTTCAAAAACAAATGATTTTGAATCTGTTTTGTTGGCAAGTCGGAACTGGATGAGAAAATTCCGATGCTCTTCATGAGATCCCGTTACTTGCCGTTATGCCTTCTCCTCTTGGGCATCCTTGTCCTTTATCCTAGCCCAGCCACTGCCGATTCAGACGCCTCCTCCACGCGCCATCTCATCGATGATGTGAGCCGTCTCAACTCGACAGTCGTTCACGAGGTGTTTCAACCGACGACGGAAGCAGACCTTTACGCTGCGATACAGCGAGCTGCTCTGTATCGGCTGAAGATTTCCATCGCTGGCAAACGCCACAGTCAAGGAGGCCACACGCTCTATCCCGACGCGCTCGTGCTCGACATGACCGCATTTAACAAGATCCTCCGCCTTGATCAGGAAAAGAAGCTCATTACCGTGCAGAGTGGTGTCACATGGAGGCAGATCCAGGACTATGTCAATCCCTATGATCTGGCGGTAAAAGTCCAGCAGTCCTCGAATATCTTCACGGTTGGGGGGTCCATCAGCGTAAATGCGCATGGCAGAGATCCTGGATATGGGCCAATCATTCACACGGTGAAGTCGTTCCGATTGATGACGGCAGATGGCTCGATCATTCCAGTTAGCCGAGACGAGAATCCCGACCTGTTTTCTTTGGTTATCGGTGGCTATGGTCTTTTTGGCGTCATTGTGGATGTCGATCTGGAATTGGCAGAGAACCACGTCCTTGAAAGAAGAACGAGGACTCTCAACTGCACTGACTACCCCCAGTACTTCATGAAAGAAGTTAAAGACAATGCGGGGGTCGAACTGCATTACGCGTGGCCTTCGGTCGGCAAGAAAGATTTTCTCCAGCGATGCATAGTGACGTCATTCATACGAACAAATAAGACGCCCAATGGCATCTTCAAGCTTAAAGAAGAAACGGGGGTCGAACGGAACCAGGCATTCCTGTCTCTATCGAGAAAATATGGATGGGGGAAAGAGTTCCGTTGGTTTATGCAGGAGCATTTAGCTGATCACACACAGAAAATCATATCCCGGAATAATGCCATGCGACCGGAAGTTAGATTTCTAGATTACACGTCTCCCACTGACACAGACATTCTTCAAGAGTATTTCGTTCCAGTCCACAATTTCATCAGCTTCATGGAGGGAATGAGGAAAATTCTACTTGCTGACCATGTGAATTTACTCAGCGTGACAGTACGCTACGTTCCCAAGGACAGCGAGGCGGTCTTATCCTACGCACCTGAGGACGAGTTTGCTGTTGTTCTCTACGTCAATCAAGAACGATCGACCGCGGGCAGAAAGAAAGCTGAGGGTTGGACTCAAAAGCTGGTTGACTTGGTGTTAGCCCAGGAAGGGACCTATTATTTACCCTATCAACTTTATGCTACCCGGCAACAGATACGAAGCGCCTTTCCCAGACTGGATGAGTTTTTCGAAAAGAAGAGATTCTATGATCCCCAAGAGCTGTTCATGAATCAGTTTTACTTCCAATACGGCAGCTAGACCTCTATCAAGCCATCCGAAGGCAATCAGTTCAACAAGCTTAGTTTGCCAAGTCGGTATTCAAAAATAGTTCATTTTGACCCCTACGAACTCCCGTCCCTACTCTGAAGGAAATCACGAGGTTATTAGCTAGAGATTTCACAACCATTTTGGACCCTTGAAGTATCCCTCACACACTCCGCTATCAGTTCATTCTGTCCGGGAAACCTTGAGCCATAGCGTGTTCAAACTCCCGTTTCCTTTGACGAAGCCCATCCTTTCGCATACCATTCAGAAGGATACCTATCGGGTATTCATTCGAGTCAGGACGCCAATAGGACCATATATACGTCGCCATGAGTGTCGCCATTAAAATCATGATTTCAGATCTACCGACCTCCGAGGTCATCCATCGTTTTCGGAATTTTGGAGAGGATATTTTCCGTTTGTTAAGAGATGTCTGCTCGGTGAACATTGAGGAAATCGACAGAGCTACTGACAGTTTCGCGGTTCGAGACATTCACAGGCGTGACCTTGGCCTAGCCACTCTGACGATCAAACGAGAATTGAAGAAGCATCACTTCGATGGGTCAACGAGTCTGATAAGAATGTGAAGCACGCCGGTTCAGGTCCAGAAATCAAGGGACGGTACAGAACCAGGTAACACATAGTTGGGCATCTGGCTCAACGAAAGCACGTCTTCGATGAAAAACTTTCGGATTGCACCAATGAGCCCGATGATTCGAACCCTTACGCTCGGGCTCTTGGCGTTGCCAGTCATATTTGTGCTTAGCGCAGTATTCGGTAGGGCTTTTTTGATTGCGCCCACCATCTTGCTGGTGGCGATCTACTTCTGGATTTGGCTTCGATTCCGCCCAACTCAGTTCGTGGTGCATCAGGATGTGCTTGAAGTAATCTGGCCACTGAAGCGGCGGCAGATTTCACGTGACAGTATCGCAGACGTGCGCATTGTCAGCGGGCGAGATCTAAAATCACAAGTAGGCTGGGGCATACGAGTCGGCGCTGGCGGTCTTTGGGGCGGGTTTGGCTGGCTCTGGACTCAAAGGCGAGGGATTGTTCAGATGTACATTTCTCGGATCCATGATCTTGTGTGGATCGATCGCACAACTGGGCGCCCTTGGCTCATTTCGCCAGAACGGCCCCAGGAGTTTATTCAGGCGCTATCCAGTTCACAATGCGTAGCTGCACAACCAGCGGTTCCAGCGGACGATCCCGCTTCGCGGGCTCGCCGCTGAACCTGGGCGTTAGGCTGCAAAAACCATGGATGCAGGGGAGCAGAACGCACTCGATGATATTGCCAAGCACGGGTACCATATCATTTGATGTTTCTGGGATGGTTGTTCACACGGCCCATTGGGCCGTTGCCTTCTAGGACAGTACTCGGCGGCAGAACTGAAAAGTTAGGCCGCAGCGCGAATGAGCAGGAATTGGTTATAGTGGAATCCCCGAAGCGGCTCTCTCTACACCGTGGGTCCGCCCATTTCACGCACGAGTTTCCGATACCATTCGTAGACAGGGCTCCTTGCTCGCCCTGTAAAGGATGTGACCACTTTTGTGACTAGACAAGACCGGAATGGATAGGATAGAAAGGGTCAACATAGAATTGAGAGCAGGCTCCAAGACATTGGTATTGCAAAAGAAATTGGGGAAACCGGTGCAATAGCGAGCTTTGTGAAAAATGGCCTTTGGTCACTCTTAATCAGCAAGCCATGACTACTTCGTTAATGTTTAAATCGCCAATCAGGTTGAATGCCCAAGTCCATCAGTTGATTCAAGCGATGACCACCTTCACGCCGCAGACCGAACTCAGCTGGGATCAAGCCATCGATCAGTAGCTGCAGAATGTGTAGACGGTATTAGCTGCTAGCTGACAATAGAAGAGGTGAAGGCACCTCGGCTTATTCGACTTGCCCGTGATGAGTCAGTTGTCTATACTCCGTCCTCGGTTACGCGTCACAACCATCCTTCTTTCTGATTAATCTCATCGTGGATGATCTCACGCAACAGCTCAGCGAACAGTTCGGGTTCGCGAAGTTTCGGCCTGGCCAGGAGGAGGTCATTCGCGCTGTTTTGGCCGGGCGAGATGCGATGGCGGTCATGCCGACCGGGCAGGGTAAATCGCTTTGCTATCAATTGCCAGCAACCCTCTTGCCCGGGTTGACCCTGGTGATTTCTCCGCTCATCGCGCTCATGCAAGATCAGGTGGCCGGCATGAGACAGCGGAAGATCGCCGCCGCGGCGTTTCATTCCGGCCTGACCGGGTTTGAAAAGAACCGCGTCATTCAGGATCTCAGTCAGAAGCGGCTCCAGTTGCTCTATCTGGCACCGGAACGGATGCAGCACGATGGCTTTCTCCAACTGTTACGCTCCCTCTGGGTCTCGTTACTGGTGGTTGACGAAGCGCACTGCATTTCCCAGTGGGGCCACGATTTCAGGCCTGACTATCTTAAAATCGGCCGCCTTCGCCAGGAACTCACGAATCCTCCCTGCCTGGCTCTGACTGCCACGGCCACGGCCCGTGTTCAAACGGACGTGTGCAACCGGTTGTCGCTCCGTGACCCGTTCCGATTGGTCGCGGGCTTCCGTCGGGCCAATCTCGCCTTGTCTGTTCGTCTTTGCCAGTCCCGCCAGGAGAAACTGGCGGCGTTGGAGCGTCTGGTTCGCGAGACGGAGAGAGGTACGATTCTGGTCTACTGCGCCACGCGCCGGGCGGTGGAAGAGGTTGCGGAGTATCTGGAACAGTCTCACGAGTCGGTCGGCTACTACCATGCCGGTCTCTCGGATGAGGAGCGGCGACTCGTGCATGACGATTTTCGCCGGGGAACCGTGAGGATTCTGGCTGCGACGAATGCCTTCGGCATGGGGATCGATAAGTCGGATGTCCGGCTCGTCGTCCATTTCGACATTCCGGGAAGTGTGGAGGCCTATTATCAAGAGGTCGGGCGAGCCGGCCGCGACGGACGACCCGCAGCCTGCGTGTTGCTGTTCCATGAGCGGGATCTGGCCACGCAGGAATACTTCATTCAGCAGGCGTCGCAAGATCCCGAAGGCGCAGAGCGCGCCAAGCGGATGAAGACGCTCCTTCAAGACATGCTGGGGTATGTGTCGGTATCGACGTGCCGGCAGCTCGCGATTCTTGAGTACTTTAGCGATGAAGACGAGCGAGCCCTAGGTCCTTGCGGCCTCTGCGATCGCTGTGTCGCGCCGGTGCGGCAGCCGAGCAGAGGAGTTTCCCACGATGACACCGCCGCTGCGAAGGCCATTTTGGAGACCGTGTCCTGGTGCATGGGTCGGTTCGGCGTGAGTCGAATTGTCGAGATTCTTCGCGGAAGCCGTTCGAAAGCGATGCTGGCCTATGGTGCGGAATCCTGCCCGACATACGGAACCAGTCGCACATGCTCAAAATTGTCTGTGACTGGTCTGGTGAAGGATCTGATCGACTCGGCACATCTTCAGGTCGAAGGGACTGAGTATCCCACTGTCGATGTCACGCGCAAGGGACGGGAGGTTCTGCTAGGGATCAGTGCCGTGGTGTTGAAGCAGACGGAAGCGCCTCAGCCCGATTCATCGATGGCGGAGCCATCTCGCGCCAGGCCGGCGCCTCTGATTGCCCCGCGGATATCGCCGGCGGATCCGCGACTCTATGAACGGCTGCGGCAACTCCGCACGGAGCTTGCCGAGGAAGAGGGCGTCTCGGCCTTTCTGATATTTCACGACAAGACCTTGAAGGCCATTGCCGGCCACAAGCCCGTGACCCCCGCTGCTCTGTTAGAGATTCCCGGCATCGGCGCTTTGAAGGCAGAACGGTATGGCCGGCGAGTGCTGGAAGTGGTGAACGGGGAATAGAGAGTTGTCAGCTCTCAGCTTCTTGCCCCCTCCTTCGTAAGGAGGGGTGAGGGGAGGTCGATCTCGACGCTAACTTCTCGACTAAATCTTCCAGAACCCCCGCCAGGTTCTTCACAATATCGTCGTTGAAGTATCGAATCACGCGAAGACCGAGAGATCGAAAGTATGTGTCACGTAGTTGATCTTTCACGATCTGATCAGTATCGGCATGGCTGTCGCCATCTACTTCAATAACCAGAGACCGCTCCGGGCAATAGAAATCCACAATGTATGGCCCAATACCATGTTGTCGACGAAACTTGAGTCCCTGAAGTTGTCGTGCTCGTAGTCTTGACCACAGCCGCGTTTCCGGGCCGGTCATGTTAGAACGTAGCTGGCGTTTAAGATCGAGATAGCTGGCCTGTCCTCGTATGGCTCTGGGCATGAACCGCTACCCCTCCTAGCCTTAGGAATCTCTACCCCACCTAACCTCCCCTTACAAAGGGGAGGAATACGTTGGAAGCTGAAAGCTATTTCAGATTCCCTGCCTGAGCGAATCGCGATTGCAACTCTCCGTATGTCTTCGTTACCGGAAATTGTGGGAACTCTTCGGGAAGGTGATCCGGAGGACAGAAAAAGAACCCCGCATGGGCTTCTCCCAGCATGGCGGTGTCATTGTAGGCATCGCCGGCAGCCAGGACGTGAAAGTTGAGTGATTTGAATGCGGCCACCGAGTGTTTCTTTTGATTCTGCATCCGCATGTGATAATTGACGATGCGTCCGGCTTGATCGATCTCAAGCTGATTGCAAAAGAGCGTCGGGAATCCCAGCCGGCGCATCAGTGGTTGAGCGAACTGATAGAACGTATCGGACAAGATGGTCACCTGGCATCGCTCGCGGAGCCAGGCTACAAAGTCATTGGCCCCATCCAGAGGCCCCATCTTGTCGATGACACTCTGGATATCGTGAATGGTGAGCTTGTGCTGATCCAGGATGGCCAGGCGCCGTTTCATC
Organism: uncultured bacterium; assembly: GCA_965233025.1. Lineage (GTDB taxonomy): Bacteria > Nitrospirota > Nitrospiria > Nitrospirales > Nitrospiraceae > Palsa-1315. Next base: position 13,415 of record CBDDRH010000088.1, read on the forward strand.
AACGCATCGTAATCCGGCATCTCGCGGGTGGTGATTTTCAATTCGTCAATGCCTGTCTTGAGCGCGACGTTGACCCAGATCTCAGGCACCAACACTCCTTCGAGGTCTAAGCAGACGATGACGGGTTTTTGCATTCAGGTTTCTCCTTTGAAGTCGTGCATCAATGTCTATGTGATTGAGCCGTGAGTGGATGATGAGAAGGCCCAATGTCACGGTTCATGACCGATTACATCTTACTTATTCTGAAACGCTTGACTGAGGAACCGCCACATGTTGTCGAGGACTTGGTCCAAGAGGGATGCACCAGGCCAAGTCAGCCGGGACTCCTCGTCGTGCCGCTCGGCCCACTCTAATGCCATCGGAAGCGGGATGAGTCGAGGGGGAGAGCTGGTTAACGTTCCCCAGACCAGTCCCAGGATGGAACCGATCCGCATCGAGACCGGCAGGGGTGTGACCGCATTCTGAACCATATCCTGACAGAGTTCCGCCGGTGAGGTCACGAGCAGTTCCCGGCAGGCGGCTGGTCGTGCCTCGTATATCGAGCACATCTCATTTTCCAAATAGGGACAGGGGATTCTCAACGAATAGTACGCCCGGTTGATCGGGTCGAGTTCCTCGTCCGGCAGCGGGGTGGGTGCCTCTGCAAGGTCATGAAGCCGCTCCCACAGGCCCGTTTGCGATAGGCGATCCTTCGTGTCGCTGAGGCGAGTGAGCACAAGGGTTCGTCGATCCGTCGGCAGTTGCGCCACATACTCGCGTAGCGCGAACGCTTCCGGTGCGGAGAGCGGAACCAGCATGCGGCAACAAGCAGCGCAGCCCATCCGGCAGGAAACGGTCTGGCCTGCTTCGATGGCGTGCCGGACTTCCAGTTGCGTGGCTTCCTCCCCCAAGCGGCGTGTGACCGGAACGATTGCCGTGATAGGGATGAATCCTGTCGGCACGTCGATGGCCGTGGTCAGCCGTCCGGCCGGCGTGTTCAGCGCCACCTCAAATCGTTCGACCATCACACACCTTCATTTGGTGCCTTTTTCTTGGCGGCATCATAAAGCAGGCGGGACTTGCGAGACAAGCGAGGGTGGCGCGATCCGAAAATCGGACTTCGAACCTTGCCTGTTCCGGACGCGAGCCGGTTCTTGTCCCCGCTGTGATATAGCCGCATAATGCGGGGAAGGAGACTGGTATGGCGTTGTCTGGCCATGTAGTGGGTCTGCTCAAAGAGTATATGCGGGATTTGGTCGAGCAGGCAAAGCAGGAGACGGCGGCCCATGCCTCCTTTGGCTTTTCTGCTACGCCGTATCGGTCGGACCAGGCCCTGTCAGATTTGCTGGCCATTCTGGACGATCGCATTGAATCCGAGGGGGTGCAAGTCGGATTGCCTGACGGATTTCTTCACCAGATGTGGGAGCTCTGCAACGACGCCCGTGCCCAGGTGACGGAACGCGTGTGGTTGGAGATGAACACCAGTGACCAGCCGTCGTCAAAGGCCAGAGTTCGAGAGTTGACCTATCGCGCACTGCTGGCCGTTATTGAGACTTCAGGTTAGCTGGCTGCGGAAAAACTATTTTGGTGGGCTAAAGCTTCGACGGTCAGTACATGTGAAACAATGGGAGAACATTCCTGCAAAATGCTCAAACAGGCCGTTCAGCAAGGCCGCAGCAAGCGAGGAGGCGAGGCGTACGCTTCGGTACGTTGAGCTTCTGAGCGAAGCGAGAACGAAGCTGGCGGACTGTTTCAGCATCTTGCTAGAGTTTCCCTGTCAGCCAATAAATCACGATACCCGCCACTTCTGCCACTGCTTCCCTAGTGTGCTGTAATGCGCCATCGTTTGGCATGAAATCAAACGGGTCAATGTCGTCCCAGCTCTCTCGTGGTAGGTTTCGGGAGGCATAGTCGCAAGGGGCTGGTGTGACGCGGAAACCCTGCTTGGCGAATACCGGGACGGCACGTGGAAGATGGCTGGCTGAACTCACGAGGAGAATGGAGACGGGCCCGAGCAGCTGTTTGGTCCCCGTCGCATTTTCAAAGGTGTTTCGGGCGTCTGCATCGATCATTGTGGCGGACTCGGGAACGCCGAGACGGACTGCCCACCGTTTCATTTCAACCGCTTCTTGGGGGCCCGTGCCGAAGATTCGTGTAGCTCCTCCCGTCAGCACCAACGTAGGGGCATAGCCACGTTGATAGAGGTCCACGCCGCAGGTGGTTCGATTTCTGGATAAGGAAGATGGCTCGGTAGTTGGTCGCAGCGAGCCTTTCTCGTCGACACCTCCACCCAGTACGACGATGGCATCGAAGCGATCGGACGGCATCAGCCGTGACGGTTGGTACAAGGCCTCCAGTGAGCCGATCAACGGGGTAGCGATCAACGGACTGGATATCGTCATGAGGAGGAGGAGGGAAGACATGATGAGCAGGCGCACCCACCGCAGGCGTTTGGGTGAGAAGGGGAAGAGAGCCAAGAGCATCGATGCGCCGAGCAGTACCACTACCCATGTCAGTGGATAAAGGCCGTACTTGACGAACTTATACAAACCGAAGAAAAATGGAGTCAGTTCCATCGGCAGACCTCAATCGAATACGAGACATTCCCAACAGCATACACGGAGTGAGTCGAATGACCAAGCAGGAGGAGGTAACGTGATGATACAAGGGCGCCGCTATTGGCTGATGAAATCAGAACCACGCGCCTTTTCAATTGAGGATCTTGAGAAATCTCCCAAACGGACGACCTGTTGGGATGGCGTGCGGAATTATCAGGCACGCAATTTCATGCGCGCGATGGCCATTGGCGACCAAGTACTCTTTTACCATAGTAATGCCGAGCCGCCGGCGGTGGTGGGGATTGCGGAAGTTGTGCGGACTGCCTATCCCGATGAGACGCAGTTCGACAAGGCCAGCAACCACTATGACCCGGCCAGTGTTCCATCTGCTCCGCGGTGGGATATGGTGGACATCCGGTATCGTCAAACATTCAAGACCAGTCTGCCACTCGACCGATTGAGGCTAGAACCTAAGTTGAAGAGCATGGTCTTGTTGCAAAAGGGATCTCGCCTCTCGGTCCAGCCAGTGACGAAAACGGAGTGGACTGTGGTCTTGAAACTTGCTGGAGTTAAGTAAGTTCAGGCAAAACTATGTTCGACGCGAGGAGATAGATGGCCTGTAAGTTTTGGACAAGAGGAAAGCACTAATGCTGGCTGCTCAAAAAGGCCGTCCAGCGAGGCCGGAGGTGAGTCGAAACCGGAGGCTAGCATTCTCACCCGCCCAACTCCGAGCTGTCGGAACAGCTCTTTTCCCGTATGGGGTACGTTGAGGACTTCGATGAGCCGAGAACGAAGCATGGGAAAAGGCGCGTTTCGGCGCGCTAGGGCTGGGTGGGTGAGATGAGCGACTTTTTCAGCATCCTGCTAGGTTTTGGCTTTGCCGTTATCCAAATGCCGATGCTGCCAGTCGAGCCAGGCATGGCCCAATTCGTGGGCGAGAATGTACCGACGTCTCGTGACAGGCAAGCGCTTGCGAAGATAAATGGTCTTCGTGGCGTCGTCCCAGATGCCGTCAGCATTCGGGTCCCGACGATCCATGTCGGTATCGGAAAGTTGGCGTACGGAGATCCGATACCCGAATGGAAACACAACTCGAGAGGGCATGCGTAGCATAAAGGTGACTCCTGACAGTAAATTAGAATATCACAAAGTCTGTGCCGGCTTCACGGTTGATATACGCAGTCAAATCAATAGATTAGATCGAATTTCAATCAAACGACTGACGCCCTCGCGAGCTATCCTTCTCAGAAAAATAAGATTATTACCACTAGGACAATTCACTGATCACTCTCGTCAGGGATGGTTTGTCATATCGCGGAGAGATGTTCGATGACGAGTGGTGCGTGCGATCCTGTCACTACCGGCTCGGCTGATGAGAGAGCCTTTGTCGTGATACTCGATCGACCATCGAAGGTTTCGCGTGGTGCAATTGTTTCTCTGCATCCTGACAGGACAGGAGTATAATAACTCCACATGAGGTCAGCCGTGCGTCGCGTGCTCGTGTTGGGTGCTGGAAAGATCGGATCTCTGGTTACCTGCCTCTTGTCAGAAAGCGGGGACTACGAGGTCTGTCTTGGTGACATCAGCCTCGACGCCTCCAAACGGTTCGTCGAAGACCTCGGTCTCTCGCGAGTGACGCCTCTGCTCCTCGACGTCCGACATCCCGACGCCATCAGCGCCTATATGACGGCGCATCGATTCGATGCGGTTCTGTCCAGCCTTCCATATTTCTGTAACCCGGTTGTAGCTGGTTTAGCTCGGGAACACCGGCTTCATTATTTTGACCTGACGGAGGACGTCGAGGTGACCAATCAGGTCAAAGTTTTGAGCACCGACTCACCGCAAGCCTTTGTGCCGCAATGTGGTTTGGCCCCTGGTTTCATCAGCATTGCCGCGCACGATTTGATCACCCATTTCGATACAGTGGATACGGTCAAAATGCGGGTTGGAGCGTTGCCAGTGCATCCCAGTAACGCACTGAAGTATTCACTCACGTGGTCTACCGATGGGTTGATCAACGAATATGGCAACATCTGTTACGGAATTGAAGGAGGGGAGAAGGTGCCCCTTCAGCCACTCGAAGGGTATGAGACGATTGAGGTGGACGGACTCCTGTACGAAGCCTTCAATACCTCAGGAGGATTGGGAACGTTGGCGGATACCTACGCAGGGAAAGTCAGGACGATGAACTACAAGACGCTGCGGTATCCGGGCCATTGCGAGAAAATTCACCTCCTGATGAACGACCTCAAGCTGAATGAAGATCGTGAGACGCTCAAACGAATCCTCGAACGGGCGGTCCCCCAGACACTGCAGGATGTTGTACTGATCTATGCCTCTGTCATGGGGATGCGGGGGGGCGCGTTGTTCGAGGAGAACTACGTGAAGAAGATCTATCCCCAATGCATTAAGGGAAAACTGTGGTCAGCCATTCAAGTGACGACCGCATCGAGTCTTTGTGCCGTGGTGGATCTCGTCCTGACGGCGCCCACACAGTACAAGGGATTCGTGACCCAGGAATCGTTTCCGCTACAAGACGTCATCAATAATCGGTTTGGAGCCTGCTACCGATGATGCCTACCGCGGAAATCCTGAAGGGGTTGGGTTTGAGCGCCATCAACGCCGGTGGCAGTACCGGGGCCCATTGGTGGGCCTCCGGCGAGAACACATCGCTGCTGGAATCCGTGAATCCGACGACCGGCGCGCCGATTGCGCAAATTCGACCCTGTTCAGCCGACGACTATGAACACATCGTGGGAGAGTCCGTCGCGGCATTCCAGCAATGGAGGCTCGTCCCGGCTCCCAAACGGGGAGAACTCGTTCGGTTGATCGGCGCCGCGTTGCGGGAGCACAAGGACCTGCTCGGCTCGCTGGTGTCGCTCGAAGTCGGCAAGATCAAAGCGGAGGGAGACGGCGAAGTTCAGGAAATGATCGATATGGCCGACTTTGCCGTCGGCCAGTCGCGCATGTTGTATGGCGCGACGATGCATTCTGAACGGGCGCAGCATCGGATGTCGGAGCAATGGCATCCGCTCGGACCGGTCGGCGTCATTACGGCATTCAATTTTCCAGTGGCAGTCTGGGCCTGGAACGCCTTTCTGGCTGCGATTGCTGGAGATACGGTTGTGTGGAAGCCTTCGCCGAAAGCGCCGCTCTGCGCGATCGCGGTGCAACATCTCTGCAACCGAGTGATGGAGCAACAGGGCTACCGAGGGATCTTCTCACTGATCGTCACGGCTGAGAAAACTATTGCGGAGATGTTGGCTCAGGATCGCCGATTCCCGTTGATCTCGTTCACAGGGTCGGTACCGGTCGGTCGAGCTGTGGCCTCGACCGTCGCGCAACGGCTGGGGCGGACGCTTTTGGAGCTGAGCGGGAACAACGCGATCATTGTGGATCAGACGGCAGACCTCTCCTTGGCGATTCGCGCCATCGTGTTCGGTGCGGTCGGCACCGCCGGCCAACGCTGCACGACAACCAGACGGCTGTTCGTCCACGAGTCTCGTTACGATGAAGTGGTTGCAAAGCTCATCTCCGCATACAAGCAGATACGCATCGGCAATCCATTGGAATCAGGTGTGCTCATGGGACCGTTGATCGATCGAGCTGCGGTCGAGGCCTATCGGAAGACTCTCGAAGAGGTGAAGCAGGCGGGAGGGAAAGTTCTCTACGGAGGGCAGGTACTGGATCAGCCGGGCTATTTCGTCGAGCCGGCTATCGTGAACGCGGAGAATCAGTGGCCCACCGTCCAGCGCGAGACCTTTGCGCCGATTCTCTACGTCATGCCCTTCAGGGCGCTCGACGACGCCATCGCGTTACAGAATGCGGTACCTCAAGGCTTGTCGTCCGCAATTTTTACGTCCGATGTGCGGAGCAGCGAGCGGTTCACGTCTACTGTCGGCAGCGATTGCGGGGTCGCCAATGTGAATATCGGGACGTCAGGGGCGGAGATCGGCGGCGCCTTTGGAGGTGAAAAGGAAACCGGCGGAGGGCGCGAAGCCGGCTCGGATGCCTGGAAGGCCTATATGCGGCGGCAGACGAACACCACCAACTGGGGCAACGATTTGCCGTTGGCCCAGGGCATTCAGTTCGGTTCATAGTGTCCCCGCCTGAGCAATAAGGAGGGTGGAGCATGGAACCAGGCGTCGAGTTGGATGTGCTGATCACCAGGATGATTGAGAATTATGTGTCGCGCAATCGGGCAGCTAAGGTGCTGCGGGACTCCCTGGACGAGGCGGGAGTCGGCTTCTATCCGGTCGCAGACCATCTCACCCTGCGGACGATGGATATCGATCGTCGTGCGGCAGAATTCACGAAGCTCGGGTATGTGTATAGCGAAACGATCGAGTACGAAGACTGGTATGCGAAGGTCTATCGGAAGGTTGGGTACCCCGCGCTCTTCGTGGATCAAGCCTATCCCGATGATCGAGGCCGCACCAGCATCATCCCTGGCTGGGTCAAGACCTTCGGCGATCAGGTATTCCACCATGTGGCGGTGCGTGTGGAAGACATTGAGCAGGCGATTGAACAGTTGAAGGCGAAGGGGGTGGTCTTTACCGGTCAAATCGTCGGCGTCCGCGGCGGCCAGTTACGGCAAATCTTCACGGCGCCGGAAATGGTGGACGGCCAGCCTTTCTCCGTGCTCGAACTCACGGAACGTCACAGAGGATATCAGGGCTTCTCGCCTCCACAAGCAGACAGTTTGATGAAATCCACCATAGTTCGGTAGTGTTCTCCTCTCCCCCGCATTATTCATAGGCGTTTCCGCGCGATTCACCAACAACATTGAAAAGCCTCTCGATTCGTATTGATGAAGGAAGAGAAATTCGCCGATTGACAATTTCCTATATGTCCAGTATTCTAGACATATGGACATTAATGAAGCTCTCGCCGCCTTCGATTCGCTGTCACAGGATACCCGACTGCGCGTGTTCCGTTTGCTGGTCGAATATGGCCCGGCGGGTGCACCGGCCGGTACGCTGAGCGAATCCCTCAATATTCCTCACAACACGCTGTCATTTCATCTACGGCATATGAGCCATGCGGGTCTCGTCCTGTCGCAACGAGACGGTAAGTCGATTATCTACAGCGCCAATTTCGAGTTTTTTTCAGGCTTGATCCGCTACATGGTGAAGGACTGTTGCCGCACCGAATTTGCCAGTATCCGCGATGACAAAAAGAAGAAGTGCTCGGTCATTGAACTGTCACATTGTTGCTAGCCAAAGGAGGACTGATCATGAAACGCTTTCATATCCATGTTGGAGTCGAAAAGCTCGATGAATCCATTCGCTTTTACAGCGCCTTGTTCGGCGAGGAGCCGGTGAAAACGAAAACTGACTACGCCAAATGGTTGTTGGACGACCCTCGCGTGAACTTTGCAATATCAACGCGGACAAAGAAGGTTGGTATGGATCACTTGGGTATCCAGGTTGAGGAAGAAAGTGAATTGGCAGAATTGCGCGGGCGTCTCAAGGCGGGGAATATGGCCGTAACCGAGGAAGGCGAAACCGTCTGTTGTTACGCCCGATCGGACAAATCCTGGATACAAGACCCCGCAGGCATTCCGTGGGAAACATACCGGACGATGGAAGATGCCCAGCTCTTCTCCGGCCATGCCGATCAGGCTGAGAGTGCTTGTTGTACGCCGGAAACGATGGGAGAGCCTGAGTGCTGCGAACCGTCTGAAAAAACCGCCGGGTGCTGCGGCTGATGATGTCGGATGTGCTCAACGTATTGGTCCTGTGCACGGGTAATTCGTGCCGCTCTATTATGGCTGAAGCATTGATCAATGATCTTGCCCGTAGCCGGTATCGGGCATGGAGTGCCGGAAGTGTTCCAACGGGTTATGTTCACCCGAAATCCATCGAGACATTACAACGGCATGGCATCGATCCTGGTCAGCCACGCAGCAAGTCATGGAATGAGTGTGCTGAACAGTCGTTCGATCTGGTGATCACGGTCTGCGATCAGGCAGCGGGCGAAACCTGTCCGCTCTTTCCTGGCAGTCCCAAGAAGCTGCATTGGAGTACGCCGGATCCGGCCAAAGTCACAGGGTCGGATAGCGAAAGAGACAAGGTGTTCGACAGAATTTTCTTGAGGCTCAGGGCTCACGTCGAGGAATTATTGAAATGACCACCTGCTCCGCCCGTCTCCAGTCGTCGTATCATTGTGATCTGACACTCTGAGTATTTCCTGCTACGAAGCTAAAAACTGTAATAAATCGATTCAGGCCAGTCTGCGGGATTCCATCTTCCAGCGATTCACTTCTATCCCCAAGCTTTCTCGCCTCGTTTTACGAGGCTGCGCAAGAGCCGCGGCATTTTTTCTCTGGCCTTCTCTTGGCGCTGGCGCTGGCGTTCGACCATGCGCCCGGCGACAAATGCGGCCCGCGCGCTGGTCGATTGTTTGAGAAACGCCCTGATATGTGCTTCCGCTTGAATCGCGTCTTGGTGCATGCCTAAGACGTCCTGCACGGCGCGGGCTTTGTTGATGAAGCGCGTAGCCGGCTTGCCGACAGTTGGTTCGGCGAGTTCGGCGGCATAGCGAGCCCGTTTGGTCCTGATCCTGGTCTTATGGATGTTGGCATTGTTCGGTGAGTCACCAGCTTGACGAATCGCGTTTCGCAACTTTGTGAACTCCTGATTGGCTAGGTCGTGCAACGTCACGGTTGATTCGACGACGGTCGGATCGTGCGGCGCTTGCTGGAGCCGCCTGATGAGGTCAAGATACCGCTCGCTCTTCAGCTCGCTCAACATGACTTCCTGGACATGGTTCCGCTGGGCTTCCAGGTGAGCAATGAATTGTGTCAGAGGCCGGCGATCTCGTGTATCCAGGACGGTAGACTCTTCACGGAAATAGGCGAGTTGTACATCGAGGTCGCGGGCCGGTCCCAGCACGCGGCCGAGCCATCGCAACTCATCCCGCAACGAATCGGCCCATTCAGGAACGAGCAGGGGCCTGGTGGCGCGCAGGACAGCGCGCAACTGTCTCGTGGCCACGCGCATCTGGTGCAGGCTTTCAGGTTCCCTTCCGAGCCTGGCACCGGGATCATGCGCAATCAGCCATCGAACATGACGAGCGAGGGCCCACTTCACATGGTCCATCACCGGCGCATCCGACGCCGGCTGTGGGTCAGGACTGGGAGCCACCAAAGAAAGCGCGCGACCTAGTTTGGGGCGTCCGTCATGATCTTCGGCTCCGGCTCGACGGATCTGCCGTTCGAGGTCTGGCAGCGCGCTGTCATTCCCATTCACCTGTTCGATTTCAAGTTCACGAAAACGCTGCAGGACTGCGCCGTCTTTCATGACAGACACGTGGTCGAGCGTGACGTCTGCGACAGGCGCATGGTCCATGCGCACTCGAACGCCCGCCCGCCAGACCCGCAAGGTGGCTACAGGCATGAGCGGCCGTTGTCCGAGATGAAGAAACAGCAGATCGCGGAACAGTGTCGGTGGAAGAGACTGGCGATCGACCAACTCAATTTCCTGCCGGTCTTTCACCAGAGGGAGTTTCAGCTGCCAGGCCTGTTTCCCGCGCTCGACTCGATAGCGGAGCGTGATCCCCGCGTGAGCCAAGTCGTACTGGGAGGTGTCGTAGTAGGTCGAGGTCAGCCGCCTTCGTGGGAGCGGGGTGCCGGGGAGCTTGGGCAGACGGAAATGGTCACCAACAGCCAGCTTGATTTCACGCTCGACCGTTGATTGTACAGTCGGGATGATAGCAATGGGATCTGGCGGCTTTGTGGGAGGCTTGTTGGCACGGGCCATCAGAGTCTCCTTCGGGACTGTTAACTGTCGCAGATGGAAAGGGAGAGAAGCAATCCCCATTGAAAGTCCGCCACGGTGTGATCGAACGCGGCGGCACGCGCAAGCGAGGATTTTGATGGATCGTATAGGGGGCGAACCTACGGTTCATTGATTTAGAATGCTGCTTGATGGGGTGCTTAAACCATTGAATAATTAAGAAATTCCAGAACCAGCACAGCAGTTTCAGGTACTAGCTAGCTTGTTGGAATTTGTTCTTTTAGGGTCCATCCGTACCAATTTCTCTCTCTGCTACCCCTGGAATAACAGCTGTTTGGGGATTTGTGTAGAAAGGAGGGTGGGTTTCGGGAGAAACTATGGCTCCCCTTAAAGTACTAGTTGCCCTAAACAGGCTCTTGTGGTATCAATGCCGGCAGTAAATGGCGCTAGCGAGATCAGCCGATTCAGAGGAAACCATAGTCGAATCCACCATAACTTAGGAGGACATCATGGAAATAGCACTTATCCCAGCCATATTCGTCGCCATTTTCACAGGGATCGCGGCGCTAATTTTATGGTTCCCGTATGACAGGAACATCAAATAATGGCACGCACAGAATGTGCGCCTCCCCATTCTTACGAGTGAGCGGGTCGCGCCGTTCTTTTGGGTGTCGTTGGGACTGCGGGAGACGGATGCGTTCAGGGTGTTAATTGTGCAGAACTTCGATGGTGTCACCGTCGAGGGCTGAGATGACTTGGCTGCGCAAGCTCTCCCGTCAAGGAGACAGTTTCACTAGAGAACTTCCGGCTTCACGTTGAGGTCGAGTATGTGGCGGGCAGCAGGCCCGCCAATAACTCAACCCCATGCGCATTGAGCACTTCCTTTCGATAGGCCCGGTTATGTCGTTCGATGAAGGCATTCCAATCTGATTTCTTCGGTTGGATGTGTCACAGCGCAATCGTCCGCTCCGCACACCACGACAGGAAGCGCTGGACGATACATTCTGGGCCATATCCAGCCGAATGGCCTTAGGCCGCCCCCCAGGCTACGACGTATCTACTTCGATGGCCAAGCTCTCCCGCACGCGTTCATCTAAAATATTCAAAGTCAGAAACTTCGGTGCTCATAGAGGGTATCGCTCATGAAATCCACGGCCCACATCGTGTTCGGGTGCGGAATGACCACGAGTGACTGGCATCGTAAAACCGGGAGCCGTTTCTTCGTCAGGTGGGAGAGATTTAGCCGCAGAACATAAGTAAACCCGCCAGACGCGAGTACGATTCCACCGCTGACCATCGAAGCGGAGGCGACTGAAACTTTTCCAGAAATCCCAGCGATTCTTCGCCGTCACCAACGTTGTGAGTACCGCGATCACGGGAGCGTCCCGTCAGGCCCAACCTACCAGGGAGCGATAGTCTGTCGCCCGCCCCAGCCTAATTGTGGCACAGGCCTGCTGAACCGGAAGGCCGCCCTGACTGACCATGTAGGCTACGACCTCCCGCCGTTCAGGAGGCCGTAGAGTTTTTCAATGACATACTTCAGTGCGGCATTCTCCAGCGCCAGGTCCGCATACATCCATTTGAGGCGGCCATTATCTGCTCCAATCTTCAACCGTCTCACGTTCGATGCCTCAAGCCCGCCGTACGGGGCTTTCCACATAGACTACGTGGTGGAACTGATGCCGTAGCTCCGCCAGATCTCGTTAACAGACCGACCGGCATTGGTCTCCTGAGGATTGATACGATTTGTGTTTCGGTGAACGTTGACTGGCACATGGGAACCTCCTGGCTAGGGTGACCATTACTTAAGGGGCATCCAGGCACACTCGCTTCTGATTCTGATGAGAGACCTTCGGCTGTCCTCTATCGCGATGGGTCTTGCATAATTTCAGTGGGTTTGCTGCCTCCAGCTGACTAAACATCCGCCCATCGTTTAAGTGGAGCACAACATCTCCGGGTAGGTCTTAAGACACCTGGCGTTATCGCCAGGCGCGTAACTACACTGTTTCCGTGTATAAGATACGAATCAGAGGATAGGCGAGGGCCTTTGGTGTCGGGACGAGGTACCTTCCGAAGAGGGCTCGAGAATAGCCCGATCCCACCGTGCGATCGTACTGAGTACGCATTCACAGCACGCCCCACTGTCGTACTTCATCGGAGTACGTGCGGTGTCGGTGAGAGGATGGGCGCCTCAGAGGTGCAGATCAATGGATAATTGGTGCTCACCTGAAAAGTGGTGTGACTTCCTGGCGTTAGAAATTAGTAATGACCTCTAACGTCATGATGGACAACACCCTGCAGAGAGTTCTCCCAAAATTCAAACAGGGTGACGCGACGCGCCTTGCCTGGGTGGGGGTGCTCACGGCAGCCATCTTCCTTCTCGATCTGCTCTTCCCCTTGGGCTTTGCGATCTGGATGCTGTATCTCTTTCCAATCTGGTTCACGCTGCGACCCCATTGGCAGCGACTCACTATCATACATGCATCACTGTGTACCCTGTTAATCCTGGCTGGCTTCTATTGGTCACCCCCGGGGCAGGTCGCCATGGCTGTGGTCAATCGTTCTGCGGGAGTGGCGATGCTGTGGGGAGTGGTGCTGCTTGGACTCCGACGTCAGCAGGCTGAGGACGCCTTCCTGACAGCCCAGAACGAACTCGAACGACGTGTCCGTGAAGCAACCGCCAACTTAACACAAACCAATCAGGAACTGCGGGGACAAGTTCTGGAGCGTCGACAGGCGGAAGAGGCGTTGCGCGAAAGTCGGGAACAGTTTACCAGTGCCTTTCGGGATGCCGCAATCGGGATGGCTCTCGTGAGGCCTGATGGGCACTGGCTGCAGGTCAATCGTGCCTTGTGTGACATTGTCGGGTATACGGAGCAGGAACTGCTCACGATGAATTTCCAGGCTATCACCCATCCGGATGATTTGGAAATGGATCTGGCCTATGTCACGCAGCTGCTTGCAGGTGAGATTCCGACCTACCACATGGAGAAACGATACATTCACAAGCTCGGCGAGATCGTCTGGATTCAACTGAATGTGTCACTGATACATGATGTTGAAGGTCGACCCCTCTATTTCATTGCTCAGATTCAAAACATCACTGATCGCAAGCGGGTAGCGGAGGAGTTACGTGAGAGCGAGGCACGGCTCCAGGCGATTCTCAATAACAGTCCGACGTTGATTTTTCTCAAAGACGCAGAGGGGCGTTATCTGCTGGTGAATCGGGAGTTCGAACACCTCTTCCATCTCACCAGCGAGGACATTCTGGGCAAGACCGATGCTGAAATTTTTTCACCAGTGCAGGCGGCCGCGTTTCGTGCAAACGATCTCACGGTGCTCCAAGCCAACGCGCCCCTGCAGTTTGAAGAACTGGCGCTCCACGATGACGGTCCTCATATCAGTATCGTCTTCAAATTCCCGTTACGTGATGAGGCCGGGAAACCCTACGCCATCGGCGGCATCGCCACGGACATCACAGATCGTACACAGGCGGAGCAGGCGTTACGCGAAAGTGAGGAGGACCTCCGCCGGGTCCTCGAAGAGCGGGAAGCACTGTCTCGGGACCTGCACGATAATATCATTCAGACCATCTGTGCGGTCGGGATGGGGCTTGAGGAGTGCCAACATGTGATGCAAGAAAGCCCGACCACTGCCGTGCAGCAGCTGGCCCAAGCCATTGCCGGGTTGAACGAGGTGGTCCGCGATGTGCGAGGCCACCTCGTGAGCGAAACCACAGACGCTCCCTCCACCCTCGGGTACGTGCAGAGGGAATTAACTCGTCTGACCCAGACGGTTGAGAACGTCCAGGGTCCCCAGTTTCGCGTGACCGTGAACGAGTCGGCCCTGCACGGCCTCTCACAGGAGGTTGCGCGACAGGTGATGTCGATTACCCGTGAGGCAGTCAGCAACAGCTTGAGACATTCCGGGGCCTCCACGGTCTCCGTGTCGCTTCAGGAGCAGGGCGCAGGTTTGCGGTTGGCCATCGAAGATGATGGCGTGGGATTTGATCCCGAGCGCCGACGCGCACACGGCCATGGCTTGCGCAATATCGCCGCACGCACCGAGCAGATTGGGGGAACCCTCCAAGTGATGTCGCAGCTAACGCACGGGACCCACATTCTCGTGCACTTCCCCAGAGAGCAATCCAATGTCCTTACCTGAATCGACGTCCCATCCGATCCGTCTCTTGCTCGTGGACGACCACGAGGTCTTTCTCTTGGGATTGCAGACACTCTTCAGCCGAGTGCCCTCAATTCGCGTGGTGGGGACAGCCAGCACTGCCGCCACCGCTCGTTCAGAAGCCCGACGGTTAACACCCGATGTCGTCTTGATGGACCTGCGCCTGCCCGATGGGACCGGGGTCGAGAGCTGCCGGGAGATTCGAGCGATCTGCCCCGGTACACGAGTCTTATTCCTCACCTCGTATCAGGAAGATGAAGCTTTGCTGGCGGCGACGTTCGCCGGAGCTAGCGGGTATCTGTTGAAACAGATTGACCACGTCGCGCTGACCGCTGCCGTAGAGGCCGTGGCGAACGGACAGTCCGTTGTTGACCCGCAGATGACGGCAGCCGTCCTTGACCGGATGCGTACCCTGTCCACCACCTCTGAGAAGAGCGCACCCGTGGCGTTATCGCCCCAACAGAAACGGGTGCTGGCGTTGTTGGCCGAAGGGAAAACCAACAAAGAAATTGCCCAGGCCCTTGAGTTGACGGACAAGACGGTCACGAACTATGTCCGGCACATCTTCCAAAAGATTCACGTGTCCCGCCGGTCCCAGGCGACCGCGTACTATTTTCGCCATTCGCTGGATAGAGCAAAATTACTCTAGCCCAATAGGGAGAAATATGTTTCATAATCAGGGCCACCTGCTACTAACCTCCGCTCGATTATCTGCTATTTATTATATTGTCATGGAGTGCTGCCGGCTGTTGCCGGTTCACTTCATACTAAGTTGACGCCCAACGAGCGTGAGGTGAGAGGTGCCCAGGATTCTTGTCATTGATGATGAGCCGCTCGTTCGTGCCGTGCTTCGAAGCATCCTTGAACGAAGTGGGTATACGGTCATGGATGCGTCTGATGGACGAGTCGGCCTTGCCCTATGGCGCCATACCCCGAGTGACCTCGTGCTCACTGACATTTTCATGCCAGAGCTCGACGGCATTGAAGTGATTCGGCAACTCACACGTATCTGGCCTCAGGCCAAGATTATTGCCATGACCGGCGGAACCAAGATAGGTGACTTTAAGTCCACAGTGGCTCCAGCGGCCCTTCGACTCGGAGCCCAGCACATACTTCTGAAACCGTTTACCAAACAGACGCTCCTCGCCGCTATCTCGGCGGTGCTGACTCCCAAGGAGGGGGCTCGCGACGCGGCGTCTGGAGCTGAGACATTCGTTTCTCTCAAGGGGGTGCGATGAACAGACGGAAGTCTCCACGCTTTCACGTCGAGCTGCGATGCTCCTTTACGGGCGACCAGTATAGCGGCGAGGGAACCGTGCTCGATCTCTCGATGGAAGGATGTCGCGTACGCAGTGACACACCGGTGCTCAAAGGTGTGTACATGGAAGTGTTCATCACACTCCTCGGCCAGATTTCACCATTGCCTATAGAACTTGCCGTGGTTCGTTGGTCGCCAGGTTCGGTATTCGGCCTTGAGTTTATCCGCATCGCCGATGGACACCAAGCACGACTCCGCCACTATGTGCAGGATCTGGAACAGGCTCTGATGGCCATGGACCCTGCAGCATCTGCGAAAGGTAGTGATGAGCCAGGCATGTCCGCGGGGTGACGACAGGAAACGGCACGACTCGATGGCACGGGGATTACGCAGAACCCGGTGTGCACCCATCCTTATAGGCTCTTGTCCTTATCGGTACGCTTGCCGCCCAGGCGTCCTGGGGGCAGGCTGAGGAGTCTGTCCGTCGGGAGCAGCGCATTCTTATTTTGGCTGCCACGACCGGAGAGAATGCCATCGGCACAGTCGTCTCTGTCGCCGTGGCGTTTGAGGAACGACCTGATCAGTCCGGGCTGCGCGTGATCTTCCACACCACCCCTGGCCGCTTTTCTCATCTGGCGCAAACGGCGATTCATGAGGCTGTCGTATAGACAGCCCGGTCGCTCGATCTGTCGACGAATTCCTGGACGGTGGCGCTCAGTGTCGCGGCGCTCGCCCAAGGCCGTCTTCTGCCAGTGCAGACCGTCTTGATCGGGACCATTACGCCAGACGGATCGATTGCTTCGGTCGGAGCCGTCCTTCTGAAGCTTGCGGCGGCCAACAGGGCCACTATCCGACGGGTGCTCGTGTCCGATCGGCAGATGGCAAAGGGCGCTCATGTCCGGATGTCCTCGTCCATGCAGATTTCTTCCGTCCGCTCGGTCAAAGAAGCCTTTGAGATGATCATGAAGACATCTTCAACGCCATAGAAACGCTGGCGCCTTTTCGTCCGATATGTGGCAAGTCAGCGCATGCGCCGGTGACCATGGGCTCATACTCGACCCTGAAGACTGGGGAAAACATGAAAATGTTTGTAGTGGTTAATATAAAGAGTATTCTTAATCCTGCAAAGCCATCGTTCGCATTGTGAGGTAGGTGCATGCTGTCCAGTTCGTTTCCTCCACGTTATCCAACAAATGGAAGCCGTCAATGTGCGGCCAGCCTCGATGATAGAGTCATCAACTATTCGTGGACAGCCTGATTTCCGGACACTCTTCGAATCGGCTCCAGGCTCTTATCTCGTCCTAACTCCCGCGTTGGTCATCGTGGCCGTGAGCGATGCGTATCTGCGGGCCACGATGACCAGGCGGGAGGAGATTTTGGGCCGTCATCTCTTCGAGGTGTTTCCAGACAATCCCAGTGACGCCACCGCGACTGGAGTGTCAAATCTACGGACATCCCTGACACGGGTGTTACAGCATCGCGTACCAGATGCCATGGCCGTTCAAAAGTACGATATTCGTCGTCCGGACACCGAGGGAGGGGAATTTGAGGAACGATATTGGAGCCCGATCAATACGCCGGTCTTCAGCCCCAATGGGGAAGTCGTCTATATCATTCACTGGGTAGAAGACGTCACAGAGCGCAAACGAGCGGAGCAGCAGTTTCGGGTTTTGTTGGAATCGGCGCCCGATGCCCATGTAATCATCAACCAAACCGGCACCATCACGCTCATCAATAGTCAGACCGAAAAGCTCTTTGGCTATACCCGGCAGGAATTGCTGGGGCAGTCGATTGAGGTCTTGGTCCCGGAACGGTTCCGGGGGAAGCATGTGGGTCATCGGGCCAGTTTCTTTGCCAATCCGCAGGCCCGGGCGATGGGGACCGGACGCGAACTGTTCGCGCTCCGGAAGGACGGTAGTGAGTTCCCCACCGAGATCAGTCTGAATCCGTTGGAGACAGATGAAGGCCGCTTGGTCATCGCGGCCATTCGTGACATCACGGAGCGCAAGCGGTCAGAGGAGGCGCTGCGCCGAGCGCACGATCAGCTAGAAATGCGGGTACAGGAACGGACGGAGGAAATTCTCGCGAAAACCCGCGACTTGGAGACACTCCTCTACGTCACCTCGCATGACTTACGCGAGCCGCTTCGCTCCATCGAGAACTTCTCCCGCATGGTTCATGATCGGTATGCCGACCGCCTTGACGACAAAGGGCGGGACTTTCTTCAGCGAGTGGTTCGCGGCACCCAGCGGATGGACCAGCTAATGACCGACATTTTGACCCTGTCACGGGTGCAGCGCATGGAGGTTTCTGCCGAGGACATCGAGAGCGAAAGCCTCGTGACAGAGGCGTTGCGACGGCTCGATGACAAGATCAAGGAGACCGGCGCGACGGTGCGCGTGGTGGAGTCCCTGCCCCGGTGGCAGGGCAACCGAACGTGGGCGACCCAAGGGATCTACAACCTCATTGCCAACGCGCTGAAGTTCCGACGCAATGGTGAGGCGCCCCAGGTGGAGATCGCTTCCTATCATCCTACGGTGGAAGAGGGGTCGGTGGTGGGGATTGTGGTCCGCGACCGTGGACCGGGCGTGGCGCCGGAGCACGCGGAACGCATTTTTCAACTGTTCCAGCGCGCAGTGGGACGAGAGGTCGAGGGTACGGGCGCGGGGCTGGCGATCGTACGACAGGTCGCCCAGCGGCACGGGGGACGTGCGTGGGTTCAGGCTCGGGAGGGCGGCGGCTCGGAATTCATTCTGACATTTGGAGCCACGAATCGGCAGAAAGGCAGTGATGCCCATGA
This sequence comes from uncultured bacterium, assembly GCA_965233025.1. GTDB lineage: Bacteria > Nitrospirota > Nitrospiria > Nitrospirales > Nitrospiraceae > Palsa-1315. The sequence goes on from CBDDRH010000088.1 coordinate 31,931, forward strand.
CGAGTCAGCCCGTTGAGATTTTGCTCGTGGAGGACAATGAAGATGATGCCGTCATCATTCAAGAGGTATTTGCCGACATGAGATTGGCCACCCTGATCAACGTGGTCCGAGACGGAGAAGAGGCTTTGGCATACCTCCAGGGTCAGGGGAAATACAAGGTGGCGCGCATGCCGGATATCGTGCTGCTGGACATCAACATGCCGAAAAAGAACGGCTTTGAAGTGCTTGAGGAAATGAAGAAGGATCCGCGGTTGCAAGCGCTGCCCGTCATCATGTTGACCACGAGCCATCGCGAGGAAGATGTCGTGCGCTCGTATGCGAAGGGCGCCTGTTCCTACATTCACAAGCTCGTCGACTTGGACCAATTTAAACATCTCATCATGCAGTTTGAGCACTATTGGACAAGTACTTCGCGAATTCCATCGGCCAGGGAGTAATCGTCATGCATGTGCTGCTGATCGAGGACAATGAGGATGATGCCTACCTCATTGGGGAAACGTTGACGGACAGGACCGCGACGGACATCCAGCTGGAGTGGGTCGATCGGCTGAAGAGCGGATTGACGCGATTGGCTGAGGACAAGATCGACGTGGTGTTGCTGGACCTCTCGCTGCCGGACAGTCACGGGCTGGAGACGCTTGACAAGGTTCAACAGCAGGCACCGGACGTGCCGGTCATCGTGCTGACGCATCTGGATGACGAAGCGATGGCGGTCCAGGCGGTCCGTAGGGGTGCCCAGGACTATTTGGTTAAAGGGCGATCGGATGGCTATGGGCTTGGGCGTGCCATTCAGTACGCGATCGAACGTAAGGGATCGGAAAAGGCCGTGCGAGACAGTGAGGCCCGATTACGCGCCATCATTGATACGGCGCTTGACGCGTTGATTGGGATGAACGCCAAGGGAATGATTACAGAATGGAACCCTCGTGCGGAGGTGATCTTCGGTTGGCGTCGCTGGGAAGCGATCGGCCAGAATCTCGCCGATCTGATCATCCCTCCTCGATATCGAGAGGCGCATGAACGCGGACTGCGACATTTCATGGATACCGGGGGAGGGCCGGTACTCAACCGGCGCGTCGAGTTGACAGGCTTGCGCCGTGATGGGACCGAGTTTCCTGTGGAACTCTCGATAAGTCCGTTACAGCGCGATAAGACCTATGTGTTCAATGCTTTTCTCTCTGACATCACCGAGCGCAAGCGTGCAGAGGAAATTCGGGTCCGATTAGCCTCCATTGTAGAGTCCTCGGAAGATGCGATCATCAGTAAGACGCTGGATGGGATCGTGACGAGCTGGAATATGGGGGCTGAGCGTACGTTCGGTTTCACCGCCGACGAGGTCATCGGAAAACCGATCGAGATCCTCCTCCCCCAGGATCGTGTCGAGGAAGAATCGCAGATCCTTGAGCGTGTGAAACAGGGAGAGCACGTCACTCACTTTGAAACAGTTCGGCGGCGGAAAGACGGGAAGGATATCCATATCGCCTTGACCATCTCTCCGATCGAAGACGGAGCAGGAACGATCATCGGATTCTCCAAGATTGCCCGCGACATCACCGAGCATAAGAGCCTTGAGGCACAATTGCGCCAATCTCAGAAGATGGAGGGTGTCGGACAATTGGCCGGCGGGATCGCACACGACTTCAACAACCTGCTGACGGTGATCAACAGTTACAGTGCCATGGTGTTGGGTGATCTTGATTTCTCCAACCCCTTCGCTCGGAACGGGATCGAACAGATCAAGGAAGCCGGACATCGGGCCGCGTCGCTCACCCGTCAGCTTCTCATGTTCAGTCGACAGCAGGTCTTGGAACCCAAAGTGTTGGATCTGAACGAGGTCGTGTCGAATATCGGGAAGCTGCTGCGGCGCCTGATCGGCGAGGACATCACTCAGGTCCTCTGCCTTCACCCGGCGCTTGGACGGGTGAAAATCGATCCCGGCCAGTTGGAACAGATCATCATGAATTTGGCTGTGAACGCGCGAGACGCGATGCCCGGCGGCGGCCAGTTGACCATCGAAACGGAGAACGTCGAACTGGACAACGCCTATGTTCGCGCACACGCCTTGGTCCAGCCAGGTCCTTATGTGATGCTGGTGGTGAGCGATACCGGGTGCGGGATGGATGCAGACACGCAAGCGCGCATCTTCGAGCCGTTCTTCACCACTAAAGGGCTGGGAAGCGGGACCGGCCTGGGCCTGGCCACCGTCGACGGGATTGTCAAACAGAGCGGCGGGAACATTTGGGTCTATAGCGAGTTGGGCAAAGGCACAACCTTTAAGATTTATCTTCCACGAGTGGAGCAGACATCCGAGCTGTCTGAACCGGGAGCTGTTCCGGCCGAGCTCCTCCGGGGCTCTGAAACCGTTCTGCTTGTGGAAGATGATGAAATGGTTCGCGCACTGGCGCAGGCCATTCTTGAACGATACGGGTACCATGTGCTCGCGGCACGGAACGTCCATGATGCGTTGCGTTTCGCTCAAGAAGGCTCCGGGCAGATCCGCCTGCTGCTGACCGACACCATCATGCCGGGGATGAACGGGCCAGAGTTGGCGAAACAGGTCCAATCCATTCGACCGGAGATCAAGGTGCTCTACATGTCCGGGTATACAGATAAAGTGATTTCCTGCACAGCTGCACTCGAGCCAGGGACCGCCTTTCTGCAAAAGCCATTCACACCACAAACGTTGACGCAGAAGGTGCATGAGGTGCTGAACGCGATCTCACAACCCCACCGCACAGAACGAGCGGCATAGGGGCGAAACCGTTTCCAAGGAGGATGCAGATGGCCACCATTCTTACAGTGGACGATGATGAGAAGATCCGTGAACTGCTCTCCATAGTGTTACGGCGGAAAGGGCATCGTGTGATCACGGCGGATCATGGCCAGAAGGGGATTGATGTTTTTCGTCGGGAGCGACCTCACGTGACGATTCTGGACTTCGAGATGCCGGACATGGATGGGCTCGCGGTCCTCAGGCAGATCCGGGAGATTGATTCCAGCGCTCCCGTGATCATGTTGACAGGGGCAGGTACGGAGGTTCGGGAGAAGCAGGCTCGGGAGTTAGGGGTGACGAACTTCCTTGCCAAGGGGTTCTCGCTCCATGAAGTCGGTGCGGCGCTGAATCAAATCCTCAACCAGCCCGTTCAAGGTGTTGGAGAGCCCCCATCATCCCCACGATTGTCCGGAGGAGTAAAAGGAAGAGCGTAATTCTCGTGGTGCAGGCGATTTGACAATCCCGTCGGCCACTGTTGCAGGACTTGTCATTGAAGGCGCCGCCGCACAGGATTGACGGGTCGGAGTTCAACGCGATCTTCGGGACTGCGACCTAATCGGGAGGGATGTTTGCCATGACACATGACCCAATCGACCCGATAGAAATCCTGCTGGTAGAGGATAACGAAGACGACATTGTCCTTATTGAAGAGGCGTTTGTAGGGGCAAGAATGATGAATGTGATCAACAATGTGCGGGATGGCGAAGCAGCCCTGGCCTATCTGCGCCGGGAAGGACCATACAAGAATGCTGTCAAGCCCGGGCTGATCCTGTTGGATATCAACATGCCTAAGAAGAACGGATTTGAGGTCCTTGAGGCGATTAAGGCCAATCCTCAGTTGCAGCCTCTTCCCGTGATTATGCTGACGACGAGCGAGCGTGAAGAAGACGTCGTCCGCTCCTATATCTACGGCGCCTGCTCCTATATCCGCAAGCCGGTGAGCTTGGAGCGGTTCATCGAAGTGGTCAAGCAGTTCGAAGTCTATTGGACCTTGGTTTCGCTGGTTCCCGGACGCAGAGAGTAACGTTCATGCGCGTGCTGCTCATCGAGGATAACGAGGACGACGCTCACTTCATCAAAGAAGTGTTGGTGGAGCGAAACCATTCACTGCTCTGCGATCGAGAAGAGTGAACTACGGTACGAAGTGCTCCGTATCGGGGTGGTCAGACCCTCGCGGCGGTAAACAACATGACTCACCAACAAGTCTCAGACGTAACAGACGAACGTGTGGACGGTCAGGCGGCGAAGCGCATACTCATACAACCCGTGATCATGGCTGATCATGCACAGAAAAAACACGGATGGATAGATGACCAAGTCTGAAGCAACGGCTCCCCGCCCATACTCCTGGCTACAACTTCTCGTCTTCTTGATGACGGTCTTCACGCTCATCATCGGCGCCATCGCGTTCCACTACATCGAAACCCGCATGGTGGCCGCAGCCGGCGAAACTCTTGCCCTTACCGCCGCCGAAGTCTCCGACAAGCTGGACCGCTTTCTCGTTGAACGGCACGGCGATGTGTTGATGATGGCCGGAACGCTCAGCGCGCAGCCGCACAATCGGGAGTTTCAGTCTTCGTATGTTGCGAGAATGAAGGTCTCGTACCCAAGTTACTTGTGGATCGGTATCACGAACGTGCGAGGACAGGTCGTGGTCGCCACCGACTTGGCCACGGTGGGGGAGGACTACAGTGCCCAACCCTGGTTTCAGGCCGTACGTGACGGGCACGCCGTCCATGTGGGAGACGTGGAGCCCTTCGCAGTAATGGGCGGACCTGACGCCATAGCCGTGACGGCTCCCCTCACCGGACTGCGTGGGGAATTCCTGGGGGTTGTCACCACACGGGTGGGGATTCCGGGGTTGGAAAATCTTGTGACGGGGACCCTTCGGGCATTCCAGCAACGGGAGGGATTTGGGGGCGCGCTGGAGTACCAATTCCTGACTGAGAAGGGCCTTGCGTTCGTTGATTCGGACCTCCAGCATAAAGGCAACATCAATCTCAAACAAATGGGCCTGCCATCGGCACGGGTACACGAACAGTCCCTGTTCGGTTATGTCGAGGAGGAACACCAGCGTCGTCATGTGCCGGTCATCACCGGCTATGCCAAGGCGTTAACCCGTGGCGGACTTGAGGGCCTCAATTGGACAGTGCTGATGCGCGTGGATCGACACGACGCGCTGGCGCCGATTCAAGACATCATTTGGAAGCTGGGTCTGGCAGGCGCTTCTGTGATGGTTCCCACGTTTGGCCTCTTGCTGTGGAGCATGAGACGTGTGCAGAGGGAGCATGTGCATGCGCAGCAGGAAAGTGTGCGCGCCATGGAATCTGAAGCGTCGCTGCGCGAGAGTGAGGCACACACAAGGCGTATTGTCGAGACGGCGCTTGATGCCTTCATCGGAATGGATGCCGGTGGAGTCATCACTGACTGGAATGCCCAGGCTGAACAGCTGTTCGGCTGGCCCCGGCAAGAAGCCATCGGGCAACTCTTCTCGGACGTCATCATCCCTGTACAACACCGGAAAGCCCATGAACACGGATTGCGTCAGTTCCTCGCAACCGGCGAAGGCCCGATGCTGAACACACGGGTCGAAATCACAGGCTGTCACCGAGACGGGCACGAAATTCCGATAGAGCTGGCGATCTCACATGCCTTGGGGCAGGAGGGAGCCTATATGTTCAGCGCGTTCGTGAGAGATATCTCGATACGGAAGCAGACGGAAGCGCGGTCGAACATGCAGCACAGTCTGACCCAGATACTGGCCGAATCGGACACGCTCACGGACGCAATCCCGAAGCTTCTTCGTATCATCTGTGATCTCTCCCATTGGGACCTTGGCGCCCTGTGGCTCGGGAACGACCAAACGGGTACCATCAGTTGCGCGGAGATCTGGCATCAGCTTTCAGTGGATGCGGTCGAATTCTCACGTGTGACCATGCAGGATACCCTCACGTATGGCCTGGGTTTGCCGGGGCGGGTCTGGGCGAATGGCCAACCCGCCTGGATCCTCGATGTGATGCAGGACGCCAACTTCCCCCGCGCTTCGTTCGCACGACAGGCGAATCTTCACGGCGCCTTCGCCTTTCCCATCATGATCAACGAGAAGGTTCTGGGGGTGATGGAATTCTTCAGCCATGAGATTCGGCCACCGGATCAAGATCTGCTGCAGGTCTTCGTCACCGTCGGCAGCCAGATCGCTCAGTTCTTCGAACGGAAACGAGCGGAGGCCAGCGTCCACGCCTATGCGAAGGAACTTGAGCAGAAGAATCACACCCTCGACAGTGCCTTGACCGAGGCGCAGGCGGCGACGCAAGCCAAGTCCGCCTTTCTCGCCGTCATGAGCCATGAAATTCGTACCCCCATGAACGGGATCATGGGCATGACCGGTCTCTTGCTCGAAACGCACTTGACGCCTGAGCAGCGCGACTACGCCGAGACCGTGCAGCGATCCAGTGAAGCCCTGCTCAATATCATCAACGATATCCTGGACTTCTCGAAAATCGAATCCGGTCGGTTGACGTTGGAAACGATCAACTTTGACCTGCGGACGACCGTCGAAGAGACCTTGGATCTCTTTGCCGAGACGGCGCAACGCAAGGGGCTGGAATTGGGGTGTCTCCTGCATGCGGAGGTGCCCACGGCGTTACGGGGTGACCCGGGCCGCGTCCGGCAAATTCTTGTCAATCTCATCGGCAATGCGCTCAAGTTTACCCACCAGGGCGAGGTGATGCTTCATGTGACTCGGCGCGAGGAGACGGCCGAGCGCACCCTGATTGAGTTTGCCGTGACGGACACGGGCATCGGCATAGCCCCCGAGGTACAGGCGCTCCTATTCAAGCCGTTTACCCAGGCAGACACGTCGACCACGCGGAAGTTTGGCGGCACCGGATTGGGCCTTGCCATTTGCAAACAGTTGGTGGAACAGATGGGGGGGCAGATCGGCATCGAGAGTGTACCCGGTCGCGGCAGCGCGTTCCGGTTTACCGTGTGGCTGACTCCACAACCGGCACAGGCTCACGTGACACCCATCCCCAGAGGGTCCCTCGCGGGCCGGCGACTATGCATTGTGGATGACAATGCCACCAACCGCCGCATCCTGGAACAATACTCGGTTCAGTGGGGCCTCGAGAGCGCCTCTGCCTCGGACGGGTACCAAGCCCTCGCGCTGCTGAAGGACGCGGCAGCCAGGGGAGAGCCCTTCGATTTGGCCATTCTCGATTTGCAGATGCCGCGTATGGACGGACTGGCGTTGGGGCGTGCAATCACCGAGGATCCCGCCCTGGCAGGGACGCGCCTGGTCCTGCTGACCTCGATGGGGATTCGGGGGCAGGCCGAGAAGGCAAAGCAAGCGGGGATCTCCGCCTATCTCAGCAAACCCGTCCATCGCGCACACTTACACGATTGTCTGACCATGATTGTGGACCGGCCTACTACGTCAGCCACGGACTTGCGGGAAGTCGGGACTGCGAGTCGGCCCGCCGCCGTGTTGGTCACCCGTCACGTCCTCAAGGAAGCCGCCATGGCGGCGCGCGCCCGCATCCTCGTGGCCGAGGACAATATCGTGAACCAGAAAGTCGCGGTGTGTCAGCTGGAGAACCTTGGCCATCGAGCCGATATTGTGGCCAACGGGCTCGAAGCCGTCGACGCGGTCTCTCGGGTGAATTATGCGTTGGTCTTAATGGATTGCCAAATGCCCGAGATGGATGGGTTGGAGGCGACGGCGTTGATTCGGAAGCGTGAAGGGGAACAGCCCCGCCGCCGACTCCCCATCATCGCCATGACCGCGAACGCCATGCAAGGGGACCGTGAGAAATGTTTGGATGCCGGCATGGACGATTATCTCGCCAAGCCGGTAAAGCTGGAACAACTCCAGGCGACGCTGGCCAGATGGCTTTCCAGCCAATCAACATCTGATGACCAGAAGGAACCGGTGTCGCCGGAACAACAAGAATTGGTCCACGAGTGTGTGGATGCCACCGTGTTAGCCGAATTACGCGAACTTGATATGACCTGTGGACTCCTGTCTACCCTGATCGCAAATTTTTTAAATGACGTTCCCACCCGTCTCGCGGACTTACGGGACGCGCTCCAGCAGGGCGATGGGCGGGCGTTGGCACGAGTGGCGCACGAGTTGAACGGCGCCAGCGGCAACCTGGGTGTCCATCACATGCGCCAGCTCTGTGTCGAACTCCAGGCGCTCGGGAAAGCTAAGGATCTCAGGAAGGCCGGAGCGCTCTTGACCCAGCTGGTAAGCGAGTTCGAGGTGGTGCGCCAGCGTCTGATGGCTGAACATGCGACGATGCCTCCTGACACTCTGGCCGATGACGCATAAGAAAGCGAGGAATGCACGTGGACAAAAAGAAAATCCTGATTGTCGATGATAATGCGGACACCCGCCTCATACTCAACGCGCGTCTGAGAGCGCAGTATCACACCGTCTTTGCAGCCGATGCGCTCCAGGCAATGTCGGTGGCTCTGAAAGAGCGGCCGGATGCGATCTTGCTTGATTTGGGGCTTCCCGGCGGGAATGGCTTAATGGTGCTGCAGCGATTAAAAGCCAATAGCTCCCTGAGTTGCGTCCCGGTCATCATCGTGACGGCCGAAGATCCCCTGGTGGCTGAAGCACGCACCATCGAAGCTGGCGCAGCCGGGTTCCTGCAAAAACCCGTGGATCAAGACAAACTCTTGGCAGCGGTGCAGCAAGCCGTGGGAACACCCTGAGGCCCATTCTTAATGCGTGGAGAGCTGTTACGACGAATCCGCTCGGTTGAAAGAGAAAGGAGCAGGCAATGTTGCCATATAAGGTGTTGGTCGTCGATGATGAAGACAATATCCTTACCCTGATCCAGACCATGCTCAAACAGGAGGGGCGCCATGTGGCGCTGGCAGCCAAGGGAAAGGATGCCATCGCGGTATTTAAAAAGGAACGCCCGCATCTGACGATTCTGGATATCGACATGCCGGACATTGACGGGCTCACGGTGTTGAGGGAGATCCGCAACATTGACCCTCAAGCGAAAGTCATGATCTTTACAGGGGGGGATAGTCCATCCGTGGAACGTGAAGCGAGGGCGCTGGGGGTGACCGATTTTCTCCGGAAAGGGTTCGCATTGCCTCCAATTGCCGAACTCCAGTCACGCGCTTCGGCGTCCACTGTCCCCCAGGCGCCCTCCCCTTCACCACCCGGGCTACCCCGAAAGGCGTAGCCAGACGCTCATTCTTGTTACTTGGAGGTATCCCATGCCTCGTATACTCGTGATCGATGATGAACAGCTGCTCCGTTCGACGGTCGTCACAATACTGACACGAGCCGGTTTTAGCGTAGAGGAAGCCTCGGATGGTCAGGCCGGCATCGCCATGTTCCACAGAAACCCGCCGGACGTGGTCATTACCGACATCTTCATGCCAAACCGAGATGGGCTCGAGATCATTAAGGAGTTGAAGCATTCGAATTCTCGGACCAAGATCATCGCCATGACGGGAGGAGGAAGCATGCGCATGATGGAAATCGCATCTGCGGCAAAACTTCTCGGGGCAGACCATGTCCTCAATAAACCGTTTGAGAGTGAATCTTTGCTGGCAGCGATCAACGCTGTGCTCGTAACTCCTCCCCCGACGACGAGTCAGCACGGTCTCTGACGCCGAACTACTACGGATTGAGGTACTGAAGAGGGGACGCGATGGTCAGAGATGCCTGGGTTTCATGCTCCCTGCATCCTCCAATGCTCCAATGATTCAAATCCACTAATCCTCAATACGCGTCCGCATTATTCCCTCCACGCACACACCAGACATTGTGGCTGTCGGTTGTTTTCACATAGTGCACCATGCCGATGATGACCCCCACATTCCACGCGAAGGACGACTTGCCTGAGAACGACGGCGCCGACCAATGGTGGGCTGATTGGACGTTGGTAAAGGGATGGCCAGCCGGCAAGGTGGGCCCTGGTATGACGGACGGATCAACTAGGCTCGCCAGTTCGCGCACCGACGGGAGCCGCCAGCCCTTGTGTCCGCCGATGGTATGGCTCGGGCAGTGAAATCGTGCACCGGATCAATTCTGCGTCTTCGTCTCCGGCGATTGTTCCCGCACGAGTCCCGTCTCATTGTCCCGCACGGCCGCACCGCCAAAGTCCGTCAAGACGATAAAGCGCAAGGTGTTCGGCAACTTTTTATCCCAATTCTTGGTGACGCGTGCATTTGGATCTTCCTCCCCCGGCGGAGCGGTGGCGGCGAGTGTACTCCGAAGTCCATAATCCATAAGGCAGTATCATCCGACCAGCGCAGCGATCCCGACCCTCCTGATCTATGTGCGTATCACGCTGCCCTCCTTTGTGGAGAGAGATCACAAAGGAGAGGCAATGCAGCTCTGGACAATACAGCTTGTCAATGTCAGTTGTTGCCTGAGCGGGCGGAAATGGTTGAGCCCCCCTGGCTGGCCAACAAAGTCTACATCCCATTATGTGAGGGAAGCCCCCGGAGGACCGAAGACTTCCCCGTGAAGAAGCTCAATGCTTCAAGGCATGAGTGGAGATCCATTCCTTGGCTTTACGCGCGATAGTGAGAAGGGCGTCAAGGTCATTGAGACTTGAGACCAAACGAGGTCCCATTGCGCCATTCCCCAAACTGATCTTTGAATGGGCAGAAGAAGGTCGTCGAAGAGAACGGACTCTTCTCGCTGGTGTTCTCTCAGGTCGTCGTCTTGCTGTTGCCGCATCGCAGGGCGTTCGCGGGTTTGTTGCTGGGTAGCCATCTTGTTTCCTCCTTTGTTGAAATGAAGTTGGCTCTCTCATAGGAGGAGGAGAGCCAATGCGCAGTTTACGGAGGAAACGTAAGGCAGAGGCTGTTGCCGGCGTGCCGGAGAGGAAGAAGCGGCGAGGGTGACAATGAAGTTGGCGCGAGTGGTGCGCCTCGCAGGTGTTAGCCGGTCGGCCCATGCAGAATCCTGCAAGGAACCAATGAAAGAATGTAGACAGCGTACCCTATGGCCCGCTGATTTTTTGTTTGTGATACGAGCTGTCTTCCAGAAAGCTCCATGTTTCGGAGTTGCCCCACTTCTTGTTGGAGGATCAACAGGCGGCCCGCTGATGAAGAGTACCGCCGAATGCCTCACTCAGAACACCCAGGACGATCTATCCCCATCAAACAATGAAGATGAGGCATGACTCAATTTGGGTGTAGGTGGTGATGGGCGCGGTATGTTTAGCACCACGCCTTTGCTGAGTCAGCCCAAAGGCGGGCGGCGGAAAATTGCGGTCTCACGACTTTCATACAGAAACGGGCAGGGGTATTCTCCCCCCCGTTTATACAAACCCACCTCCGCGGTTGGCGTTGATACCGTAGTGTACTTCGGTCAGATGCGTGAGAGCAGTTTCGGCATGTTCCGTGGCGATATCGGCGTGGCCTGCTTTACCATGCTCAATGGCTTCTGTCAGATGCTTCATCGCTTCCTTCAAACGCGAATTTTTGCCTCCCCTCCATGGTTAAAATTCATTGCCGAAAATGACTCTAGCAAATCTTGAATTCACCTTAACATGGAACGATACGCAAGTCGTTGATTGATTTGGTGGGCCGTGTAGGGGTCGAACCTACGGCCCGCT
>CBDDRH010000089.1:0-13273 GCA_965233025.1 uncultured bacterium
CTTCCTCCACTTACCTTGCCTGCGTGGCGGAATCATTCAGGTATTCGAAAACCGGCGCCGACAGCGAGAAACCGTAGGGGCAAAACGTCGTCACCAGGCTGAAGATAACTTGCCTGATAGGCGTTTCATAGATCGTGCGGCCCACGGGCCTGCGCATGCCGATGAGAGACAGCAGGTCATTTCCGCCAATGCGCAGCACGGGTATCCGGTCCCTGACAACGTCCCTGTCGAGATAGCGAACCATCTCGAACATTTCGGTCCGGTCAAATACTTCCCGCGTCTCAAGTGTTGGCATGGCGAGGAACTCCGTGCCATGCAACTGGCGTATGTAATCGCCGATCACGGCGCGATGCACTTTAGGCAGAACAAATCCCGCAACACCGTCAACGCCACGCATGGTCAGGATCAGGCCCAGCACTTCAGGTGACCTGACTCGGATGAACAGGTTTTTTCGCAGTTCCAGCTTTGACCCGGTCAGGGCGGCCCGGATGTTTTCACAAGCAAGCGCGACCTCCGAGTCCCTTATCGCATCTTCCGTGCAGAGGATGATTGTGCGGACTTCTGTCAGTTTTCGGCCGCGGCATATGTCACCGAGGTCCCGCCGATTGGCAGGAACGTAAAGTGCCGCGCCCAACGAAATTGCATCAAACATCAGACATGCTTCCAATAATGGACATAGCGTTAAAGGGCATCGAGTCTACGACTTCGATCGGAACCCCCTTCTCCCTGGCCAGCTCCAGCAGGTGCGTAACGCACTCGATTGCCATGTTTTTCACAAGGACCACGCCCGGCTTCCTGCGCAGCAGGACTCGCGTGGCCTCCCCAATCCCGGGCTTCACGCGATTTACATCGGTTATGCCCCTCAGGCGCATTTGCGCCGCGAGAAATTCCTGCCGCTGTCGCGCAACCTCGCGATCGACGACATGGACACCTTCCCGACCAGGCGTGGTATCAGCCATCGAAAGCGCCGCGGCGACGATGTCATCAACAAACCACTGCGAGACGTCCTCGGGAAGGTACTCGTCATAGAAGACACAGCCATGAAAATCGCCGGGGCCAATCAATTCGTTCAGCACGGACCTACTGACCAAGCCGGATATCGTGGAGTTCAGGATGCTCGACGAAATGAGATAGTCGTCATCCGACGCGGCATACGCGGCCGTACCGGCAAGGTCACTCAGCACGTACAGTCCCGCATCGATATCGACATCGTTAGCCTCGTTGTAGTGCTTAACCGCCGCTTCTAGCTCCCGGCTGATAACGCCCTTGCCCGTCCACCCGTCGATGAAGGCAATGAAATCTGGCTTGAATCCGGAAGCCAGGATTCGATCCATCGCGACCGTATCGATCCCCCTGTCCCGGATTATCGACAGCGAGAAATGCTTGGGCGTGGTGCCGTGCAGCCTGCAGATGAGATGTCGAATGACTGCGCCTACCGGTGTCCCTGCGCGCGCCAGCGAGACCAGTGTCGGGCACGGACCGTGACGCTCGACGATGATGGACGCCAGGCGCAGGCAATCCCGGGCCATGCGTTCCCGGTTCTCCCGATGCGCCTGCATGAACAACTCCCGGTAGCGATCGGATGGCAGTCGTTCCGGCGAAAGCATCTCGCTGTAGTGCCGTTTTCCGGACTGGATCAATCTCTCCTTGGTGTCCAAGTCTGCGATGAAGGTCATCGATATCGGCTTTAGGAGAAACTCCACATCGTCAGGACGATAACTGCCGTGAAAACTCATGGCGCCACCAGTCTTGTCTTCGCGATCTGGCTCGTCGCCGGGATGATGGAATACTGGCACTCGCCCAGGAATCCCATGTCAGAAAGGCTGTCGCCCATGCCGAGCGTGACGATTTCACCGTGCTCGGCCTTGAGCGTGGAAATCAGATATCGGACAGCGTGACGCTTGTCGAGCCAGCCAGGAACTATGGCGAGGTTGTTCCCATTGTCGTGCACGCTGAATCCTGGCTGGTCGACCTGCGCAAAGGAATCCCTGCACAGCTTCGCCATCCTGCCGATATCCTCCTCGCTACCCGACGGGGACTTGGCCACTAGGTAAAAGGGAACGCCCAGGTCTGAAATTATCCGTACCCTCAACGGACAATCCCGGGCAAATGATTCGCGTTCCAGGAATTCCATGTACGCATTTAGCCCCGGCAGAGAGCCCGCTGCCTTCTGCTCAACCTGCGCGTGCCAGGCCGGGTCGGGCTCGCCATTGCTGCCGAGGATTACACCTCCGTAATTCAGGATTGCCCCGTGCGGAAAATCGATCCGGACCCTGCTGAAGGCATCAAGATTCCTTGCCGTGGCCGGAATGACCACCATCTCCCGCTGAAACATTTCGAGCACATTGACCTGCGATGGCCGCGCATAAGAGATCGGCGCGCCGTCTGCCAGGTACGCGACTGGAACCAATGACTCGCCTTCATGACACTTCCGGAGCGTCTGAAAGAGCGTGTCATCGAGATCAACAAAAAGGACTTTCTTCAACGAGGGTCTCCGAGGTGAAAACAACCAGCCGGGCTCCAAGCGCCTTGGCCAGCTCCTTCATGTGTCCGCCGTGATCCGTTTCGCAACAGATCACGATCAGTCCGTACTTTTTGGGGTCCAGGGCGTAGACGTAATTGCACACGCCCTCGCCATAGTTGTCCGGGAAGGTCCTGGGTCCAGTGATCGCCCCCCATTCACGAATCGGGGAGCGCGTCGTAGATTGCAGGAACACTTCCCCACCCAGCTTCTTGAGCTCCCTGCCAAGCAGGAAGGCCAGATGCATGAATTCACCGGTACCAAGGACAAGCGTGGGTTTGCCGGTAACACAGGCGGCGTGAAGCTTGTTCAATACGTATTTCGGCACGGTTATCCGGTCAGTGCGCCCAAGGCGCCCCAGACCGTTGTCACAGATACACCCTTCGTTGCCTTCCAGGCGCTGCGCCGCGGTCGTCGAAACCGCCCCGCCCGCGCTTGCCTCAAAGACATAACTGCCCCGGAGCAGGGAACCGACGCCGGTGGGCATGCCGAACCGGGGCGCTAGATTGGCTCTCCGCTCAACGCCCATAAAGTCCGTTATGCAGCCCAAGTGCACTCTTTCGATGGATGGCACCAACTGCCGGCAGGCCTTCGCGAGGTTTACGAAGGTATTGCCGGTACTTATCTCGTCGTCGATCAGGACCAGAGAGCGCGCACCCATGAACCTGCTGCGCGCCGGCTCCTCAAGAGGTACGTGCAGATAGACGGCAGGCGCGTGGCTGTGGCTTTCCTCGAAAGCGACGATTCCGGCGCCAGAAACCCGGTAACGGCTGGTGTGTATAAAGACACCGGAGGCACCCTCGTCCCTGGCGAGCCAAGCTTCGAAAACCCCGTGCCCCAGGCCCGTCGCGGTCTCGGCCATGCCGATGAATGCTACCGGTTGCGGCAGCACCGGAATCAGCCGGGCAAGGCGCTCATGCACGTCCTGCATCCGCTCCGGATTGACCGGCAGGTGCTTCCCAAGCACCTTGCTAAGGAACAAAAAGGCGCGCTTCGGATTGTCACGCGCCGCAAACTCGAAAAGGAGGTCAGGATCCAGTTCAGCCTGTTCGACCGTCGCGGTGATCAATCCTCCGGGCAGTCTGGCGGCCCGGACCAACGGATACCCTGCGGGCGCATCGGTGGGCATTTCGTTCACGAGAGGACTACCGGCATGTTTATCTCGCCAACGCGGAGGCCATCACACACGGCAGGAATCCGGAGCTGATCATAGCCACGATCGAAACCGGCGATGCCGAAGTAAGGCAGGTTGACCCCCGCGAGGCACGCCATGCCGATTCCGCCCGACATGCGCGGATTGACCTCCAGGACACGCAGGCCGGATCGACCCTCTCGGAACTGGATGTTGATGAATCCATTCAGTTCAAACCGCAAAGAAATTTCTCTGCACGCAGATATGACATCCGCCCGACAATCAATCAGTTGCCCTTCGCCCGCGCGAAGAGGTTTCTTGCGGGGAACAGCGCATACAAGCCTGCCGCGGTCACAGAGACAATCGACGCTGTACTCGTGGCCATCCAGGTATTCCATGAGCAACAACTTCGGAAATCTGCCGGCGACCGCAAGCATCGAGCGCAGGTCGTCATAGGACACTTGGTAGTCATTGCCCGCCATCAGGATCTGGAATGCAGTCTGGTTCGTACGGATCCTGCGAAAGCCTATCCCGTAAACCGAGACGGCCGGCTTGATGCAGAGCTCCCGCTCCGACGCCGATAACTCGGCATAGGCAACGTCGAATTCCTGGATAGTCTCAACCGGCCGCCATTTCGCAGGTGGCGAGGACAGGTCTTCAACGGCCGCGTAAAAACGCGACTTGTCGTGAATGGTTTCGAGGATCTGCGGACTGGCGGCGCCAAGAATCCGCGTCCCGATCTTTGCGAATTTCTGCGCGCAGCCTATCAGCGACGACGCATCCTTCCCGGGAACAAATATTCCGATACCGTTCTGGTGCGCAAATGAAACGCACCACTCCCGGTATTCGTCCGCCGTGAGTGAAGTGGGCTCAACAAAAAAATGATCGGCAGACAGCCCGGCAATTGCATGTGCATTCGGGCTGCTGCAGATCACCTCGTAACGCCCATCCCCATCCATTTCACGTATCAGCCGAAGGGCGATGTGTATGGAAGAGAATGTCTTGTTGAACCAGACTCGCGTCATCTGCTTCAAAGGTGGGGCGTGATCTGCGGAAGCAGGTCGTCAAAGGTCCTGCCGCGCCCATTCTCGCCAATAGCGTGCATTTTCCATTCGCCATTGTGGCGATACACCTTGGCCATAATCTGGGCGCTGTGGCTACCCTGAACCGACAGGTTGAAGCGGGCGATTTCCTTCCCGTCCTTGCCATTCACAATTCGGCAGAATGCGTTCTCGACCTGTGAGAAATCCTGGCCAGTAAAGGAGTTGACGGTAAACACAAGAGATTTTACGGCTTCCGGCACCTTGGCCAGACTGACCTTGATCTGTTCATCGTCCCCGTCACCAGCTCCTGTGCGGTTGTCACCGGTATGAACGATGCTGCCGTCCTTGCTTTTCAGTTGCCGAAACCAGACGACATCGACAGGCCTACCATCAGCGCCGAACAAAATGCAGGAGGCATCAAGATCGATCTCCTGACCACCGCCACCGAAGCCAAACAGTCCCTTCTTTTTTACAGCATCCCAGCCCAGCCCCATCACCACGTCGGTAAGAGTGCTTCCAGCTTCTTTCTCAAGTGAGATCTTTTGACCCTTCTGCAAGTTGACTGCCATACACCACCTCCACGATTGAATTTTATTGCTACAGACGCTAAGAGCATTCCGACACGAGTTTAAAGCGCACAATCCCCCGCCGATTGACGATTAAATATTTGCGACATTGACAAATAGGTTGTATGTGAACCAGCCGTCCCCGGTTAAAAATACTTGCGCCTTTGCATTTGCAGAATCTTTCATTATGCCGACACCGTCATCGTACGGATGAAATGCCACGATTTTTTCGAAAGGTATTCGAATGCTTTTTGATGGCCCTGCGAAATATACGTTCCTGTCCGTGACGACCAACATGCCGGAATCAACTTTGACCCGATGCGTCGTTTCGACAGGCTTTCCCTTAAAGCCACCGATCCTGTAGTAGACACCCTTCATGATTCGGAAGCTCATGCCTTGGCTACGCCCCACATACTCCCTCTGGGTCTTGTCCTCGAACATCTCTACATTGCGAAACGCCCAAATAACGGACTCTCCCTTCTGGAGATTCACAGGCAATCCACCCGCCACAGAAACCCGCGATGGCAACTGGCCCTGCATGAGGCTACGCAAGACACCTGCCTTCGCGACACGCGTATATGCGCCTTCGACATCAAGATCTTGCTGCGTTAGTGAGAAGGCTTGCTGAAGTGCCGACAGACGCTGCTCTTCAGCAGCATCTATCAACCCATCCTGAAGAAAATCATCAACAGCATCCTTCCAGGCCCGCGATACGATCTCGCGAACCTTGTCCTCGGATATTTTTGAAGACGCAGATATAGCCAACACAGATGAACGCAACACACCAAGAGATAGTGAGTTTCTGATCGCATCACGAACAGAATCACGAATGGCCGCCAACCCATCGTCATGAGCTTTCTGGCAAACCTCATGACTGCTTCTCAACAGTCCCGCAGGCTGCGCGCAGTATTTACAGTTCGACATTGCTCAGCCCTTGCATGTTTCTACTGCGATCTAAACTGAAAATATGGCGAGATAACATCGGGGAAAAACAACAACGCACTTGCCATCAGCCCAGCGGCGAAAATTGCCGCAAGAACATCATCAAGCATGATCCCAATTCCACCATGGACATGTTTGTCAATCCAACGGATGGGCCAAGGCTTGAGAATATCGAACAGGCGGAAAGCAGCGAATCCAACGACAACTGCAGAAAAGGTCGGAACAAAAATTGTCATTACCAGCAGGTAACCGGCGATCTCGTCCCATACGATGCCGGAATAATCCGGTACGCCAATTTTATTGGCCGATTGCCCGCAGACCCAGACGCCAAACGCCAACACAACACACAAGACCGCGACATAAGCCAAAAGCGGAAGCGTTACCAGCATCAGATAGAGAGGCACCGCCACGAGTGTTCCTGCAGTGCCTGGCGCGAAGGGTGAAAGTCCTGACCCAAACCCAAACGCAAAAAAGTGCACGGGATCCCAAAGGTCAATATCGACCCTTTGTCCTTTATGTTTGTCGCTCATTCTTGCCTTCCGTGCGCCACCTGCACCCACCCCTGAAACGGCGATCAGATATTCACACCGTGGTTCTTAGCCAACTCGGCTAACCCACCGGAGAATCCTTGAGCAACCGCCTTGAATTTCCACTCTCCACTATGGCGATACACTTCGCCAAATATGACTGACGTTTCAGTGCTGAAATCTTCGCTTAGATCGAACCGAGCCAACTCCTGATCCGTTTGCTTGTTCACGACTCGCATGAACGCATTCTGGACTTGTCCGAAATTCTGACGGCGCGCCGTTCCGTCATGAATCGTGACAGCAAAAACGAGTTTGGCAACTTGCTCCGGGACATTGGCCAAGTGGACAACAACTTGCTCATCATCCCCATCGCCGGCACCAGTCCGATTATCGCCAAGATGCTCGACAGAGCCATCCGTAGACTTAGGATTGTTGTAGAAAATGAAGTCAGCGTCGTCCCGCACCTTCCCGGAACTTGTCACCATAAAAATGCTTGCATCCAGATCGAAGGCATCGCCGTTGGTAACCCTTGAATCCCAGCCCAGACCGCACAACAAGACGTTTAGTCCCGGGTCGGTACGAGACAGCGATACGTTTCCGCCTTTCTGAAGATTTACGGCCATAATTCCTCCTATGCTCCTTGAGCCATTTGAACGTGAATGAGTCGCCCGCCATCTGCGCGGGACAACAGAACTTTCAAGCCATCAACCAACTCAATTTTAGATCCAGGTGGGTAATCGACTTGCTTATCGACATCTCTCAAATCTGGCATGTTTTCATTAACGAGATACCACGCACCCTTGTGTTCTACAAAATACCCGACCCGCTTCTTATGCTGGTCTTCAAGTCGCTCGTTGGGGGTAATTAGCCTGTTCACATGCCACATGAACAACGACTGATTTGAATAAACCATCAGCCTGTGGTTGTCAGGCATAAAGCTTCCCGCACGTCGCGACGAGTACAGATTCAGAATGGGCAATCGACCTTTATGGGGCGTACCGCAAAAAGGACACTTCGGCATTGTAGAATTGTCGAATACGTACCATTTTTGCTCGCAGGCTACGTTTTGACATGGCTGGATAAGATCGATGGTTTTTACTAATGCTGTATCCCAATCATCTGCGGTTGGCCGCTTTGTTGGGTCGTGCAGCCCGTCGATAAAGGCCTTGTCAAATAGCGGCGTCAGGTAAGGCCCGGTAACCGAGTATGGAATCTTGGATGTGTCTTTCCACGGCAATTCGCTGGGCTTGACGTTCTTCACCTTGATGCGATTGCTGCTGTCCGTTGGGTGCTCGACGAAAAGGGCTTTCGCGCCCATGCCGAACATCTCGTCTGTAGCAGGATCTTGGTCATGCACTTTGTCGCCCCTAAGAGGGTGCCGATATAGAAGGTACATGTAAATCAACACCGCTAGTGCATGCCGATCAGTTGCAATACTCGGAAGTTTCTTCGAAGAATCATTGCGTGGAAGTTTCTGCGTAGAAACAACTTCCGGCGCAATGAAGTCTGGCGTACCAATTACATCCGGCGGAAATTTTCCGGGAACGACCAAACCATCGATATCAATAATCGATGCCGATCCGGTAACCGGATCAACAAGCACATTCTTGTACGACAAATCAGAATGTGCGAGGCCTGCAGCATGGAGACGCTTAACGGCGCGCGCGATCTTGATGCAAACGCTGATATAGCTGCGCCAATCACCGCGCTCGCGGGGATCAAGAAATCGATTCTGATTGGACGCGGATGCAAACCACTTGCCCTCCTTTTCCTTACCCTTGATCCCAAGCATGTCGTTGTTCTTTGACCCATGATCAAAGAAAAAATGACGCTGATAGAAGGGAGTAACGAGGCCAAGTCGCCCATTCCACTCAACTACGCTTTCTGGCCAGCAGTAAAGGCCTTTCCAATACTGACCGCCGTCACGCTCGAATATATTTGCCTTGTAGCGCGTCGTGATTTCGATCAAACGCTCTTTTGCCTGCGCGTCTTGCTTCTCGCGAAAGAAAAGCACCGCGTAGGAATGATCAGGGCTGAAATAGCAGTCTTTCATGCCTCCAGCCCCTTTCACTACATCGACGAACTCAACCTGCTTTCCATCGAGCGTCGTCAACTTGATCGTATTCGGCCGCTGCGTCATTTCGATCACCAGAGCACGGCAATCGTGCGGTCGTCATGATTACCGGCCGACCAAAAATCCAGCCAAGCGAGAAGATTTGCATCAGGCGTTTCTGACTCAAGCGCTGGCTCAATCTCGGCCCACAACTTGCCCCAGTAATCACTGCTTTCGAGATTATTGTCGGTTGTAAAGTAGGGGTCCGTGATTCCGTCCGTCATGGCTATAAGTGCCTTGAAATCGTCAACGACAGTGAAGTTCAGGCGGGCGGCAATCTCCTCGGTGGTCATTACTTTGTTATCCAGGAAACGGGTTTGACCGGCAAACTCACCGCTATCCGCCTTCCCAAGAAGGCGCACAGACCCATCCTTTAGGTAGACACCAGCACCACCGTCCCCGACCCAGTAGGTAGCGAAGACATGCCCAAAATCTGTGGGCTTGTAGGCTGTTACAAGCAGCGTTGTAGAAAGCTCCTTGGCTAGAACGCCCAAGTTACCCGCCTCAGCTTCCAGGGCCTTGCATGCTTCAAACGCTGCAATACCTAAAACCGGATACAGGCCGGCGCTGACAACGGATTCCCTGGATACTTCGCCCCGCCTCCAGCCTGCCACTGACTCCTCAAGCCTAATGCCATCAGGGCCTTCCAGCTTTTCAAGGAGGACATCGACCGCCTTCGTAACTGCAATTTTGGAACCAAGTCGTGACTTTGCGGCGCTGCCTGCCCCATCGGCGACAGCAACAATGACCCACCCCGAAGTCGCGGAACTGATGACCCTAAAATCATCATCTCGGAATTTACCATCATGAGCATGGGACCTGCCGCGCTTACTCGCCGCCACGAGCACTCGATCCGAATACCGGAGAACGGCGGTATCCGTATCAGGCTTCCAGTGCGGATCTGTTTGATCAGAACGCAGATCCTTCCACAAAGATTTCGGATCATGATTGACGAAGACTGTGACACTCGAATTGAGAGTCATTTTATCGGCACCATCAGCCGCTATTCGATAGCTGAAGTCGATCTTGGTATCACCACTCGCCTTAGGCGTACCAGTAAGATGAGCTGGATCAGATTCATCGGCAGCAAGTCCTAATTCTGGTGGGATCAGCACGCTGAGCACCTGTGCAACAGCGTTTGGTGCGCCGTCGAAAGCTTCAATCCTGCCATCGTAAGGAACACCTACCTGGAGTTTTCCGCCTTTGAGTCGGAATGAGAACTTTCTAGGCATGGCACTTCCAGTAGTTGGTAATTGCGATGACGACGCCGATGAAGCTGCCTTGGACTCAGGCACTGGTTTCATCGTAGAAGTCGGATCTGAAATAGATGTTTGCTGCTCCACAACGCTAGCTGTTGCAGCTTCTGCCGAATTGATTCGCGCCCCTGCCGGAACAGCTTGCTCTGGCAGAGCATCTACAGCAGGCGGATCTAACGACCTGGATTCATCGTCTTGCAGGTCAACGGGTAGATTTGCAGTCTGCTGATATCTCATAACAGCCTCGGAGGCATTCGCGTGTGCTTTGAATTGTTCCTCAAGCGCACGGATTACCTTATCAGCAAGGCTATCGGCTTTTTCACTGCAAAACGCATCCACAATCGCGACGGAATATTGCTCACGGTAGTGAGCCAACCTGCCATCCTGCGAAAAAAGCCCTGTAATAACGATACGAACCTGTTCGTGATCCATTAGCCCCTCGCCCGTCCCACATCAAAGTCGCCACCAGCGTCACCACCGAACTCGACCGATTGCTCGCACCATGGGCACATCGCTTTCCCAGGCTGATTAATGCAAAGAATTCCGCCACAGGAACACATTGCGAAGGCGACTTGCGCACCACAGTGAGGGCATCCAGGCGCGCCACGAAGCTGCGAAGTATTGACCGTTTGCTTGGCGGATGCTCCGTCAGACCAACTGAAATAATCCTCAGCAAGGGGATAGCATCCGGAGAAATCGAAATAGGAGGCATCAATCTTGAATGCCTCCCCCGAAAGCTCTTGAGGAACCTTTTCGTACTTCATGATGTACGGCAACTTCTTCTTCTGGCAGCGGCCCACCAAAATTACGCTATCCGGATCAAATACCTGGAACTTCCGAATGTCGTCGACTAACTGAAGTACCGATTTGTCTACTGCGGCGAGAGAAAGTTTGTCACCTGCACCGGTCTCGACGCTTTTACTCTGCGACGACACTGACGCTGTTACCCATGCGATAAATTTCTTGAACTCATCCGCCCCTGTTTTCTCGAGAAGCAGGACATTCTCAGATAACTCTTTCAACACCTTAAGATCAGCGAACCGACCGAGAGCAACGGCAACAATTGCCGCCTTATTCTGATACTCGTCCTTCCACTTTCTGAGTGCAGGCGCGTAGTTATCAGTCGGCTTACCGTCAGTAAGTAGAAAAACGATAGGCTTCCAATCACCCTTTTGATCTGCGGTCGTCTTCATCGTGTTGCGATCAATCTCTGCCATCAAATGGAAGAGCGCTTGACCAAGAGAGGTTCCACTGCCTAGAGGTAATTTCGGCGGATAGAACGACGGCAATTCGACCAATGGCGCAATCGTCTTGACCTTGCCGGCAAAGGCAATGGCGGACAGGAAAACGGTTTCCAATGCATGTGGATCTTGCCGCAGGCTCCGGACGATTGCTTCGACGCCCTCCTCAAGCTTGCGGTGATTTTCCCCAACCATGGACTCTGATACGTCCAGGAGAAAATAGATTGGTAAACGTCTCATCAGGCACTCCTTGGCGTGTTCTTCTCTTTATCCTACTTACAGCACTACAGAACTACCTGAACTTCTGGCGGCGGCGGGGGAAGAACCGTCGGCTCCGTCACGCCGGCACTGCTGCTGCCCATGCTTACGCTCGCCGAAACCCATTTGAAGAAGGACGAAAACGAGGAACTATCCGTCGTCTCAAGGTGGACGATGCTGTCAGTCAACTCTTTGAGTACATCTATCTTGGCTTTTGGCCCAGCAGCACAGACAACAATATTTCCAAAACCACGCTTCTTCACCTCGGCGGTCATCTCGTGATACGCCTGCGTGTCATTTGGGCTGCCATCAGTCATGACAAACAAAAGCGGCCGCCAATCACCCTTCTGATCCGATGTACTTTTTAGAACGTCCTTGTCCACACGTTTGACCAACAACTCTAGGGCGGCACCCAGAAAGGTTGCCCCAGACTGTGGCACGCTGATTTCGGGAATCTGAATCTCATCCAGTGGCGTGAGCGGGAACAACTCCTTGGCCTCAAGATCAAATGTGATGATGCTGATGTGCACCGATTCCAGAGCATAGGGATCTTGACGTAGAGCACTCACAAGCGCCTGCAGGCCGACATTCACCGCTTGGATAGCCTCTCCACGCATTGACCCTGAAGTATCAATCAGCAGGTAGACAGGTAGTCTTCGACCGCTCATGGCAAATCCCTCAAACGTAATCCTTGAGGATCGCAACAAAGCCGTCTTCACGATACGGCTTACCTATGGCCTTAAATTGCCATCCACCCGCCTCACGAATCAGTTCCGCAAATGCCATGGAACAGTGCTCGTTGAAGGATGAGTCTCCCGAAAGGTCATAACGCGCCATTTCCTTGCCCTTAGCATCCACTGCACGAATGAATGCATTTTTGACCTTGCCGAAGTGCTGCCCCTTCTGCTGCCCCTGATATATCTGCACGACGAAGACGATACGCTGATAGCGCTCATCCAACGTGTCCAGCCTTGCAATAATCTGCTCGTCGTCCCCATCACCGGCACCGGTACGATTGTCGCCCGTTAACCAAATCTTGCCGGTGTGGTGCTTCTGAGAATTGAAAAAAATGACGTCGCCATTAACCAGCGTCGGACGACCATTTTCTGCCTTGCCGAGATCATTAACCTTCCCGTTCGCGCCGAGAAGGAATGCGACTGCATCGAGGTCATATTCGGGAGATTTTGAACCCAACAGCGAGCCGAGAAATCCCTTCTTCTCTTCCGCAACATCCCAACCAAGACCCAGCGTTACCTGAGAAAGGTCGTATTGGCTCTTGGAGAGACTTACGCCCTGACCCTTCTTTAGACTAACTGCCATGCCGTCTTCTCCTTAGACAACCACGTTAATTTCCGGCGGGGGTGGCGGCAAATCACTTAATCCGCCTACCTCCTTCTGACCAGAATCGACCTTCTGGCTACCAGTAGAAATGCTTGCGGACACCCACTTGAAGAACGCCTTGATGGTGCCTGAATCGGTCGTGTCTAACTGGACAACCACCTCAGTAATTTCCTTCAACATGCTGGTGTCCGCACCCGGGCCAGCAGCGCAGGCAACGATAATGCCCGTCTTCACTTTGCGAAGAGCTTCTAACCCCTTCTTCCAACTGTCAGTCGGCTGACCGTCAGTCATCAGAAATACAAGCGGCTTCCAGTCTCCTTTGACATCAGCAGT
>CBDDRH010000090.1:0-11469 GCA_965233025.1 uncultured bacterium
ATTGAATGTTCTCACCGGTCGCTGCTTTCGGAACCTTCTCTCGTTGTAATCAAGGTCTTTTCACAGGGTCCTAGCCCGTCTTCAAGTCGAATAAATCCATTATCCTTTACGCCGTAGCGCCTCTCCGTTCCTTCTATGCACACACTGTACTGATCCCCAACTGATTTGGCTCGCCGAATGAACAGAGCAAGTACTTCTTTTTTGAGGGGCTCCCGCCGCGCGTCAATTTCCACATTATATTTTTGAATGGCCTCTTGATTCGCGGGAAAAACGTATTTGCTGACATACTTCCCCATCATCCCAGATGCCATACCTCCTCCAGAGCCGGTAGTGGGATGTTGGGCCGCATACTCCGCCTTGCTTGCTTCGGCCCATTCATCGACGAATTGGCCGGCGAGAGGATCGAGCACTTGATTGATGAACTCCTCCCTGGGAAGGGCGGGAGCTGAGGGAAACGTGGGTGCTGTAGCACAGGACGCACCAAGGAGTACAAAAATCAGAGAATACGCCAGCCAACGCATAAGAGACCCTATTCTTTCAATGTTCATCCTGTCAACGGTTCAATCCGGCTGAATCCCAGCCCGCCAGAAAACATTCTGGCTGCAGGGACTATTCATGTCATGGCTTCGAGTTGACCCAGTACGTGAGAAGCGGTAGGGTGGGGAGCGTAGACATGTGGGCTGCTAGAGCGATGGTTTGTCATCGGCGAGATACGGTTAAGAGTTAACATAATATTAGTTATCAGACTTAAGAGATTTTCCATTTATGTCCCTCGAACTGCTCGGCCGTATCCAGCAGGAACTCACAATCACCGGCAGCGCGATCTATGAAACCGTCCTTGCGCTTGCCGAACGTGCCAACCGTAAAGTCCAGGTCCTCCGTTTACACAGTCAGGCATCGAGCTTACTAAGCCAGATCGAACAGGGTCATGGCGATCTCGGCCGTCAAATTTCAGCGCTCTGTGCAAAGCGCCCACCGTTCAGCCATGAGGCAATTCCGCACCCTCATCAGTTAGAAAACGTCCTCGGTCAGGCCGGCGACCAGATTCAGTATCTGAAACAAACCCTGCTCAGCGTCGACAGCCAAATCCGCGATCTCAAGCTGGAAACAGTTCATCATGATCTCCTGACCCTGCAACAGGACCTGAGTCTTCGCGCGGCAGCCATCGAACGGTTTCCTGTCGTCAAGGGATCACCGTTCGCTGGACGGATGCTCGCTCAGGTGGAGCTTCCTGCGTCAGTTCGTCTCGTCACAGTCTTGCGGGGACCATTTCTCGTACCGCCGGACGGAGCCCTAGTACTCCGCATCGACGATGTCTTGATCATGATCGGGCTGCAGGCAGAACTCGCCCAGGTAGCCTTTGACATTACCCAAGCTCGGAATGCGAAGTCGGCGTAAGTCGTGAGCGAGGCGTGCGCGACAAACGCGACTCGACGTTCGAAGCTCCGGGGTTGAAGTTCCGAAAATCTCGAACTTCGGACCTCGAACTGTTATCCCTATCGCCCGTCCCGTTTTTCTCGCAAATCTCGCAAGTCTCGCAAGTCCCGCGCAAATATGATGTACAATGCTGCGAGGAGGTCGCAGATGACACGCATGCTACAAGGCTCCATCAGCCTTCTGGTCGTCGCCTTACTCAGTATCCATTCGTTCGCTGCCGCTGAGACCACCACACCAAAATCAGGCGACTCGCCGGGGCTCCGCGCACTGGAAGAGATGCAAGCAGTCATCACCGATTTAGCCGAATCGGCAAAACCTTCCGTGGTGAACCTCATTCCCCTGTCCCCACTAGGACGAGGGCGTGATCTGCCGCAAGAACGAACCCCCAATGCCTCAGGATCAGGGTCCGGTGTCGTCATCGATCCTGAAGGGCACATCGTGACAAACAACCATGTGATCGGCGACGCGACGGAAATCGAGGTCCGCTTTTCCGATAAGTCCAAGTTGATTGCACAGGTCGTCGGCAAGGATCAGGATACCGACTTAGCCGTCCTCAAAGTCACCGCCGATCATCCCCTCTCGAGCGCAAAATTCGGAGACTCGTCGGGCGTGCGCGTCGGCCAATGGGTGCTCGCTGTGGGAAATCCGTTCGGACTCGATCGAACGGTCACGCTCGGCGTAGTCAGCGGGGTCGGCCGTGAAAATATCAACCTCTCGCGCTACGAAAATTTTATTCAGACGGACGCGTCGATCAATCCCGGCAACTCAGGTGGCCCGCTCTTCAATCTGCGCGGCGAGATTATCGGCATCAACACCGCCATCATTAACTTCGCCCAAGGGATCGGCTTCGCAATTCCCTCCAACATGGCCAAGCAAGTGATTCAACAATTACTGACGCAGGGACGGGTGACACGAGGCTGGTTGGGCGTCGGCATCCAACCGCTCACAGCGGAGTTGGCACGCAAGTTCGGGGTTAACGAAGGCGAAGGAGTGCTGGTCAACGAAGTCTTCGAAAAGAACCCGGCTGCAGCAGCCGGCATCAAACCTGGCGACATCGTGACCCGTATTGACGGCATCGTGATCGACACGCCAAACCGGCTCTCTCACGTCGTGGCGGGATTGCCCCCAGGCTCAACAGCGAAAGTTGAGATTGTTCGCGATCAGCAGCGCCTGATGCTAGACGTCGGTCTTGTTGAACGCCGAGGTCAGGCCGTCATCACCTCGCTTCCCTCACAGCCACTCGCTGAAGTCACGCTGGGTCTCGATGTGCAAGATCTCACGCCGAGTCTTGCCAACAAATTTAAGCTACAGGAAAACCGTGGCGTGCTCATCAGCAAAGTGGAGGCCGGAAGCCTTGCCCAATCGGAAGGCCTTCATGAAGGCGATCTCATCAAGGAAGTGAACCGTATTGATATCGGGTCGGTCGGAGAATTCAGCAGCGCAATCTCCAAAGTCAGGCGAGGCGAAACCATTTTACTTCGCGTAGTGAGAGAAAGCCGCGCATTTTATGTGGTGCTCAAATCGACTGCCCCCTAGTGGCGCGTGAAGCGCGAGACGTGCGAGAAAAGCGCGACAGGTAGGGACAGGGCTCACACGTCACGCAAGTCTCGCTCCTCGCGCGTGTCGCGCGTTGCGTTCAATGCGCCGCCGCATGCGTCTCTACTTTGTGGGACTCAACAATTCGTACCACAAGCTCGCGCGGGACTTCGTCGTACCGCGCAAATTCCATCGCATACGTGCCACGTCCTGCCGTGAATGAATTCAGCGCCGCGGCATACGTGAGCAACTCGGCCATTGGAACAAGGGCCGTAATCAATTCCGTCTGGTCTTTCGCCTCTACGTGGAGAATCCGCCCGCGGCGCGCATTCAAATCCCCGATCACGCCTCCGATGTGATCCGCCGGCGCCTCGACCTCCACCGTCATGATGGGCTCTAACAACACCGCATGGGCCGTCTCCAAGGCCTTCTTGAACCCCATCGACGCGGCGATCTTGAACGCCATCTCAGATGAATCGACCGCATGGTACGACCCATCGTACACCGCAACTCGGCAATCGACGACAGGAAACCCCGCCAAGCTGCCGTGATGCATGGCTTCGACCACTCCCTTCTCTACCGCCGGAATGAAGTTGCGCGGAATGGCGCCGCCGACGACTTTGTTCTCAAATTTGAATCCCTCACCGCGTGGCAGAGGCGCGATTTCAAGCCAGCAATCACCGTACTGGCCGTGCCCGCCGGTTTGCTTCTTATATTTCCCCTGTGCCTGTGCGGTAGCGCGAATGGTTTCGCGGTACGGAATCTTCGGCATATGAACCACCACTTCAGCACCGTACTTGCGGCGCAATTTTTCGAGCGCAAGATCGATATGGACCTGGCCCATCCCGCTCAATACCATTTCCTTCGTATCGGCGTGCCGTGAAAATTCGAGCGTCGGATCTTCTTCGATCAACTTATGCAGCCCGAGACTGATTTTTTCGATATCGGCGCTGGACTTTGGCTCAATTGCAAAGGACACGACAGGCCGAGGCAGCACCGGTTTCGGGTAACAGATAGGAGCATGTTCATCAGAGAGCGTGTCGCCGGTTTGCGTATCTTTCAGTTTCCCAATTGCCACGATTTCCCCTGCTCCAGCTGAAGGCACGGCTGTATGTTTCTTCCCCAATAATGTATAGAGATGTCCGCTTTTCTCTTTGCTCCCTCGAGAACTGTTGAAGACCGTCGAGTCTGCGTGAAGAACTCCGGACAAGACCCGTAGATATGACAGTCGTCCGACAAACGGGTCTATCAG
Organism: uncultured bacterium; assembly: GCA_965233025.1. Taxonomy (GTDB): domain Bacteria; phylum Nitrospirota; class Nitrospiria; order Nitrospirales; family Nitrospiraceae; genus Palsa-1315. The sequence continues at coordinate 4,226 of CBDDRH010000090.1, forward strand.
GGTCTTGAAGACGATCCCTGAAAATGGATCTTCTGGAACGGCGCGGCGCTTCGCGGCCTCACCTGTATCAGGATGCAGGCCTTCCAACGGGGCTCTCGCTGCTCGGTCCATCGGCGACGGCAGGAAATCGACGATGGCATTGAGGAGTGGAACGATCCCGATATTCTTGATTGCGGAACCGCAGTAGAGCGGGACGATCGTACCGGCCTGGACACCAAGACGAAGTCCATCGATCAGCTCCTCCTTTGCTAGCTCACCCAAAGCGAGATACTGCTCCAACAATCGATCATCCTGCTCGGCCACTCCCTCCTGAACGCGCTTTCGCGCATCGATGACCATCGTCCGCTCAGTCTCAGGTATCGCTAACTGCTGAACTGTGGCGGTCTCTGTCCGCGACGTGATGAGGCTCTGCTGAAGGAGATCCAGTACCCCTTCAAGCTGGGCGCCTCTGCCGAAGGGCAAAGACATCGGCAATGGCAGGATCCCAAGATCACGTTGACACAATGTGGCGACGTCTTCGGGAGAAACACCGTCTTTATCCGATTGGTTCAGGAACAGGAGACAGGGCAAGCCGAGTGTTTTCACGCGAGCCCAGATTCTGACGAGTTCGCTCCGAATTCCCGACGAGGCACCCATGACCAGGATCACGGCGTCCACCGCTCGCAATGCCATGATCGGCTCCCCGAGTAGGTTCAACGCACCGGGGGGATCGACGAGATTGATGATGGTGTGATTCCAGGAATAACGAAGGAGACTGGTACTGACGGAACTGCGCCGGTGCAGTTCTTCCGGCTCAAAGTCAGAGGCAGTCGTGCCTTGTGCGATCGACCCGAGGTGGGAAACAGCGCCGGCGGTAAAGAGCAGGGCTTCAGCCAGCGAGGTTTTCCCGGCACCGGCACTGGAGATCAGGACCACATTTCTGAGTGACTCCCTGCGTAGCTCGCTCATGGGACCCTCCTCATGATGGCCGGAAGCAGTCGTATTCTTCCGGAAATGAAATGGCCTGCTTATGTCGCTTTGACTCCTCCTTCGCTCACACGTCCGCACCATGGTTTGTTAGCCAACCTTGATCGGCGAAGCTGACATAGCGTCCATCGCCAACAACGAGATGATCGAGAACCCGAATGCCCAATACCTCCCCTGCCGACACCAATCGCGCAGTCAGGACACGATCTTCCTGACTTGGCGTAGGATCGCCGCTGGGATGGTTGTGCAGAAAGATTACGGCTGCCGCCGATTCTTTTACCGCGAGTGTGAAGACTTCGCGGGGATGAACAATGCTAAGCGTCAAGCTGCCTTCCGATACGGTTGCGTCACGCATGATGGCATGCTTGGCATCCAGTAATACGACTTTGAAAATTTCGTGACGCAGGTCTCGCAAGGTCGGATGATAATGCGTAAAGAGGTCGCGACTGGATGTGATTTTTGTGCCTTTTGTCAGCGGACCAGCAAGAGCGCGCTTTCCTAATTCGATGGCCGCCTTCAGTTGGGCCGCTTTGGCCTCTCCCACACCTGGAACTGCGCAGAGTTCTTCGATTCCGCATTGTGCAAGTCCAGCCACACCCCCGAGTCGATCCAGGATATCCATTCCGACTTGTACCGCTGAAGATCCATGACGACCGACTCGGAGAAGGATCGCCAGGAGTTGGGCATTGGTGAGCATCTGTGGGCCCTGAGTCAGTAGCCGTTCGCGCGGCCGTTCCGTTTCAGGCCATTGAGCGATACCTTGCCCTCCTTTCACGCCGGCCATTTATTCTCCTTGGACAAAATAAGACACTCTGAACGTTTTTGTGCTAGCGACAACCCCTTCGCTGCCCACTTGGTAACAAATACGTATCCCCTAAACTGTTGAAATTACGTACAGCGACAATTTGGTGCAGTAATTGCTTTGGAACGCCTCCAGCAGTGCACACCAACCCTGGGAGGATTCGATGGAATGTCCGAAGTGCAAAGGTCTCATGATGCTCGAGCGGTTCTCCGACTTCTTTTTAATTTTCTACGCCTGGAAATGCATCAATTGCGGCGCCATCATCGATCGCACGATTTCAAACAATCGGCAAAAGAGCTTGGCCGCTCGCAAGCCCCAGACAGTGACGACTCCCTAGAACAGTTCGATTCCTTTCGGTGCTGGTCGACCCTCTCGATCGCCACGGATGGTCGACACGAGCCTCACGCATGCCTCGTCGCTCACGTCTTAGGCTGCTAGATCATTCGGCGGCATTATAATCCCAGCCTCCAAGGTCGTCAAAATACTTCTATTCCTCTCGGTCCAATCTTCCTCGCGCTACGCCGGTCCCACACCAGCATTCCACGCCTCGTTTCAGCTGCACTTATCTTGACCCCTTCAAAAACGCTGTGTTAGAGTCATGCGCTCCAGAAACGGCTCTTACCTGAATGTATGCGTGTTATTGCCGGATCCCACCGAGGTCGCCGTTTGAGTGGGCCGCAAGGAACTGCGCTGCGCCCCACATCCGACAAGGTTCGTGGGGCCATTTTTTCGATTCTTGGAAGCCACGTGTTCGGCGGGCGCTTTCTAGATTTATATGCCGGTACGGGAGCCGTCGGAATTGAAGCGCTGAGCCGCGGAGCTTCAGCCGTCACCTTTGTCGAGTCCGACCCCAAAGCCGTGCAGTTGCTACAGAAAAATCTACGGACTTGTCAGCTGCTCGACCGAGCGCAGATACGTGTGGGACAGGCAGCTGCCTTCCTCGAGCGGAAAGACTGGTGGGGTGGCCCCTACGACGTACTCTTTGCAGATCCGCCGTATGCCGCTCCAGATGAGTTAGATGTCCTGATCCAGGCCTGGAGGCCCGGGCTGTTGTCGGAGCATGCTGCCATGATGATCGAGCAAGACTCGCGAACCGAACTGCCTGTATCGATCAACCATGCCGCGCTTGTGCGGCGATACGTGTATGGCGACACGGCACTCTATCTGTACGGTGTGTCCACCTCAGTATCGACGGCATCATGAAAATCGGCATCTATCCGGGAACCTTCGATCCCATCACCCACGGACACACCGATATCATCACCCGAAGCTTACGTGTGTTCGATAAGGTGGTCGTCGCCGTTGCGCCCAATCCATCCAAACATCCCCTCTTCACCCTAACCGAACGGCTGGAGATGATCCGGATCGTGATGAACGAGATGACACAGGTCGAAGTGACCCACTTCAACGGCTTGCTCGTGGACTTTGTCCAACAATACGGCGGCCATGCGATTATCCGCGGCCTGCGCGCGATCTCGGACTTCGAACATGAATTTCAGATGGCGCTCATGAATCGAAAAATCGCCAAACAGGTTGAGACCGTGTTCCTGATGCCCAGCGAAGAATATTCCTATTTATCCTCAACCATCATTAAAGACGTAGCCACCCACGGCGGAGCGCTCACAGAGTTTCTGCATCCTGAGGTGGCGCGCCAACTACAGGAACGGATCAGGAGTTTAAAAACATGAAGCTTGCCGCACGAGCGGGGCGAATTGCCCCCTCCCCCACTTTGGCGATGGCCGCAACAGCGAAAGCGATGGCAGCGCGCGGAATCGATGTCGCCGACTTCTCGTCCGGAGAACCAGACTTCGATACACCGGAACCGGTCAAAGCCGCGGCAGAAACCGCCATTCGCGCAGGGTTTACAAAATACACGCCCTCATCCGGCATCGATGAACTGCGCCAAGCGATTATCGACAAGCTGCAAGCAGAGCAAGGGCTCCGGTACGAGAAATCTCAGGTGCTGGTTTCGTGTGGCGCCAAACATTCGCTGTACAACCTTGCCGAGGCGCTCCTCGAAGCAGGCGACGAAGTCATCATTCCCGTTCCCTATTGGGTCTCCTATGCCGACCAAACTCTACTGAACGACGCCACGCCGGTGTTCCTGTCGACCCGTGAAGAGAATGGGTATGCCGTTGACGCTCACGAATTGGAACGACTCGTCACCGCGCGCACCAAGGCGATTATCATCAATAGCCCCGGCAATCCAACGGGGGCGACCTACGATCGGGCGACGCTCGAACGCCTTGCTGAACTGGCTCTCCGTCGGGATCTCCTTCTGATTTCAGATGAGATTTACGAAAAAATCCTCTACGACGAGGCGACACACACGAGTATTGCCTCGCTAGGACCGGAGGTCGCAGCCCGTACCGTCGTGATCAACGGTGTCTCCAAAGCCTATGCAATGACCGGCTGGCGGATCGGCTATGCGGCTGGCCCAAAAGACCTGTTGACCGCCATGGCGAACATTCAAAGCCAGAGCACGTCCAACCCCTGTTCCATTTCACAAAAAGCTGCCGTCGTGGCCTTGCGCGAAGGTGGTGCGTTCACAACTACAATGGTAACTGAGTTCGATCGGCGGCGGCGCGTCATGGTCGAGCGGCTGAATGCGATGCCCGGCGTTCGCTGTCGAATGCCCACCGGAGCATTTTATGCGTTTCCGAATGTGAGTAGGCTGCTCGGAAAGCAAAGCCCAAGTGGAACAATTCTTACTCCGACCGATCTTGCAAACTACCTGTTACAGGAATTCAAGGTCGCAGTGGTTCCCGGTGAGCCGTTTGGGAGCATCCAGCATATTCGCCTGTCGTATGCGACTAGCATGGAGACGATCGTTCGTGGAATGGATCGCCTCGATGCGGCATTCAAACAGCTTACCTAGCAAAAGAAGACCGTTATTGGGTTTGTTACGATTGTTTGGTAGACAGGACCGACCGGATCAACAAAACAGACCAGATCAACCAGACAGCCCGCGGCTTGTGAGCAGGAGGAAATGAAGAGTGCCAATCTACGAATATCAGTGTGAAAGCTGTGTGGATAGGTTTGAGGTCAAACAGAGCATGAAAGACGATCCCCTCACCGCCTGCCCGCAATGCGGGAAGCGCGTACAGCGCCTTATCTCATCGCCGGCCATTATGTTCAAAGGCAGCGGATGGTACGTGACGGACTACTCCGAGAAAATGAAGCCTTCCTCAGGCAATGAAGCACCCACACCCGCGACTACGGAGAAGAAAGAAACGGCGCCAAGCACGTCCGACCAGACAACGTCCACGACTCCCTCTACTCCCGCTGCTTCCCCTTCGTCTGCGCCGACGAGCACCCCATCGAGCACGACCTCAAGCACTCCGACAACCACACCCTCGACTGCCACGACCAAGTAGACTGCGGAGACCAGGCGGCTAGCGCTTGACTGTAGCTTTAGCCGGTGTTTTCTTCTTGGCCGGAGCCTTCTGCGCAACCTTTGTGGCCGGCTTGGCTGCGCCGGTCTTCGGCGATGCAACTTTCGCCGACTTCGCCAGCCGTTCCTGTGCCGCCGCCAGCCCACTTTGCAAACTGGCGATCATGGTCGACTTATCGTGATTCGCTTTGGAAAGCTCATTCACTTGCGCCTGCAAATCCTCCTTCACCTTATTAAAGGAGGCCATTTGATTCTGTAGCTGAGCCTTCTCCATGGTCACAGTCTGGAGCTCGGAACGAAGTTGTTCGACTTGTGTTTGGAGTGCCGGGGGCCAGTAATCACACCCGGACAGGCCCACCGAGACGAGCGTTATGGCGGCCACCGCAACAAGGTTACGCACCATCACTGGTCGAGTCATCGGTACTCTCCTTTCAGTGTGAACGACACGATCGACTTCACCGACTATCTGCGTCGAGATACAGGCCGTGAGCGGCCAACTGCGCTACGATGACGCCTCGCTCGATCGCTCCATCGCGAATGATTCGGATCGGACTCCGGACGTCATTGACGGTGGATGGCAGCCCGCCGGGGGTCGGTCCAGCATCAATGATCAGATCGAGCACGTTGCCAAGGTTGTCCTGAACCTCTTCGACCGTCGTGGGCGGCGGGATGCCTTCACGATTTGCACTAGTACCGGTCACAGGCCCGACTCGGCGTAAGAGATCACGCAACGGCTGCCAGGCACTGAGACGGATGCCGATAGAACCCGTCCCTGCAGTCACCGCATCGGAAAGTCCAACCGCTGCGGGAAAGACGATAGTGAGCGGTCCTGGCCAGAAGACGTTCATGAGTATGTGTGCTGCATGGGGAATACTTCGAACAAACGGCACCAACTGAGACTCGTCGCCGATCAGCACAAGAATCGGTTTTCCCTCCGACCGGCCTTTGACCTGCCACAATCTGGCAAGGGCCTGCTCGTCGAACGGATCCGCAGCAAGCCCATAGAAACTCTCCGTCGGCAAGGCGATTAGCCCGCTCTCTTCAAGCACACGGCGCGCGCGATCAGCAAGCACCGGAACAGTGGACGCCCTATAGCGCTCGATCGTTGCCATGACAGGAACCATCAGACTCCTTCTACGTTATGCCTGGGGCAAGAACGCACGATGCGCAATATCCGTCCGATAATGAGCGCCTTCAAATGCAATCGACTTCGTCACCCGATAGGCTTCCGCTTGCGCAACTTCCAAGGTCTTTCCAAGTCCCGTAATTCCCAGCACCCGGCCCCCGGCTGTCGTCACCTCAGTACCAGTCCATGTCGTACCCGCATGAAACACCATGGTTGTCTCATCGGTCGTAGCCGGTAATCCTTGAATCGCACGGCCGGTCTGATACGCCCCTGGATAGCCTTCTGACGTCATGACGACACACACTGCAGTTTCATTATGCCAGTCTACGCTAAGTTGGTCGAGCCGATGTTCGATTACCGCTTCAATCACCTCCAGCAAATCGGTCTTGAGCAACGGGAGTACGACCTGCGTTTCCGGATCCCCCATCCGAGCATTGAACTCCAGCACGTAGGGTGTCCCCTTCACAATCATGAGGCCGGCATACAAAACGCCCTGAAACGGGCAGCCCATGCGAGATAAGGCTTCGACAGCGGGATAGAGGACCTGTCGCGTGACCTGCTCACGCAGCGCCATAGTCCCAAGCGGCGCAGGACAATAGGCGCCCATGCCCCCGGTGTTGGGACCCGTATCGCCATCCCCGACTCGTTTATGATCTTGCGCCGGCAACATCGGTACTACCGTCCGGCCATCCGTGAAAGCCATGATCGTCAATTCCTCGCCGTCTAAAAACTGTTCGATCAACACGCGCTGACCGGCCTGACCGAACATCGCATGCTCCATCGAGTCGCGGACAACCTGTTTCGCCTCTTCACGCGTCGCCGCGACTACCACACCTTTCCCCTTCGCCAGTCCATCAGCCTTCACGACCACGGGAACCTCGTGCTGATCAAGATAGGCCAAGGCTGAAGCAAGCTGGTCGAAGCTTTGCGCCCTCGCCGTGAGAATCTTCGCGCTG
>CBDDRH010000091.1:0-16650 GCA_965233025.1 uncultured bacterium
GCCGGGTCGGAAGCCCAGGTCAAAGCATGCGTGAATTGTTTGATGAGCACGGCGGTCAGCCGCAGCTGTTGCTGATCGACGGAGTTGAGCAGTTTCCGGCCCTCGCGATTCCTGACAAAAAAACGATCGTGCAGCTTGGAGCCGTCGCATTCGATCTGGGCCTTGGTAATGTATATGTTCCGCATGGCCAGAGCATTCGCAAGCGCATAGAGGAAGGCCGGAGTATCATCCATTCTGATGTCCATAATCGTATCTGTCGGTGATTGCCCATTGTCGAAGGTAATCTGCACGGTATCGAGCAGGCCGGTGAAGGCGCTCCGTTGCTTGTCCAATCGTTCGACGAGCCGGCGGTTGACGTATTGGCGTGCCTCGTCGAACTGCCCGGCATCCAGCAGTTGAACGACCTCGCTGACCGTCTGTCTGAGGGCATCGTGTCGTGGTGAGGGAAAGCCCGCGCGGTCTATGGGATGAACCAGGAAGACATCGACGATTTTCTTTCGACTGAGGCCGGGTCGGCCTTTCGGTCGGCCGGTCGTCGGAGGAGCCTCCCGGCGCGGGGATGGGGCGGGCGTGGTTCCCACAAAGGTATAGATCCGTCCTTCTTCGATATTGAGCCCGAAGGCCGAGAGTACACCGCAGATGGCGGCGAATTCCGAGAAGTAATCGTAGGCGACGATGCTGATTTCTGATCGCCCCGTTCGTTTTTCGAGCACCGATAATTCGCAGGGGTGGTCCGGCGTGAGGCGGCTGGCAAGCTGAATATGGTGTGCGATGGTGTCCGGTTGGAACCGCTCGAAGTACTCGGGGTCCATCCGAGACACGAAGTCTTGAAGGACCTCATCATCGACATCCGGACAGAGGGAGGCCAGGGTCTTGATGATCGACTCGCGTGATCCAAGCCCATCCGTCATGGCTCGGAGTATAGCCGAAGTTGGGTTCGTTGTGCGAGTGCGGATGTATGAGTATAATGCGCACCTATGGCCATTCGCCCCAAGAATCCGGCACCGCGCTATTGTGGTGTTCCTATGTTCGAGAGTACCCCCCAGTCGGATCCGACCCCGGTTCTATTAGCGCTCGGGCTGGAACCGGCTAAGCTTGAATCGACTCTTCGATCCTATGGGCTCCATCGTGTTCAGGATGCCGATGCGAATCTGCAGTCGATGGCCGGCGATCCACACCAGCGGCGCCAGTTGGCAGACATCCTGCCTGCATTGCTTGAGGGCATTGGACGGACCGCTGACCCAGACCAGGCCTTGAATCATTGGGAACGCTGGCTTGCGAGCGGAGTCAGCCGGTCGGCTGTGTTGGAATATCTGCGCAGCGCTCCTCGCATGCTGGATCTGGTGTGCGTAATTTTTGGAAATAGCGACTCGCTTGCCTTTACCCTCGTCCGCGATCCTTTGCTGCTGTACTGGCTGGCCCAACAGAACGTGTTGTCCACTGCGCCGACCAGGGGAGGGATGGAACGTACGATTCGGCAAAGTCTGGAGGGTGTCACCGCCACTGAACTCAAGTTGGACGCGCTCAGACGATTCCGTCGTCGAGAGATGCTGCGCATCGGCGTGCGCGATCTCCTTCGGTTGGCCGATGTGGTGGAAACCACCGGCTCCCTCTCTGATCTGGCATCGGTTCTCATCGACGCCGCCTATCGCATTGTGGATCACGACCTACGGGCCCGACACGGTATTCCGATGCACCAGAATCGGCAGGGGCGGTGGGTGGAAACAGGCTTCACCGTCATTGCGATGGGAAAGTTGGGCGGACACGAACTCAATTACAGCTCCGACGTAGATGTGCTCTATGTCTGTGAATCCCATGAGGGGGAAACCAAGCCGCCTGCGTCAGGACGCGCAAAGGCGAAGGGCGCTGTGCCGCGTGTGCTGTCCAATGAAGAATACTTTGAGATTCTCGCGCGGGAGCTGACGAAGGCGTTGACCGCACAGACCCATGAAGGGTACGTCTATCCCGTGGACCTCCGCTTGCGAGCAGAAGGTTCGGTGGGTCAGCTCACCCGCTCGCTCGACGACTATGCCAAGTACTATCGGACGAGAGGACAAGTGTGGGAACGGTTGGCCTTGCTGAAGGCCTGGCCTATCGCTGGATCGCAGAAGGTCGGGAGATCGTTCATCACGCTGGTGCGGCCTTTTGTGCTGGCGCCCTCGTCGGAACGTCCGGATATCGAAGAGAGCCTTGCGATTGTGGAAGAAGTCCGATCAGTCAAGGAGAGGATTGACGCGAAGATGGTGGGGCGTGGGCATGAGCAGCGCAACGTCACGCTCGGTGTCGGCGGGATCAGGGAAATCGAATTTCTCGTCCAAACGATCCAGGTGCTGGCTGGCAGGCGATTGTCGGGGATTCTGGGCCGAGGGACCCTCGATTCGTTGGTGCGGCTTCAGAAGGCCGGTATTCTGTCGAGAAAGCAACAGACCGATCTGACCCGTGCCTATAAATTTCTCCGGGACGTGGAGCACAAACTTCAGATGGTACATGATCTACAAACACATGCCCTCCCGGATCAGCAGAAAGAATTAGAGCGTTGCGCAATCCGCATGGGCTATGACAAAACCGATCGGCTGATCGCCGTCAAGCAATTTCAAGCCGACCACGCCGCTCATACCACCATCGTGCATGACATCTTTCGGGCATTCTTCGAAACGCCGAAGACTTCGGCGATACTCAAAAAAACATTCCAGTTGATAGGGTGAGCGCCTGGGAAATAGCCTGCGTGTTTCCCGCTGAGCCTTGCGTTCATCGCATTACTGCGATTGTCCATTGAATGTGTTGTGGTTTTACGAGGGCAGAGAACAGTTAGTCTGCAAAGCGAAGATCGCGGTCACTGGCCAGTGACAGGTAGGCTTCCCCCCATTGATGCGGACTTTCGAGATTCCAAGCTTCCTCTATATTGATCGGCTTGAATCGTAGGCCGTAGAGTCCCCCATAGACTAGGTGGGTCAGGCCCGAGCCGGAGTCTTCAACTAGCTGGGCATAGGCCGGGCAGGCGGGTGTCTGCTCATCGTCGCTCCAGCCAGTGACCCAGTACCAATCCCCGGCAGGGGTTCGGTCGTAGAGCTTTACTTGTTGAACAGGTCGAGCGGGGCCGATCTCTTTGAATCGCGCGAAGACACTCGCCTCGCAATTTTCGTTTGATTCGACTTCCACGATCACAGGATGGCTCTCCGACTTAAGACAGACCCACTGGAGGTCTTGCTTAACATCAATTCCGACTCGATGTCACTTTCAACAGCGGGCAATCACAGGTGCTTCATACAGGTGGTCGTCTGAACGGCACCCACGGAACCACGTGGTGAATGGTTGCGTCAACTGTATAGTGAATAAAATCAGCATCATTGCTGACAAAGATCCTACTTCCATTAAGAAGGAGCAATTGCATGGCGTCGTAGAGATCGTTCGGGTCAATGCCATGTTGATGATTGATTGTATTGAGAGCAATAAGGGTTAGATGCGCCTGAAATACACGTCCGGCACCGCAAGTAAGGCCTTCCCAAAATCGATTCCTTTCATCTGTCGACAGATCCTCATAACGAGTTCGTCCGCTGCTAGGTCGAAACAACAGGAAGAACTTTGCTGTGTGCTGGAACTAGGGGACAATGCTCTGAATATTGTCTCTGGTAATTGGGCGGGTAGCATGCTCAGACAACATCTGAATTATTGCTGTAACAGAAGCGTCGTCTGTGTCGGTCAACCTAGTATAGTGAGTCGGATCCACTACCCAACGAGGGAAGTGAATGGATGCGGGGCTTTGAATTCCAATTCCAGTTATATCCCCTATAGTTTCAGCATTAGCGATAACATTAACAGCCACGGCTGTCTGTTCAGGATTTGGAATCCAAGCCGGCGACAAATAGTGCGACAAACCAACATGTTCTAGGAATGACATCTCTGGAGACGGTAGTACTTCCGGCTCACAGAGGCGTTGGATTCTCCGAAATGCGGCGCGAATTCTACCAAAAGGATTAGGAAATCGTTGTGTTGGCTCTCGTCCGAGTTGAGAGAGCATCTCAACGTAATTTGTTATTGAGTAGCGGTAGCGGAAACCTCGTTGTGCTTTGTGAACCCGGAGCGACTCAAGATCGCTATCAGACATGCTGAGCCAGACATTTGTATCAAAGTACACTTCCGGAGGATGTGGCGGCGGAAAGTCGATGGTGAAGTTTAAGACGCGTGTTTGAATATTCTGGTCGCGAATTATCAGAAGATCAGAAGAGTTTGAAGGCATCGCTTTCACATGGTCAAATTGTAGAAAAGAGAGGGCCGGACAGCTTACGCTGCCCGGCCCTCTCTTTAACTTCAAGCCATAAGCTATACGCTATTAGCTCTTTGTCTTTTCTTAGTACATGCCTTCCATGCCGTGGTTGTGTCCACCACCGCCACCACCGGCCGGCTCTTTTTTCTCTTCCGGCAGTTCGGTGATCATCACCTCGGTCGTGAGCATCAATCCTGCCACGCTCGCCGCGTTCTGCAACGCGCAACGCGACACCTTGGTGGGATCGATGATACCGGCCTTGATCATGTCCACATATTCTTCCGTGGCCGCGTTGTAGCCGGCGTTTGAGTTCTTGTCATTGCGGACTTTCTCGACGATCACGGAGCCTTCCATCCCGGCGTTTGCCGCGATCTGACGAATCGGCTCTTCGAGCGAGCGGCGGATAATATTGACACCCACTTGCTGCTCAGCGTTCAGCTTGAGCGAATCTAACGCGCTGATGCAACGGAGATAGGCCGTTCCACCGCCGGGGACGATCCCTTCTTCAACGGCTGCTTTGGTGGCGTGCAATGCGTCTTCGACGCGCGCCTTCTTTTCCTTCATTTCGGTTTCGGTCGCGGCGCCGACATTGATGACGGCCACACCGCCCACGATCTTCGCGAGGCGCTCTTGGAGCTTCTCCCGATCGTAGTCCGAGGTCGTTTCGTCGATCTGTGCCTTGATCTGCTTCACGCGGCCCTCAATCTTCTTCGGATCGCCGTAGCCTTCCACGATCGTGGTGTTGTCCTTATCGACTGTGATGCGCTTGGCGCGGCCGAGGTCCGTGAGCTTCACGTTTTCCAGCTTGATGCCGATGTCTTCCGAGATCACCTGGCCGCCAGTGAGGATCGAGATGTCTTCCAGCATGGCCTTGCGGCGATCGCCGAATCCGGGGGCCTTGATGGCCGTCACGTTGAGCGTGCCGCGGAGCTTGTTCACCACCAGGGTCGCCAAAGCTTCGCCTTCCACGTCTTCTGCGAGAATGACGAGCGGCTTGCCCATCTTGGCAACCTGCTCGAGGACCGGCAACAAGTCCTTCATGCTGCTGATCTTCTTCTCGGAAATGAGGATGAGCGGGTCTTCCATGACGGCTTCCATCCGCTCGGCGTTGGTGACGAAGTAGGGGGAGATGTAGCCGCGGTCGAACTGCATGCCTTCGACCACGTCCAGCGAGGTGGTCATGGACTTGGCTTCCTCGACCGTGATCACGCCGTCTTTGCCGACCTTCTCCATCGCTTCCGCGATGAGGTCGCCGATGGTCTTATCGTTGTTGGCTGAAATTGTCCCGACTTGGGAGATCTCGGTCTTGTTCTGGCAGGGCTTGCTGAGTTTCTTCAGTTCACCGATCACGACTTCGACTGCCTTGTTGATCCCGCGTTGGATTTCCATCGGGTTCGCGCCGGCGGTGATGTTCTTCGCGCCTTCACGATAGATGGCTTGCGCGAGCACCGTGGCGGTGGTGGTACCGTCTCCGGCAATGTCGCTGGTCTTGCTGGCGACTTCACGCACGAGCTGGGCGCCCATGTTTTCGTACGGGTTCTTGAGTTCAACTTCCTTGGCCACGGTCACGCCGTCCTTGGTAATTGTCGGAGCGCCGAATTTCTTGTCGAGAATCGCGTTGCGACCCTTCGGACCGAGTGTTGCCTTCACGGCGTCGGCGAGCTGGTTCACCCCTCTGAGGATGGACGCGCGCGCTGCGTCACCGTACATAAGTTGCTTTGCCATAGTCTTTCCCCCTTTATAATCGTTGTCGTAGTGTGTGTAGATATATGGTGATTAGCTGGTGAATACGCCGAGGACGTCTTCTTCCTTGAGGATCAAACATTCTTCGTCTTCGATACGGAGCTTGCTGCCGGAGTATTTGTCGAACAGGACCTGGTCGCCGACTTTCACATGCTCAACTTTCTTGCCGATCGCTTGCACGATGCCTCGTTGCGGCTTCTCTTTTGCGCTGTCAGGCACGTAGATCCCGCCGGAGGTCCGGTCCAATTCCTCGGTATAGGTGACGAACACCCGGTCACCTAGAGGCTGGAACCCCTTGGCTAAGTTCTTCTTCTCTGTCTTCTCCTTGGCTGCAGTGCTCATAACAACACCCTCCTAGTGGTTAACCCAGTGAATATCAACGATGTAGAGCAGGTTCGAACTCGATGGCGTAACCGTCGTACTCCAGAACGAGCAGAAGGCCTGATCTGCTGGACACGGAAGAGGAGATAGCCTCAGGTTGGTCCAAGTCAAGGGGGTCAACGACATAATTCTTGTGCGCCATTCTATTGGAGAGGAGGGGATTATGGCCGATTGAGAATTGAACGCATGAGGCGTTCTGGGACCGGCACAATCATGTCAGTAAGTGGTCGAAATCTTTGATGTTTTTCTTGACGTAGTCGCGTAGGCGCTTGATGATGCGGGCCTCTAGTTGTCTGGTTCGCTCTTTGGTGATGGAGTATTTGGTGCCAAGGTCGTCCAAGGTTAGGGGGGTCTCTGAAAGAATCCGATTCCGGAGGATATCCTCATCCCGTTCATTGAGGGTCTTGACGAACTCGGCGAGCTTGGTACGAAAGAGTTTTTGCAATTGGGTTTGCGCAAGCTGCTCATCCGCCGGAACCTGCGGGGAAGGGAGCACGTCCAGGAGACTGCCTTCCTGGTCTTCACCGATCGGCTGGTCCAGCGAGAGTTCCCAGTTGCCCAGCCGCTGTCCCATCTCGATGACGTCTCGCTCGCGCACATTCAAACGGTCGGCGAGCAACTTCGTGTCCGGAGCGAATCCCTCCCGCTCAAGCTTGGCCTTCTCTCTTTTGAGGTTGTAGAAGAGCTTTCGTTGATCTTGGGTTGTTCCGATTTTGACCAGGCGATAGTTGTTTAGGAGATAGCGAAGGATATAGGCCCGTGACCACCAGGCGGCATAGGCGTAAAAGCGCACGTTTTTCGACGGATCGAACTTTTTGATGGCATGCATCAGCCCGACGTTGCCTTCTTGAATGAGGTCCATGTGGTCGGCGCCGGTGTGGAGATATTCCGCGGCAATGGAGATGGACACGCGCAGGTTGGCCATGATGAGCTTCACGGCGGCGTCGCGATCTCCGTATGTTCGATATTCGTGGAACAGGCGCAACTCTTCTTCTTTGGAGAGGTAGGGATGGAGACGGACCTCGGCCAGATATTGCTGGAGCGCCGTGACTGGCACCACCGCAGTCTGGTCAGTTTGGCTGTCACCAACCGAACTGAGCTCCATAGCGGGGATGGGTGCCTCAAGCTCCTCGTCCGAAGGTCCTAGCACCTCCGGTTCAAGCACCTCCTCTTTTTGCTCGTCGTCACGTTTCGCCATATGAACTGCGAACTATAACAGAACCTAAGGCCACGACAAAGGTGTGAGACGGCATTATTCCTGATGGTGTCCGGTGCAATCGCCGATGTCTGATGAAGGGGGCCGGGCAAGACTAGTGGGAAAGCGCGACAGGCGGGGACAGGGATCACACGTCACGTGAGTCCCCTTCCTCGTGCTTGCCGTGTGGCACTCTACGATCTTCCGAAGACCGTCATGAACAGTGCGGGCTAATCGCACTGGCGCTTCCCTTGCGCGGATGAAACGGGGTCCCCTATGATGTCGTCTCTCGTTCAGAGACCGGAAAGACGGATATGACGATTCTGACCGTACTACGAAGCGGACATTGGCCATCTCTGGCTGGAGCCTGGTTGCATTTGACCGTCAGCTTCATGGTCTGGCTGCTGATCGGGGCCATGAGCATTTCTCTCGCTCGGGATCTGCAGCTGAGCGATCAGCAAGTGGCCTGGCTGGTGGCACTGCCTCTGCTTGGGGGGGCGGTCCTCAGGATGCTGGCCGGATGGAGTGCCGACTGGGTGGGCGCACGATCCACCGCACTGGTGATTCTTGTTGCGGAATTGGCCGCCTTGTTGTGGGGATGGCTGGGCGTGTCCGGATATCACGAAGCATTGGTCTTTGCACTGCTCCTTGGCGTCGCCGGCGCGAGTTTTGCGGTGTCATTGCCGATTGCCGGGCGAGCCTATCCACCGGCTGCGCGCGGTTTCGTGCTGGGTCTGGCCGCATCAGCGAACGTGGGGACTGTGCTGATCCTGTTTCTCGCGCCGCGCTGGGCTGCCGTGATGGATTGGCATCACGTCTGTGTACTGATGGCCGGTGTCGTGGGCGTCACACTGGTCCTGTTCGCTCTTCTTGTGCCGCGGGAACAACCGAGTCTGGAGCCCCATCGCGTCGAATGGTGGCACAATGCGGCGGAACTCATCCGCCGACGATCCGCCTATTGGCTCTGTTTCTTGTATGCGGTCACGTTCGGTGGCTTTGTCGGATTTTGCAGCCTGCTGCCGCTACTGCTGCACGACCTGTATCAGCTGGACGCGGTCATGGCCGGGACCGTCGCAGCGTTCTGCGGACTCTTCGGCAGTCTGATTCGTCCTGTGGGTGGCTACGTTGCGGATCGGCAGGGTGGTCTCCGCGTTCTTTATTATGTGTTGCCGGTCATCGTGGGTGCAGTCGTGGCGGTGACGAGTCCCTCGCTACTCACGGCCGTGGCCATGATGGTGATCGCGACTGGTGCGATGGGATTTGGGAACGGAGTGGTCTTTCAGTTGGTTGCCGAATGGTTTCCGAAAGATATCGGCCTCGCATCGGGTGTTGTAGGGGCCGCCGGCGGATTCGGAGGGTTTCTCCTGCCCATTGTTGCTGGAACGATGAAGGGGTTTACCGGAAGTTATGATTTGGGTCTCTGGCTCTTCGCAGGATTCGGGGTCTGCGCATGGGGAACGGTGATCGTCGCGTTGCGGGCTCGATCGGCCTCATTGGCAGGGCCCTCTTCCTGATCTGGTTCATCATTGGCGGTCAGGCCAAAAAAACGATGTTAAATGTGCAATGTTAAATGATAAATTGAAGATTCCTTGCACCCCTGAACGATAACCATTGAGCAGGAAAGTTATGGCGTCTCCCTTTCACAGCATCGAAGAGGCAATTCGGGACATCAAGCAGGGGAAATTCATCGTCCTCCTCGATGATGAAGATCGCGAGAATGAAGGCGATCTTGTCATTGCTGCTCAGCATGTGACGCCCCAAGCCGTGAATTTCATGGCCAAACACGCCCGTGGGTTGATCTGTCTCGCCCTGACTCCCCAGCGAGTCGAAGAACTCCACCTTCCGCAGCAGGCGATTGAAAACACCGCGACGTTCGGCACGGCTTTTACTGTGTCCATCGATGCGCGGAAGGATATTACGACGGGAATTTCTGCGGCGGATCGAGCCACAACGATTCATGTGGCGATCGATCCGAAGTCCAAGCCCGGCGACCTGGCTCGCCCCGGCCATATTTTCCCCTTAAAGGCGCAGCATGGCGGTGTGCTGAAACGCGCGGGACAGACCGAAGGCTCCGTCGATCTGGCGCGACTGGCCGGGCTCACTCCCGCCGCCGTCATCTGCGAAGTCATGAACGAAGATGGCACCATGGCGCGCGTGCCGGAGTTGGCGAAATTCGCAAAAGCGCACAAGCTGAAGATGGTCACGATCAAGGCGCTCATCGAATACCGCATGCAGCGCGAGCCCTTTGTACGGCGGATGGCCAGTGCGCGGCTGCCGACGATGTTCGGCGATTTCGAGGCGGTGGCATTCGAAAACGAATTGGACGGTATCACGCACATTGCGTTGGTGAAAGGACGTGTGGAGGGCGGCGATCCCACTCTGGTGCGTGTGCACTCGGGTTGTTTGACTGCCGACGCGCTGGGATCGTTGCGGTGCGACTGTCGAGACCAGCTCCACAAGGCGATGGAAGTGATTCAAAAGGAAGGGCGCGGGGTACTGCTCTACCTGAATCAAGAAGGGCGCGGTATCGGCCTGCTTAATAAGATCAGGGCCTATGGGTTGCAAGATCAGGGGAGCGATACGGTTGAAGCGAATTTGAAGCTGGGATTCAAGGCGGATCTGCGCGATTATGGGGTGGGAGCGCAGATTCTCGTCAATCTCGGGCTGCATCAGATCAAGCTCATCACGAACAATCCCCGTAAGATCGTCGGCATCGAGGGGTACGGATTGAAGGTGGTAGAGCGAGTGCCGATCGAGATTCAGCCGCGTGAGGCGAACGTGAAGTACTTGCGCACGAAAAAGAATAAAATGGGGCACATTTTAAAGAAGGTGTGAACGTCAAAAAGTATTCAAGTCGAAAGTCGGGGCGACGAAGTGCCTCCTCTTGGACTTGAAGACTTTACGACTTCATGACTTTCAGACTTAATAACAGACATGAAACTGCGGAAAGGTTCACACGATGCGACGGGGTTGCGGTTTGGGATTGTCGTCGCGAAATTCAACAAGTTTGTGACAAGTAAGCTGCTGAATTCCTGCATCGAAGGGCTCACGAAGCACGGAGTTAAGGCTGACGACATCGAGGTGGTGCGGGTGCCTGGGGCGTTTGAGATTCCCTTAGTGGCGCGGACAATGGCACGAACCAAGCGGTTCGATGCGGTGATTTGCCTCGGAGCGGTCATTCGTGGCGACACCCCACATTTCGATTACATTAGCACCGCGGCGAGCCGTGGCATCGGGCAGGCGGCGCTGGATGCAGACGTGCCGATCATCTTCGGCGTACTGACGACGGATACCATCGCTCAGGCGATCGAGCGGTCTGAACCGACCAAGTACAATCGTGGCGGGGAGGCGGCCAGGTCCGCGATCGAAATGGCGACGGTCATGCATCTATTACGGTCGGGGGAGGAAACTCCACCGAAGGCTAAAACCCCAAAAGTTCGGAGAGCCAAGAAGCGGGCGCCGCGAAAGCGCAGGGGTTAATCATGGGTTCCCGCCATCACGCACGGGAGCGCGCGCTCCAGATTCTCTTTCAATACGATATTCACGGCAAGCCGGGCCTATGGCTGGATGTGTTCTGGAAGGAGAATGAGGCCACAGATGAAGTGAAGGCCTTTGCTGAACGACTCGTGGTCGGGGTATTGGAAAAGAAGAAAGAGCTGGATGTTCTCATTGGCAAATACGCCACTAATTGGAAAATCAGCCGCATGCCGATTGTGGATCGTAATATCCTGCGCGCCGGCGTCTATGAACTGCTGTGGATGGATGACGTGCCGGCCAAAGTGACGATGAACGAAGCCATCGAATTGGCGAAGAGCTTCGGCGACGACGACGCATCGAAGTTCGTCAACGGCATTCTGGATCAGATCTTAAACAAGGAATCGACGTTGGCCGCCAAACGGGCCGAAGCAGGAGCCGTGACGCATGAAGCGTGAAGCGTATCTCGCAAAAAGTCTTCGCAGGTCAATTTCACGAACGACGCTTCACGAGATACGAGCGACGAGGGATTCATGATTGATCGCTACACCCGTCCCAAGATGAAAGCCATCTGGGAATTGAAACGTAAGTACGAGATCTGGCTGGCGGTCGAGCTGGC
Source organism: uncultured bacterium (assembly GCA_965233025.1). GTDB lineage: Bacteria > Nitrospirota > Nitrospiria > Nitrospirales > Nitrospiraceae > Palsa-1315. The sequence goes on from CBDDRH010000091.1 coordinate 11,677, forward strand.
AGCTTGCGCGGCGTTCGAACGGGCCGGACAGGTCCCGCGCGGCACAGCCGCCCGCATCGGGAAGAAAGCCACGATCGATGTGAAGCGCATCGCCAGGATCGAGAAGGTGACGAAGCACGACGTGATCGCCTTTCTCGAATCGCTTGTAGAATCAGTCGGCCCTGAACATCGGTTCCTCCATATGGGGTTGACCTCGTCGGATATTGTAGACACTGCGTTGGCCATACAGATGACCGAAGCGCTCGACCTCATCCTCGACGATCTTGAAGAGCTGATCGCGGTCTTGAAGCGGCAGGCGCTGAAGTACAAACACACGGTGATGGTCGGCCGCTCGCACGGCATTCATGGCGAACCGATCTCGTTCGGTTTCAAGCTGGCCATTTGGTATGAAGAAGCCTGCCGGCACCGGGACCGGCTGACGCGCGTTCGGCAGGAAATCGCCGTCGGCAAGCTCTCCGGCGCGATGGGCACGTTCGCGCATCAAGGGCCTGAAGTGGAAGAATACGTCTGCGCCAAGCTGGGGCTCACGCCCGACCCTGTCTCCAATCAAATCGTGCAGCGCGATCGCCATGCGGCGTATGCCTCGGCGTTGGCGCTGGTGGCTGCCAGCATCGAAAAGTTTGCGACCGAGATTCGCCATTTGCAACGGACCGAGGTGCTCGAAGCGGAGGAGTATTTTTCGGAAGGGCAGAAAGGGTCCTCGGCGATGCCGCACAAACGAAACCCGATCGCTTCGGAGAATCTCTGCGGACTGGCGCGCGTCGTGCGGGGTAATAGCCTTGCGGCGATGGAGAACGTGGCGCTGTGGCATGAGCGCGACATCAGCCATTCGTCCGTCGAGCGCGTGATCATGCCGGACAGCACAATTCTGATCGATTATATGCTGGCGCGGATCACCGACGTCATCAAACATCTGGTGGTCTACCCCGCCAATATGAAACGCAACCTCGATCACACCAGGGGACTGGTCTATTCGCAACGGCTGCTGCTGCGGCTCATCGAGAAGGGCGCGCAGCGGAAGGAGTCATATGAGGCCGTCCAGCGCAATGCCATGGCTTCCTGGAAAGGGGCAGGAGAGCTGCAAGAGTTAGTCGGCAAAGATCCCTTCGTGACGAAACATCTCACGGGAGCGGAGATTCGGTCCTGTTTCGATCCGAAATATTATCTGCGTCATCTCGACAAGATTTTCCGGCGGGTCTTCGGGTCGGAGGCGCGCAAATCAGGAAAGGGAAGGAAACGATGAGGCCAGCCATGTCTACTCTCGTGCGTGCTGTGGTGCTGGTATGTGCCGTGCTGGCGATCGTGCCGGCCGTTGAGGCAGCCGATCGCGACAAGCTGCTCAGTGAGCCGGGCGTCTACGGCACGTTTGCCACGTTTAGTCTCGATGCGGACTGGGGGAAGCAGGATCAGGTGGTGCGGATCGCGCAGTTGACCGTCCTGAAGGGAGTGGTCGAGCAGCATCGCGAGAAAATTGCCATCGATCTCTATCTCCTACGCGGACTGTCAGATCACGGAGATCTCATGTTCCGTATCCATGCGTCCGAACTGCGCGATACCCAGACGTTTCTCGTCGATCTGCAGCATAGTCTGATCGGAAATCATCTCAGGACGTCCGCTCTCATGCATGGGTTGACCAAGAAGGCTAATTATGTGCCGGCATTTCCGGATCAGCTGAAGACAGATCTTAAGACTTCCAGCGAGCCGGGCCCTAAGCCCTATGCGATCGTCGTTCCCATTCGGAAGAACGCCGAATGGTGGGGGCTGGATCAGGACAAGCGCGCGGCCATGATGCAAGAACATACGGAAGCCACGATGCCCTATCTCAAGACGGTCAAGCGGAAGCTCTATCACTCCAGCGGACTCGACGACTTGGATTTCATCACTTATTTCGAAACCTCCAAGCTGGAGGACTTTCATAGCCTGGTGTTGGCTTTGGAGAAGGTGAAGGAGTTTCAGTACACGCGCCGATTCGGCCATCCGACGCTGCTCGGCACTGCGCAGTCGCTTGACGAAATTATCGAGACCCTGGCGCAATAGCGCGAGACAAGCGCGACTGGAGGGAAAAGCGGGACATGTGAAGGCTCGAGGTCCGAGGTATACGGAACTTCGAAACCAGACTGGTTAAGGAACAACCATGGCGATAGGCATACTACTCTACGAAGGTAAGGCCAAGAAGGTCTTCGCAACCGACAGGCCGGATCAGGTCATCCAATATTTCAAAGACGATGCGACGGCGTTCAACGCGCAGAAGCGCGGGACCATTGTTGAAAAAGGCGTCGTCAATAACAAAGTGTCCGAGCGGCTTTTTCGGTTGCTGGAACAGGCCGGTGTGCCGACACATTTTGTCGAGCGCCTCAGCGATCGGGAACTGCTCACGAAGAAGGTGACGATCGTGCCGGTCGAAGTCGTGGTCCGCAACGTCGTGGCAGGCAGTTTGGCGAAGCGGCTGGGGTTGACAGAGGGCGATCCTATCGAGCCGGCTATCGTGGAGTGGTACTACAAAAACGATGCGCTGGGCGATCCCCTGATTGCCGATGAACATATTCGATTGATGAAGCTGGCGACGCCGGAGCAACTGGTGGAGATCAAGAGGCTTGCGTTGAACGTAAACAGCGTGCTTCAGCCGTTTTTCCGCGAGAGGCAGATGATTCTCGTGGATTTCAAGCTGGAATTCGGAATGCACAACGGCAGGCTGATCCTGGCCGATGAGATTTCTCCCGACACTTGCCGCTTCTGGGATCAGACAACGAAGGAGTCGATGGATAAGGATCGGTTTAGGAAGGATTTGGGAAAGATTGAAGAGGCGTATCAGGAGGTTCTGAAAAGAGTATGCGGATGAGGGGAGGGAGGGGCCGGCCTCTTTGCTCGCAGAACGCGCACGATGAAACGGTGCTCGCAGGGGCAAGGACGCGTCTTGGCGCGTTCAGGGTGGGCGGGTGAGAATGTTCGCGCAGTTGAGGCTGACCCCGCCATCCCGTCGGGAAGTTCCAAATCCTTTGGGAGGGGTAGGTGGAAGAGGAGAGATGCGGTGACCGGTCTCTATGCTCGCGCAACGCGCGGCCTGGGAAGGCCCTCGTTGCACGCGCGCAGGCGAGACCGATCACCGCATCTCTTCCATGAATTCTAGAGGTTTTACTTCCCTGGAGAGGGAAAGAGAAGAGGAACTATCGTGAGGGCGTTTCGCCAGTGGTTCATGAATTATGGGTTGGTGGCGTCGATTTTGGTGTCGACGGCGCTAGTGGCCGTCTTGGCTTATCGCCTGGAGGGGTCACGCTGGCGTTGGCCGATGGTGGCGCTTGCCTTGGCCGGGATCGGGACGGCTGCGGGGATTTTGTGGATTAGGAGATACATAGATAGACAGCCCAAAGCGCCTGATCAAGGGAATCAGGAGTGAAGTGTAGGAGTGAGAGGCAAGTGATAGGAGAGCATTTCCCCAGGATGCTCAAAAAGGCCGTCAGCAAGGCCGCAGCGAGTGAAGACCGGAGGCGTACCCTCTGGGGTACGTTGAGGATCTGAACGATGCGAGAACGAAGCTGGCGGGTTTTTTCAGCATCCTGGAAGGAGGGAAGCAGTGAAAGCTAGGATTCATGTCACGCTCAAACAGGGGATTCTTGATCCACAGGGGAAGGCGATTGAGCATGCGCTCGATTCGCTGGGGTTCAAGAATGCGGGCAATGTGCGAATTGGGAAGTACATGGAAGTGGATGTGAATGAAACGGATAAAGCGAAAGCCGATGCCGCAGTCAAGGCCATGTGCGAAAAATTGTTGGCGAACACGATAGTGGAAGAATATCGCTACGAACTCACGGCGTAAAATGTGAAACGAGAAGGCTACGGATGATGAAAATTGGCGTTGTCGTTTTTCCCGGCAGCAATTGCGATCACGACTGTCAGCATATCTTCAAGGATGTGCTGGGCCAGTATGTGGAGATGATTTGGCACAAGGAGACGTTGCTCGCGGGGCTGGATGCGATTGTTCTGCCCGGCGGGTTTTCCTACGGCGACTATTTGCGGACTGGCGCGATCGCGCGGTTCTCACCGGTGATGGGGGCGGTGAAGGAATTTGCGAAGAAGGGTGGGATAGTGCTCGGCATCTGCAACGGATTTCAGATTCTGCTGGAAGCAGGCCTGTTGCCCGGCGCGATGTTACGCAACCGTTCGCTGCATTTCATTTGCAAGGATGTCTACGTGAAGGTTGAAAATGCAGCCACGGCGTTCACAGGCGCATGCCAGTCCGGTCAGGTGCTCAAGATTCCGATCGCTCATGCGGATGGGAACTACTATACCGATCCGGTTACGCTGGCAGCGATGCAGGCGAACGCGCAGATCGTGCTCCGCTATTGCACCTCGGAGGGCAAGGTGACGCCGGAAGCGAATCCAAACGGCTCGCTCGACAATATTGCCGGGATCATCAATGCCGAGGGCAATGTGCTAGGCATGATGCCGCATCCGGAACGCTGCTCGGAAGCGGTATTGGGCAATGACGAAGGGAAACTGATTTTCTTGTCGATGCTGGAGGGGCTGAAGGGAAACAAGAAGCAATTAAAAATGGTGGGGGCGTGAGGGGGTGAAGCCATGCTGCCGTTCGCTTCATGGCCTCTCGGAGCGACCCTTCCGGACTCTGCCAGGCGGAAGCCTTCGGAAATTCCCTCGCAGGCTCAGTCAGTTTCCGCTTTCCTTCCTGGCAGAGTCTCGGTGGGTCCCCGCTCCTTCGGCCAATTCCGCTCACGGCAGCATGGCTTCTTGTAGAGACACATAGATGAAGTAGTGGGGAGTCAGGAGAACGAGCGTGGCTCGAACATCAAGACCTTCGATCACGTTAGGCATTCAGGGCACGCTTGTCCAAAATAACTTTCCAATAATTGGATCTTGGACAGCATCCGGCCAGAGCGCCTTGTCCTGATGGATATCCTAGAGGCCCCAAAGGGCTCTGGAAGCATGAATTCATACGCTTTGCCGCAGCGTTGCCTTATG
>CBDDRH010000092.1:0-78153 GCA_965233025.1 uncultured bacterium
GCCCGTGCGACAGAGTATGTGGGCATATTGTTTCCTACAAGCTCAGGGCCTTATTTTATTGCCCCAGGCAGCGCCTCGCTTACCGGTGAATGCTCGCAAATAACAACTCTCAACAAGTGGCCGGACATCTCTCAGCTCTTAGAGAACGCTGGGCCGAGGGGTGCTTTCCCAAAATCCTTGCGAAAGGAATTTCTTAATCACCAATTAAAGGTGCTTCTTTTTGCGGCAAATAGCCAGATCGCTGCGGTGCCGGAACAGTTTAAACCTCTGATGAGTGTGAGGTGGAAAAATTGGCCGGACCTGTTGTTGCCTCAGATGTACGAGAATCCACAAGATTTGTTCCCAGCTCTCAGGGAGAAGCAGTCTTAAAGTAAGCAGAGTCTTGCTTTAGTTAGAAGCCTCCAGACTGCCAGTCCTCGCGCGGGACGTCACGCCGTCAACGCGGGGGGGAGAAACGAGGGGACAAAAAAGGGGAAACCACGGTAAAAGACGGTAAAGGAAGGTAGAGGGCGGTAGATGCCACTCACGCCCTCTCGCCTGTGTTCATCATGGGTTTCGCGGTTTTTCTGGGGATTTCTGGTTTTTGTCCTGGGGGATTACGAAACCGCTGCTCTACCAACTGAGCTACGCCGGCCCTCGCGTAAGAGTCCACAACTTACACGGGTTCTTTCTCAGCCTCAAGGGGTTTTTCCCGACGATGGACAACAGACGACAAACCAGACTCTCCACACCCTACATTCAGGCTGAATACCCAGCCATCTGGACGCAATGATTGTTATTTGAACTGCGCAACTGGCTGTAGCCTGACCAAGGCCCCCTGGCCTGGCCCGGGGAGGCAGAGGGGCTTCTGTTCGTTGCCATACTGCTCGCGAGCCATCTTAAGCACCTGCCACTTGGTATAGGTGCAGAGTTCGCCCGTAAAGATGGTGCCATTCTTATCGAGGTCTGCGGCACCACCAAGACCTTTGAGCAATTGATAGGTAAATAGCCCATGCCGGCCCTGGTCATAACTATGGGCCTCCTGAACCGCCCGGTTGCCGATCATCCACATGATCTTCTCTTTTCCACTGCTCTCCTGTTCCCACAGCGGAGTGATTCCGCCTGCTGGCTCCTTGCCAGGCGCCAGTTCAAGCGAGAGATCGAGTATCACGACGGCACGCTGAATCGGCAATTTCGCCAAGGTTTCCTGTAGCCGGCGAAGCGAGTAGAGACGCGCGCCGGACGTGGCCGAACTGTCGAATAACAGGATCGACACGGTACCCGTGGCAGGCTCAACCACTCCCCGCCCCGTGATCGACACATACACGACGGTGGTAGGGTTCACCAGCTCGGGCAACCACTCTTCAAACACCTCAGCCAGGTCGCTCTTGAGAGCATGGGTATCGACGAGGGTGCGCACACGTTCGGAAGGGATCCCTCCGATCGATCTGAGGTACGTGGCCATGACCACGGCATCGCGTGCGGCATACTTGACCCTGGCTATGCTGTTCTCCCGAAAGCGCCCCACGCCGATGACAATGCCGACGGCCTTCGGCTGTTTCAGTATGCTGGCCTGATTCGCCGGCTGATCGACATCAACCGGCAGCGCCACAGCCTCCACCGCTGACCCAGGCTTCATCGCTACCAGAAACTTCTTGGCGGATGGCAGCTGGACCGAGGGGGATCCGGCACGCAATATCAGCGTTAACTCCTCTTGCACAGCCTCTTTGACCGTGCCGACTTTGCCGTCTAACGTCACGCGCTTCACTTCACCAGGAGCCAGATCGCCGACGGAGATCGCGCTGGGAATCCCCTCGATCAAGAGCGGCATGGTTATCACCGACAGCTCGACAGCCCGTGCGGTTCCAGGCCCTTCATTTTTGATTTCGATTTCGATCGCGATGGCTTCACCGCTATGGAGCACCTGAACGCGGTTCTCGTTTCGGACGATGGCCCGGAAGATCACCGTAGCGGGTCCGTCCACTGGAACCGGCACAGGAACGGCAACTGCCGACTGCGATGGCGCCGTCTTGCTGCCTCCGGCCTTGCGTGCCTGAGCGGCATCGACAATTCTACTGGACGTTCCGAGTTGTAGGGCCATTCCATCCGTCACCAAACCGATCGCCTCTTGGGCAATCGAGTCGAGCCCCTTGACCTCGCACGAAGCCTCGGTGACATCCACCTCTCCACGGCCAATGCTTTGAATTTTCTTGCTGTAGAGAACAGCCCCATCGGCAGCCGTGTAGGCAAAGTCCAATCCCAGGCTCACCGTGGCGGGATAACGTTTTTTGCTCTTTCGAACAATAGCCAGATCGACATGGGCCAGACCCAACGCTGCATCGACATAGCCATCCGGTGCCGACGAAGGTCTTGTGTCACCCGTCAAAACCTTTTCAAAGACGCGGCCGGTTTTCCGTTTGAGCGCATCCTGTAATGCTGTGCCGACCGGCAAGGCTTGACTCTGGCCACAGGCGTCCTGATAGGTGAGTTGCGCCCCGTCGATACTGGGGTTGGATCGAAGATGGACGGTCAGGGGATGATAGTAGTCGATGGCCGCGCCGCCTCGATTCGAGAAGAGCGAGCAGCTCGTCAACGCCATAATGGACAGTCCCGCCACAACCCCTAAGGCTGTGCGAAACAGGTAGAAATGACACGTTGATTGGACAACCTGCACAATCAATCTTATACCGAAAAACATCCAACGAGCACAACTCGACGGCCTAGCCGAGCGAGACACGCGAGACTTGCGGGACAAGCGAGACGAGGTAGGAGTATGATCTGTTCACGTCCCGCCTCTCGCGCGTGTCTCGCGCTTCCCGCTCCGCGCGCCACGGCGCGGCGTTGACAGCCCAACACCCCTCGGCTAAGTTCATCCCCATGACCGAGTCTCTTTCGCCGGCGCCGGAATCGCCATCATCTCCGCGGCTCTCCTGGTCGGCCACCAGCCGGCTCATCCGCCTCCAGAACCAGACCGGGACCTGGCTGCTCATGTTTCCAACTCTGTGGTCCCTGGCCTTGGCCGCTCAAGGCGTGCCTCCGCTACGCTTGCTTGCCATCTTCATCACAGGATCCTTCGTGATGCGCAGCGCGGGAGTCGTGTTGAACGATTTAGCGGATCGATCCTTCGATCGACATGTGACACGCACGCGGGTACGACCACTCGCGTCGGGTGAACTGAGCAAAACACATGCGCTGCTGATCGTCGGCCTCCTCCTCTCCCTGGCCGGAATACTCGTGCTGCTCCTTGACCCATTGACGATTCTCTTGAGTCCGGTCGCCGTCCTCTTGGCCGGGCTCTACCCCTTTGCCAAACGTGTCATCCACATCCCGCAAGCGATGCTGGGTATTGCCTTCGGCTGGGGCACCATCATGGCCTGGACCGCCTCGCGAGGAAACATCGAAGCGCCGGCCTGGTGCCTATTCGCTGCGACGGTCTGCTGGGCGATCGGATACGATACGATTTACGCGCTTCAAGATCGGGAGGATGATCGTCGGATCGGCGTGAAATCTTCGGCGTTGTTGTTCGGTTCGTCGACGTGGATTGCAGTCGGAGCGGTGTACTGCGTGATGCTGCTGTTCCTGGGACTCGCAGGATGGTTCGCCCACATCGGCTGGATCTACTATGCAGCTCTCGCGGCCGTTGGAGTGTGGTGTCTGAAGCAAGCCCTGCAGCTCAGAGAGGCTGTGCCGCCTCCTACCGCCTTCCGCATGTTTCAGCAACACGCCTGGGTAGGAGCCGCGGTCTTCGTTGGAATGATTGCAGGATTTCTGCTCTAACCGGATGGTGAAACAGTCCCCCAGTCTGTCTGGTCTATCTGGTGTATTTAGTTATGTTAGACCAACCAGATAGACCAGACAGACCAGATAACCAGATAGACAGGCTTCACGAGACTGCCGATCTCATTTCTTCTTCTCGGCTGGGGCCTGGGCTGGCGCTGCAGCCGGAGCTGCAGCCGGTTTCTCGGTCTCGTCCTCAGACGTTTCCCCTTTCAGTGTCGTAAGGTACAGGGTCACGGCCTTGGCATCGGAATCGCTGAGGCCCAACGCCGGCATCCTGGTTTCTGCATTCATCGCCTGCGGGTTCTTCAACCATCGATAAACCCAAGTCCCATTCAATCTGAATCCCGCCCGATCAAGTGCCGGTCCGACCTTGCCGCCATCGGGTCCGATGCTATGGCAACCGTTGCAGCCATACTTGTTCTCATAGAGTCGTTGGCCATACGTCACCGTCTTTGCAAGTTGGTCCGGTTTTATCGCGAGATCAGGTCTGGGAACGCTCGTACCTTTTCCTGGCCTTGTCACGAGATTCGTCATGGCAGCTTGGGCGGCGTCGAGCTCCTTTTTCGCCTTGCTCATAGCGGCCAGTTCATCGGCGTAGGAGGACTCGTCCGGTTCGACGTCCTTCTTGAGCGCTTCGCTCTTCTTTTCCGCTTCCTCGCTGGCCTGCTTTTCAGCCGCCTCATAGGCCTTTGTGGCCTGCTCCAAATTGGTCTGGGCTGTTTGAAGCGCCGCCGCCAACTGTTTCTTCCGCTCTTCGACTTTAAACTCCATCTTCATGCCGTGGAGGCCGCGGACATATCCGACAATGGCCCACAGTTCTTCTTCTGAGAGGGTGTATTTGAAGGTCGGCATGGTCGGCACGGCAAAATCGTCGTCGCCGATTTCATCTCCGCCTTCTTCACTTGTATCCTTCATGTCGCGTGAAATCGTGTTGAAGATGTCTTCGTCCTTAAAGGTACTCATTTCCGACTTGTTCGTAAGATCTTTGGGTTTGGGATCGGGCATCGAAGACCAATTGAATCCTTCGTTCTGCTTACCGCTTTCACCGTGGCAAGGCGAGCAGTAATGGCTGTAGAGTTCATGCCCCTTCGCCCCTTGCTCGTTGGCACAACCGGCGACAGCAATTAAGGCCCCGATACCGGCCACTGCACCCACTATCCCCAATACGTATAACCGAGCGGCCTTCATGCTGAATCACCTTTCTTTAGCTTGCGGATCAGAACGAACTGAAATCCGAGAGCCAGGACCACGGCAATGGCCGCATAGTAATAACCGGTATAATCTGGTGGCGCCTCTGCGCGGAAATACCACCAAGAAGAGACGGCCTTTTGGGATCCCTTCTCCTTCAGCTCGCCGCTGCTTGGGTCTTTCTTCCCGTCCCAGGCGGCGAAGCCGATATTGATGAACCCGGCTGTTGCGATCTGCGTGTCTTCATCCGGATGTTCTGTGGCAAGTGGCCGCGTAAAGACGACTTTCCATCTGCCGTTTGCGTAGGCCCCTTTGGCCTTCACATCTTGGTGCTCTTGGATTTTTAGCGTCCCGAAACCCATGGCGTTCATGTCGACGCCTTTGCCGTCCTTGTTCTTCCAATACCAAATATTGACCGGCCCGCCTTCGACCTGCGCCATCGGTTGACCATGCGCAAAGTGGGCTTTCTTGTCGCCCACCATGAACTGAATCGCGGCTGCATCGTCCGGATCTTCTGTCGGATCGGCATACTCCAAGAGAATGGCCACGTTGGTCCCGTCGTGCAAGCCACGCACGATCATATCTTTGACCGTCGCTTCCAGATTACGGGTCGGCCAATGGACTTGAGGCGACATTGGGAAAGTCGCCGAGGGGGCGCTGCTCCACACTGCCGCGTTTGGGTCATCGCCCGGCAGAGTACCCTTCACCAGCGGAGCGCTGATCGACGAGCTTTGCACAGTTGGCTCGGCGGCCGGAGCGGTGGGGTTGGCCTTTTCCTCAGCTGAAACGGACTGCGCCATCAGGAATCCCATGGCAAGCCACACACCAACGACGACATTCGGAACGATTCGACTCAGTCCGCGTATCATAAGTTCCGTCCTCTCTCTCTACTCACTTCTCATCAGATGGTGGGACTGTGCGCCTTCACTGCCGCATTGTTCCACTGCCCACGTCGAGGAGGCCACCGCTTTTCCGTGATTGTTCCGCGAGTATGAAAGCAACCCTTCTTGACCCACTATTCCCAGGTTCTTGGCGATTGATGCGCGCCATCGTACTCGCCCATGATGATTTTCCAGATCCATTCGTCGGGAAGTTCAAGCTCCCAGCGAGGCATCGCGGATTTCCACGGCATCCCTTCGATCGGAAGGCCGACCCCGCCCTTTTTGATCCGCCAGAAGAGATAACTTTCCTGGAGCATCGCGATCGTCGTGGGATCGGCAAAGTTAGCCGGGGGAGGATTGAATCCCCTCGCTGCTGAGCCCTTGCCGTCGAAGTTTCCTCCATGGCAGGGGGAACAGAATGCCGCATAGAATCCCTTCCCCTGCTGGATCGTTTCAGGTGTCTTTGGAACTGGATTCGACAAGCCGGCATATTCACCTGGCGGAGCCGGATGAATGGTCCTGTTTTCGCCAGGAGGCGCATCGCTGACCGCCGTACTATTGTAGGTTTGCCAGCCAACCAGTAAAGGGAACAAAATCAAGACGGCCCAACGTAATGCTTGCAGCCCGCCAATACCCTCTCCCGTCAGGAAACGTTGAAGCGGCCCCCAAAACTCCTCTTTAGATTCCGCGCTCACTGTGGCAAGGATAAGAAACCCCGACGTCGTCAAGAGCAGGTACAGAAACACCAAGCTTGCCGGGAGCGGCGCCGAACCTGGGATAATGGGCACGACAAATTTCAAAATCAAATAGGTGATGACGTTCAACAGGATCAGCTTGATCAACGGCCCCATACGTTCCTCCTCAATGCGCTTGCGCCACGGCCACTGCTGGACTGGACTGAGCTGCCTTCACCGGAGTTGCAGGCGCCTGTCCCGGCACGTCCAGTTCAGATGGATTGATAGAAATCGGTTCGCCGCTCATCTGCTGCAGGAATGCGATGACCGAGAGAATCTCGTTCCTGGACAGCCCGATCGGGTTCTTATTGATGGCGGGCATCTCGGCAGGATACATCTTCGGCAGACCTTCATGGCGATAATCCTGATAAATATAGGCCTGAGGCTGCGTCATACTTTCATAGAGGAACTCACGGGTCAGCTTAGCCCCGATCCCCTTCAAGTCAGGGCAACGGGCCGATTCGCTTGGGCCGATCGTGTGGCACAGCGCGCATTGGCCCTTACTAAAGAAAATCTTCTGTCCAATCGCCGCCAGGTCGGTCGGGGTTTTTACCGTGGCAATGTCGAACTTCTCTTCAACCGGCGGTAGCGACGCCATCTGCGGAATCGACAACGACGTGAGCATGAAGATGCCGAGCACAATCGCGACGAATCCAATGACCCGAGGGAACACGGATCGAATAAAGAGCAGGATCAGGATCCCGCATCCCACCACCGAGAGACAAATCAATTGCAGTCTGGCTACTTCGCTCATATATCCCCTTCGGGTAATTAGAAGTTCTGAGTGCTGAGTCCTGAGTGACGACTCAAAACTCAGAACTTGGGCGCCTTTGGTCCATCGAGCGCGCTCGATGCGCCGGCCATCGCCGGCATGCCATGGGGCAACTCTGCCTTCTTCGACTCAGTAGCCCCCTTTGCCTTGTCGCCCATCGTGGCCACCCAGAAAATGAACGCGACAATCATGCAGAAAAAGAAGGTGCACAAGGACATGATCCCGGACGCATAGCCGAGTGCCGGTGAAAATGCGTATTGCGACGTATCGCGGAGCACGCCATAGACATGCCAATGGACACGAGAGGACGACCGTGCGTACCCCATCAGCGTCATGAGAAGAATGACCATGATTGCATTGAGGACGAGAGAGTACCCGGCGCGCGGCGGCATCTTGCCCCAGACCATCTCTGTCGTAGTCTTGGCACTCTTGAGCAGCAAAGCCGTCAGCGGCGTGATCGTCAACATGACCCCGATCACGATCAATACCTGCGACGTTGAGAAGTAATTGATGCGAATGATTGCGGGAACGAAATACCCCCACACGCCAAGGACGATCACTCCTATACTGGCGAGGACCAGCACGGCGCCCATGATCGCTTTGCCGATCCTCGCCCAGCCGGCCGTATCCTGCTTACCGGCACGCCAATACATGATGAAGCTCATGAACGTCACGAGAATCATCAAGTTCGATACGGTCATTTTTGCCGACATCACACCGAGGACTCCCAGAAGCGGATGGTGGCTTCCTCCCATCTTTGCCGCCTCTTCCAAACTCGCCACGAGCGAATGAGGAGTCATCCAGACAGCCAGGCATAGCAGGAGTGCCACCAACATCGCCAACATCGGCTTCCGATACTTCAACGCAGAACCAGGAATGCGATACGTGATCCCCAGCCAGAAATAATAGTTCGACCCGAGAAAGAGCACCCCGATGAGCATGGCTTGTAAGATGAAAAGCCATGACAGGAAGCCGCCCATCAGCGTGATGCCCATCTGCTGATTGTATTGGTAGATTTCCCGCATGAGCCAGTAACCTGCAAATGGGAGCGACAACAGACCGAATACCCCGATGAAGTTTCCGACATAGCCCATCCAGTCGTAGTGATCCTTCTCTTCCGGGGTTTTGGCGGACAGATAGCGAATCCCGGCGTAGGCGCCGCAGATATAACCGCCCAGCACCACGTTGGCGATGATCCGGTGAATATTCACCGGCCACCAGGTCGGATTCCATGTCGCGGCCCAGGCCCGCGCCATATCCGTCCCCTCAGCAATCACGACGGGACTGGCCTGGAACGTGGCCCAGGAGTTCGGTATGATCATGATAAAAAACGCAAAGAAGTTGAGCAGGAGACCGAGAAAAATATGAAAGGTCTTCTTGCCGCCGTACTGCATGGCGTCCCAGCCATACCAGTAGAGATACAGCGTCGCGGTCTCGACCAGGAACAGGATGCAATAGACAATAAACGACGGGAAGAAAATATCGGTCAGATAGTTCATCAGCTTGGGGTAAAACGCGATCAGCAGGAACAATAAGATGCCACCGAAGAGCGCGGTGGTGGAATACGCGGATGTCAGGAGCTTGGTGAATTCCTTGGCAAGTTTGTCATAGCGCTTTTCGCCACCCCTCCAGGCCACGACTTCGCAGACCCAGGCAAACATCGGCACACCCAGCACGAATCCCGCAAGCAGCAAATGGAGCTGTGCCACAACCCAGATGACATTGCGGCTGCCGACGTAGGGAATATCGCGATACTCCGTCGGAGCGGCCGGTGCGACGTCTTGCCCAAAAACCAGCGCGGGAAGGCTGAGGAGGCCTGCTGCTATCACAAGCCCCAAGAGCGTTCCTCCGTGCCCGCTCCCGTTACGGAGCAGCCTCTGAATCCATCCACCCTGATATCGCATTGCCCTCACCTCATCATCTCCCATGTTACTGGTTCGCGGCGGAAGGCTGAGCCGGTTCCGTCTCTTCCGGCGCTTCCACTATGCTTTCGCCCGCCTCCTTGCCTTTTTTCTTGCCCCGTTCTTTCTCCAGTTGGATTTTCGCCCGCTGTTCTACCAGCATTTCGACCTGCGCCGCAAGATGCGCGATCATTTTTTCGTCTTTATTCAGTGTCTCAAGAGGTTTGAATGCGGGCGTGGCTTTCACTTCAGGCTGCCGGCAACAATCGTGCGGATGGGGGGTAAACACCGGAAGAGAAGACCAGAACAGGACCGACATCAGAACGGCCAGACAGGATAATGCGGTCAGCATTAAACCCTGATCGCCCGGTACCCGCATCAAATCCCAACGAGTAATCAGCCCTTGATAATTCTCCGACGCATGGCCGGCCGACTCCACTGTGCCTCGGATCACCCGTCCTGCGAGCGAGAAACCAACGACGAGCAACAACAGAAGCACCACTGTGGATACCGTGCCCCAGAGGGTCAATTCAATGCTGATCCGTTCCGCTACAGGGATGCCCTCCAGCGGACCCGATGCAATGATCGAATGGACCGCCGAGATCCCGCCTTTCGTGATCGCACTCTCAACTGCCCAAAGGATCGGCACAAAGATGGCGCCGACCAGCGCGCATTTCCACCACAGCGTCACCCCCAACCTATCCGGCGGTTCGCGCCGCAACCGTTCGAGGAAAAATGTCCGTCCCACGACCCCGAGCGCCCACATATCGATCGGAACCGCCAGTATGAATAGCACCGCAATGCCGACGCCTTCACCGATGTGCGAGTCCAATCCCATCGTGATTGTGGGAAGCGCAAACACCGTGACCGGACTTGCCAGGAGCATCAAGAATGCGAACGCGATTCTGCTTTCAAAATCTATGATCCCGAATGCCAAAAAGAGTACGACGAAGACAAGCTTGATCGGCAAACCGGTCCAAAAGGCGGGCCAGAGAATACCAAACCCGAGCTTCAAAGGGGACATATGATCGTTCATGCACGTACCGGACAGTGAACACAGAACGAGACGTGATGAACGACAGTGGGTCCGGATGTATACGTATCGTTCAGCATTGACTCACCCTAATCTAAAAACTCTCGATTGATGATGGCCGAAACAGTGAAAAGGAGGATCGACGCCGTAAGCACCACCCACCCGATCAGGGCAAGCGGGCGCTTGAAGATATTCCGCTCCGGGTCGCGGTCAAAGAAGGGCAACAATAGCAGCATGACCCCAAGGGCTCCGGGAAGCGCCATCGAACCGAGAAACTGTCCAAATTGTCCGGAAAACATCTTCAGACGCAGATGCTGGAATATGAACAAGAAGTACCATTCCGGCTCCGGGTGATAATCGCCTGGATCAGGTGTCGCCTCGTCCAGCAAGACCACCGGCTCCCAGAACGCCAGCACGCTGATACAGGCAAAGACCACCGCCATCCCGACCACGTCCTTCCAAATCTGCCGTGGGAAAAAGTAGTCGGTCTTTGCCTTCAGCTCTGTCGGCGTACCCCGGAATGGACCTGCCGGTCCCGCGCATCGAAACAGGAAGAGATGCAATCCGGCCAGAGCAATCAGAGCTGCGGGAAGGATCATGACATGAATGACGAAGAACCGGCTCAAGGTCATCTGCCCGGGGGTTGGACCTCCCTTGAGGAAGCGTGCCAGAAAGTCGCCCATCACCGGTATCTTATCGATAATCTCAACGCCGACCGTCGTGGCCCAATAGGCTCGCTGGTCCCACGGAAGCAGATAGCCCGTGAAACCGAACCCCATAACGAGAGCGAAGAGTACTAACCCGACCACCCAAATAAGTTCACGAGGTTTCTTATACGCACCCCAAAGAAAGACTTGGGACATATGCGCAAACACACACACCACCATGGCTGAAGAGCCCCAGAAATGGTAACTCAGCAGGAACCAGCCGTAGTCGACGTCATGAAGAATATATTGAGTACTGGCGTAGGCGTGGTCGGCGGTAGGCACGTAGTAGAACATCAGCAGCACGCCCGTAACCGCCTGCATGATGAAGATAAATAGCAGGATTGATCCGAAGACGTAGGCCCAACGAGAGCCGCCAGGAACCGACTCATTGAGCATCTTGGCTGTCAGGAGCTTCAGCCCGACTCGCTCATCGACAAAGTCGAAGACTTTTTCAACGACGGTTGGCTGCGCGCCGGCAGAAGGAGTCTGGCTCATCTAAACGATCCGCGTTTGGGACTTCGTCCCGGCCTTGAATTCCATATCGATGATTTGTACTTCGCCGTTCGCGGACACCTGAATCGGCAGCAAATCGAGAGGGCGGGGAGCGGGGCCATCCAGCACCTGACCGGACGCATCGTAAATGCTCAAGTGGCAGGGGCAGAGGAAGACCTGCCCAAGCACCTTGTGTTTCCGCCATTTAAAGGCGCAACCGAGATGGGGACATTTGCCGGAAAATGCAAGATAGGGTATATCCTTCTTATTGGTCCAAATCGCTTTCCCGCCCTCGTCCCGGAACTCCATATCCTTCCCTTGATACACTTTTTCCAACACCGCAGGAGTCGCCTTGACGAGCCACACGTTCTTCTCGATCTCGGATTCAGGCATATAGGCCTCTTTGACCTTGCGCTTGAATTGGAACTGGGTCCCGGCATCGTCCGCCTTCACCTTCCCGATATTGCCGACCTTCAACCATCCGTTGTCCAACGGCGCATACATCGGCTTCATCAAGAACTTCAGCACGGGAAAGACCAGTGGCAATCCGATAAACAGCCCCACCACATAGGTCAAGTTTGCGAAAAACGTTCGCCGCTTGACGTTCCGCTCCAACTCAGGGAACGGGACCAGGACTTCGCCCGGCGTGACGTGAATGTGCCGCTCAAGGCCAGGGATTTCCACTTCATGCAGCGTGACATAGTCGTCACGATTGAAGGGAGGCAAGCCCAGGACTTCGGACGAGGACGACCGCAGCTGTATCAGATCCTCTGCCACGGCCTGCACCGCGACCATCGGCACTTGCCGCTCTCCCGCACCGTTCATCGACACGACGAGATGGCTGACCTCATGGGAGAGCGGGTCCATGATGATCTTGGACACCTCTCCAACTTCTCGATCCGCACAGCGGACTTTCGACTTCAGTTGAGGCTGCATGCTACTTCTTCTTGATCGGCTTCGGCGTGTTCACGGATGTATTTTTAAATGTATGCAGCCAGGAAGCGAGTGCCGTGACGTCGCTGTCCTCCATGACGTCTTTAAACTTGTCCGGCATCTTGCCCTTCTCCCACTCTTGTTCGAACCCTGTCGCCATAAAGCTCTTGGGGTCGAGAATTTTCTGCTTAATCTCGGCGACCGTGAGATACGAGCCGATGTTGTCTAACTCCGGACCGCGCTTCTTCCCGCCCTCACCCTTCAACTTGTGACAGTTGTAACATTCTTGCAACTGCCACTGCTCTTCACCCAGCTTCATAAAGTCCCCGGTTGGCACGCTGGCCGTGACCGGAGGAGGATCGCCGATCGTCGGCCCTTTCGTGACCTGATCGACATTCAGCGACTTGAGCATGATTTCTAACGCTTTCACCTGCTCATCAAGCGCCTTCGCACGCGCAATCAACTCCTCGGCTTTTCCCTGTTCAGTCGCGGCCCTCTTGGGCCCCAAGATCTTGGCGATCTTCCCTTTTTCATCTTCAGGATCAAATTGCGGCCATATTGAAGCGCCGGAAATGTACACCGTGCACAGCACGATGTAGAACACCACGACGGCGATCACGGACTTCACCCCGCTCATAGTCTTGACCGACGGCGCGTCCAACAACATGAAGACGGCAGCCCCAAACATCGCGTTACTGAAGAACATGATCTGGAATACGAGGGGAAACTCGAGCGCTCTCGCAAGACCGAAAAGCGCAGCACCCACCGCCAGACCGATCGCTAACTTTTTAATCACATTCCCCATGCAGAGTTTTTACCCTTAGCAGGATGCTGAAACAGTCTCACGGCCCATTTGCCAGACCCCAACCACCACTTCACCGCCCGCCCTGAGGCTGCCAAAGACGATCTCTTTGTTCAGGGACGCGCCTTTTCCCATGCCGCATTCTCGCATCGTTCTGGATCTCATCAATATCGAAGCGTGCGCCTCGACTTCTCGCCCGCTATGGCCTTGCCCACGGAACGGGCGCGTCTTGACGCGCCGGGGTCGGGCGGGTGAGAAGCATGACTTGAGCCATCCTCCACGATGGCGTTCGCCTGATATCCCGATCGCGCGGACCAGTGAAGCTCTAGCGTACGACTATTGTTCTTCGCAACCTGTCCGTAGACAGTGCTGCTCCCCAATTACTTAGCTCTGGCGGGAACAGGTCTGCCTTCGGGTACGGATACCTTCGAGTCGGGCACGGGCACCTTCGAACCGGAAGGCCGAAGGGCCACGACAACGGCAAAACTGACAACTGTGAAAAAGGTGACGGTAATCCCCGTAATCCACCAGGCAGAATACGACAGCGTCGGCGTGAAGGACTCTGCGCTGAAGTCAGGCATCAGATTGTAGGTGTGAAAATACTTCCGCACCAGCGAACGGACTGCGCCCATCAAGCCCATTGTCCAGATTGAGGTGAAGGCGAGGAAGATCAGGACGAACTGAGCGGCGAAATCGATTTTTCCCCAGACAATTGTGCCTTGCTTGATGGCCCGGTTATAGATGACATAGTTGACAACCGTGACGAATACCAGCGTGAACACCGCAGAAAGTTTACCCGGCATCCCCGCCAGGAAACCCCAAGCCTCCGGCAGCTCCACCTCCGCCACCATCTTGGCGCCGGTAGCCGCAAATCCGTGGGGGGTAAGCCAGATCGCATCGCTCACGACCGCCATCAAAAAGCCGATTTTAATCACAGTCCGTGCAGAGACAGTAAACGGAATGAACCGGCCTAGAACGAACGGCGCCAGGGCCAACGGAAGGAGGAACGCCAGCGACGTCGGGTCGGGAATCCAGTAGTAATTCATCACCACCATCATGACAAAGGGAAACGCCACCATCACAATAGGAGCCAGGACCGTCATCCGGACATTTTCAGCCCCTTCAATACGCTTCAGACTGAGCCAGACGTAATAGTTAATAGCCAAGAACATAAGCCCGATCGTCGCGCCCTGCATTTCGAAAAACATCGAGAGCTGGTCGGCCATCATGTATGGACAGAACGAAAAGTCGTAATCGCACATCTCGTACGCCAAGAGTAATCCCGTGAAGGGCTGAAACAGCGTCGCGCCCACAGCGATCAGATTCCCGACAAAACCCATCCAATCGTAGTAGGCCCGTTCTTCCTGACTTTTCGCCCCCATATACATGTAGGCGGCGATCATGCCCGTCACAAATCCTCCGAACGCCACGTTCCCGTCGATCCGGTGAAGATTGAGCGGCATCCAGCTTTGGTTGAAAATCTTGTCCAACAAGGTCGCGCTTTCGAGGAAGTCTTGTGGCGAGACCCCCTCCGCCTTCGGCGGCGTATTCATGAACGAGGTCGGACCATCGATCACGAACATCGTGATCATACAAATGAGATTCAAGAGCACACCAAGGGCGATATGACGCCCCTTCTTCTCACCCTTCCAGGCGTCCCACATATAGAAATATGTGTACAGCACGATGGTCCCGCTGATGAACAACAGCGGGTAGATAACCGCGAACACGAGATAGAATTGATTAATGAACCAGGTGGTAAACTGCGGATACGTCGCGAGGAGCACGAAAATAAACAGGCCACCGGTGAGGGCGGTCATGCTGAAGAGGATGACCGTCACCTTCGTCACTTCTTTGGCTAAACGATCGTACCGAAGATCTTGCTTCCGATACCCCAGCCATTCTGAGATGACAATAAAGATTGGAGCGCCGAGAATGAATGCCCCGAACAGAGTATGAAGCTGGGCGATAATCCATACCGCGGTCCGATTCCCCGTATAGGGAAATTCCACCGTAGACATGCCCGGAGTTTGGGCATAGGCCACTCCTCCGAACAAGACCAGAAGAGCACATACCGCCACCAGGCCGCGCTGCCACGTTTTCATGATATTTCGAAGTGCCTCTTCGCTCGGAGCCTACCGACGTTGAGAGCCCTGCTTCATACGTTCTCTACTTTATGGCCAGCTCACCGCTAGAGGGCCGAGACTTGTCCTTTTCTTCGATTCCGCAATACCCGTTTTTCACTGCACTCATACCCAGTAGCCAGAGTCCTTAGGCGTCAAGAGATTGCGCGTCGTACAGAACATGTCATTTCACCGTGAACTGCGCAATGACTCCGAGACAAGAACTGACGGGGACAACACGAAGATCTGGTCCTGCCCATAGGAGCAATACATTTATCCAGGCCTTGCATGGCACCCTAGGCCAGCATGATGCGAACCCACCGATAGGCAACCAGAAAGCTCAGTGCAAGAGGGGCTTCTTGGAGTGCTATCGCATAGGCTCCTGGATGAGACCGCTTACTTACCCGCCGGTGCTGGGGCAGACGAGACGCTCGCTGTATCAACCCACGACTTTGTTTCAGCGTCCCATCCCTTCCCAGGCATCCCGAAATTCGCCGCAAACAACACCAGCTTCCAGATATCTTCGTCCGATAGCTTACTTTTCCACGCCTTCATCTTCGTATTGGGAACCCCGTCGGCAATCCGCCAAGCCCACACGGAATCGGAATAGAGCTTCATCCGTTCACTGACGCGGAAGTCACGGGCGCCCGCCTTAGCCGGCTTGCCGTCCTTGCCATGGCAACTCCCACAATTCACATCGGGGTTTGTCTCGCCAACGTAGAGCTTCCGCCCTTCTTCCAGTTTAGCCGCATCGGCCCACCAACCAGCCGGCATATGTTTATCAGCCCACTCAGCAGGGGCAGGAGGCGGCGCAACGATCGGCCCCTCTCCTCCCCCTTCTCCTCCACATGCCGCCATGAGAAACCCTAACCCTAACACCACCACCAGTTGCGAAACCTTCATCTGCTTCATAACCTTCAGATACTCCCTTTTTCTCGACCACATCCATGACGATTGACTCACACATTCGCAGCAAAAAAAACGCTTTCATCGGAGGAATTGTACCCCCCGTAAAAGCGCCGATCCTAACGAATACCGTGACGCCACGTGCACTCCCCCGCCACTTCGAGTTACCGATCCAGCAGGTACACATCAGCCCCACGGACCGCTTCGATTATTTATTCCGCTTCCCCTGAGACTTGCCTCGTTTCTGTTCCTGTTTCCGCCACGAACGAATCAGTTTGAACCCGATAAACCCGCCAACTGCTGCCGCAACAGCCCCAGACCCTAGATAGACCCACAGAGGAGGGCTACTCCTGTCCTGTATACAGCCGGTACCAAAATTGACCTGAATGATTCGCTCTGATTCCAAATCCTTCGGGTCAAACGAGACTTTCTGTTGTTGCTGCTGCCCATTGGCTTCAATCAGCAGCGGATCGCCAAGATTATCGTTATGAAGATGAAACGCGGCCTTGTAGTATCCGTCTCCATCGGTCTTGACAATCTGCCCGTAGGAGATCTTTGTGTCCTTGACGAGCACATCGATGTTCGCACTGCTTTTCCCATCAGCCCCGCAAACAAACCCTTCCACCGTAAACCGATGGTCGGCTTCATGCGTTGCAGACACGACCGAGGGGAAACCACCCAATATTGCAATTGCTAGGATCCATGCCCGCCATCGTGACTGACTCTGTGCGATCTTTCTGGGCCTCACGTGCTCGGAACTGACCTCTTTCCGCTGTCGAACGCTCGTATCCACCTCACACAATCAACCGTGTGATCGCTCCTCATACCGGTCAATTTTAAGGGGCAATTTTTAACATAGCCCCTACCGGTTGTCAACGAACTGACCGCCCAAATGGACAGAAAGACGAGCCCTTTTTCAAAGACTTGGAGAGAACCGTTCTCGATGTGCTTGTGGGGGGAAAAAGAAAAAAAGAGATGCGATCGGCAGGTAGAAAACTTACAGGATTCCTCTGGTTCTTGCTTCGGCTGCGATACGTTCTACTTCAGTTCGCCGCTCCGAATCTTTCTTGGCGATCCAGGCCTCCCAGGATTTCCCCGTGGCCGTATCCGAACCGGTAAAGGCGATCGCGGCAATCTGGTCATAGCGAATGTGTCGCACGTCAGAACTCTCGGAAGGGAACATCTCAAGATAGGAGTCGGAACCGCTGACCTGACGATTGAAGAGATACCCGTTGAGGAATTCGCCGGACTTCAATGACACCGTGACATCACCACGATAATCGAACGCCAGCTCCACCGCCTCTACGAGATCAGCGAACGAAGCCGGCTGAAATACACGGCCTTCGGGCGATCCCGTTGTACCGCCATTACTATGATTCTTGATATCGGTCATTGAGAAGTCGTGAAACGTGAAGCGTATCTCGTGAAGCGTGTGTCTTTCGTGCGAACAACGAGAGACGAACGACGCTTCACGCAGCCCGTCATCGTGAGGTAGGGAGCATCGTCAGCTTGACGGTCCGGCCAAACCCAGACAGTGTGCCGAACGTATCCTCGACCGCAGACGGTTCATAGCCGCAATGCACCATGCAATCGGCACACTTCTCATTCCGCCCTGTTCCGTAGTGATCCCACTCCGTGCTGTCCATCAGCTCACGGAACGTCTTCGCATAGCCTTCTTGGAGCAAATAGCACGGCTTCTGCCACCCGAACACGTTATAGGTCGGATTGCCCCAGGGCGTGCATTCGTATTCCCGCCTCCCCATCAAGAAATCCAAGAACAGCGGCGACTGATTGAACTGCCATCCCTTCTTCGGATTGCCCAAAATGCGGGAAAACAATTCCCTCGTACGCTCACGCTTCAGAAAATGCTGTTGATCCGGCGCCTTCTGGTAACTGTACCCCGGCGAAATCATCATGCCTTCGACACCGAGTTCCATCATCGCATCGAAAAACTTCCGCACGCGCTCAGGATTCGCGTCATCAAAGAGGGTCGTATTGGTCGTAACCCGATGCCCTCGTTTGAGCGCCGCCTTGATGGCCTTCACCGCCACGTCATAGACACCGTCTCGGCAGACCGCCAAATCGTGCTCGTCTTTCAGGCCGTCCATGTGGACACTAAACGTCAGAAACTTCGAAGGCTGATACTCGTCGAGTTTTCGCTCCATCAAGATCGCATTGGTGCAGAGATAGATATATCGCTCCTGCTCAACAAGCCCACGAACAATCTTCGGCATCTCGGGATGGATCATCGGTTCGCCGCCGGGAATACTGACGATCGGAGCTCCACATTCCTCCGCCGCAGCCCAACACTGCTCCGGCGTGAGCCGCTTATCCAGCACATGATCCGGGTATTGAATTTTTCCGCAGCCGGCACAGGCCAAATTGCAACGGAATAGGGGCTCCAACATCAGCACGAGCGGATACCGCTTTACCCCGCCCAACTTCTTGGAAAGCACATACTTCGTGACAGTAGCCATCTGGGAAAGTGGAACGGCCATTCCTCTCTCTCTCTTTCTTTTCGATCTATATCGGTAACGGCGGCGAGCGGCCACCGGACTAGTAGGTTGTAAACGTTGCGATTCTAACACTCAGTCTCTCTGCTCGTCAATTCTCTCCCGCAATCATGTTATGCTCGCCCACAAAAGGCATCGGTTCATTATCAATCCCTTCCTTAGACGGCACCATCGGCTATTGGAGGAGAGATTTTGCAGTGTTGCAGAACGCCTCAGCCAATCACGACCTCTGACGACCAAACACCACAACCCACAACGCAAGATCAATTATAGCTGGTCATCGAGCCGCATGATCTATGACTGCTGAACGCCTTATGCTCACCAACCATGATAGTCAGCGAATAAGACTGCTCCTGAGAAGTACCACCATCCCCATTTGGCCCTTGCACCTGAATTCTCATCCCTCCTACAATACGCCGCTCTGCGGTGAGACCCCTATGCCCTTCACCACCTGCGTTGCATGTTCAAAGAGGTCTTGGGGCCGGCATCGTAGCGCGTTTGCCTCGGCTGCGCGAGTGCGATGTGAGAGCCGCAGCATGCCAGGCATTACACTGCGCACATAACCTAACCAAGGACACCACTGTATGACTCCGTACGCTTGGCTCCAACGGTGGTCTGTGTGTTTTACAATGGCCATCACCATGACCGCCATTCTTTGGGGATGCGCCAACGTGCCTCGCCATTATGTGCGGATGGCAGAACCTGACACTACGCTCACCACGCTGGTCACTCATCCGGAGATGTATCGCGGGAAAGTGGTGCTATTGGGGGGAACGATCGTTGAAGAAGAAGAGAATGAAGAGTACCTCTGGTTGCATGTCAAGAACCGGCCGCTGGACCAAGATTATGTACCCTATCTTCCCATCGACATGGATGGTCCTGAGGCTGGTTCCTACTGGGTGATGGTGACAACGCAGCAATTCCCTCGCCAGTATCGGCAATGGGCGCGAATGACGGTGGTTGGACGAGTCACGGGCATGCAGCGACTCGAGACCGAGCCGGTCCTGTCACTCCTCTACATGCGAGGTTGGGGGGTAAACTCGGCTCATAACGGGATCTGGGAGAATGTTGACCCTCGTTATATCCCCTCGGTTCCGGGAGGCATCAAAAAATATTAGATGGAAGTTTTCCATAGCCTCGCTATTGCAATGGTTTCCCTAATAACGTTAGTTTTCTAAGCGTTAGACCGTTTCTATTAGTAAGACAAAGCTAACATAATTGGAACCCACCATCTGTCTGAGGTTGAGAATAAAAGATAGAAATGCTTGGCGGTGCAGAAGAATATCCTTGGGTGGCAATTAAAACAAGGAGGGCGAAAACAGGTCCTACTCACATTGATCCACCGACACTCCAACCTGTCGCCAGGCAGATCTTACTTTGCATTTATAATCAGAAATGTTGTCACCATAGTATCTGGGTCCCACTATGGAAATCGCAGTAACCATTTCAGCAGCAAGTTGTTCAAATGTTGGCTTGTACGAAATACGACCTTGGCGACGGCGTTGTTTTAAAGTCTCAAAATATACTTCCGCCCAAAAGTCCCTCTCATCTTCTCTGATTAATTTTGTCGCCACTAGATTGGGGATGCTGCTATTTATATGAGCGATATTTACACCGTCCCAGGTTTCTTCACCGTTAGGAGTATTCTGTTTCTCCATACATGGTCTATTTACTTTGCTGCTCGCATCCGACGGTTGAGGATAATGTTTGGTTTTAAATATGCTGGGAGGATCGATTTGATTGTAACCTGACTTTCCAGGATTCCTAAGATCGCGCGCTTCTACTCCAAGGGCGAGTTCCCCAATTTTCCATGC
This sequence comes from uncultured bacterium, assembly GCA_965233025.1. Taxonomy (GTDB): domain Bacteria; phylum Nitrospirota; class Nitrospiria; order Nitrospirales; family Nitrospiraceae; genus Palsa-1315. Next base: position 20,559 of record CBDDRH010000092.1, read on the forward strand.
TTCTCCACTACTACCGATGACGTGAGGTCCCGGAACTGACATACGCATTAGGACTGAAAAGATGTCAGCGAGGGACTCTTCTATGGCTCCAGGTATCTCGCCATTTTCCCCGGTGCAGAAATTCACGCCTCGACCGTTTCGGACGATTTGGCTAATTACAAAGTGACTGTATTCATGCATCAATATGCTTAAATCGTTAGCGATGGAAGGATTGCCTATGGCGAAATAACCGCCCGTCCAAGCAGCATTTCCCTGCAGATTTAAATTTTTTGGCTCGTACAAAATTTTCAACGGATCACTAAAATAGTCGGTCTTTGATCCTGTAACACTATCCTTTTTATGCCAGCCTAAATTATTTCTAAAATATCTATACGACCTTCTCAAATTAGCGATTGCTGCAAGTCCATCAGGAATATTATGACTCCAACGTCCATTTCGTTGCGTTATTCGCTCGGCACTTGATGGAAGGTCCGATGCATACGAGCCTGCGACACTGGAAGTTGGTAAGGCGGCGCTATCAAAAAACAGATGGATTTCGGCTTCGCGAGGTTCTCCCTTGTCACCCATGGACCATTCATCTGGAGCCTCAGCCGGCAACAACTGGATTTCTACTCCTTGAGCCACTACAGAACCGTTTGCAAATGAAGGAGAAGGACCTTCGAGCGGATGATTAAGTGTGTCGCGAGTAAGGGCATCAGTGTAGAAATCAAAGTTCGTATTAGCTTTGTTTGATTTTATGACCTCAGCTTCAGCTACCAGGCCCCAAGCGGGTCGCCAAATCATTGTATTTGTCCTAATAAATACCGGCCACTGCACATATACCGGCCACGATACCGGCAACCGCTTTTTGTATGGTGATAAAGAACTATTTTCATATTTTGCACTAAAAGGAGAAACTCCAGAGCGGTAGAGTGCACGTATTGCAGCCAGATCGGATGACAAAAGCGGTTTCCCTACTATGTCAACTATTACATTGTCCTTGGAGATGTGAACGCTGATGCATGGACCATCAATTCTGGCTCCATCAAAAAAATACTCGTAAAACAGATAACGATCATCGTTGAACGTGTCGCTATTAGTCCATTTAATTACCAGATCTTCCTTGGTATCAAGTATGACATCTTGTGTGTCTTCAATAAGTGTCGTATTGAGTATGTCCAATGCCGCCTCATTTAAACCTGACTCTACATAATCTTGGATAAAATCTCTGTACCGAGCATCTAATATAGCCCGGTTGATTCGCGCACGCCTTTCCTTTTGAGGCAGACCCGCTAGCATGTCCAAAATGTTTGTCGGCAGCGTTCCTCTGTTCGGGAGATCAAAATCTGCTATCGCCTCATTCAAGACTGCGATTAGACGCTCACCTTCCTTTAAATCACGGAGGACGTCTGGTTTCGCTAAATAGAGTCCCTTCAAAACCGACGACAGAGGATCATCAGCCGTCATTACGGTGGCTAATAGTTTGCCAGCATCCCTAACGTCGGTACTGTCGAGAAAAGGAGAGGCCTTCACACCTTGGTCAAGGCCAAGGATGACAAATTGCGAACCTCCAAACATCACTTCCAGCTTACGCTGAGGATATAATTTTGCTAGTTCCGCTGTTAAACGATTTTCGTCTTCTGACCGTGATGTTCCTTTTAACGAAGAGGATTTCGAAGACCCCAAAATAGTTCCTCCATATTTCCTTACAAGCTTCTGTTTCGTAGCTTTTCCATAAAGAGTGGTTAGCGGGATAGAGGAAGTTATAATGGTAAGCGGTCGTCGGAGTTCTAGGTGCCTTTCCTGACCGGAGCCACCGATTATACTGATTCGTTCTGCCTCTCCAATATGCGACTCTAAAATCAATTCCAGGTTGTCTTTGAAAAGATCAAGGCAAGGTTGTTGACGATCAAGAAGATTATCAACACTCCATTCGAGGACTTTTTGAGTTCTGAACCTGGTGATCGTATAATTTTTGAACTCGATCCTGGAGGTCACCAATCTGCTGCCGTCAGGCGACGTGCCGATTTCTAGAAAGCGTTTGTCCCCTAAAGCGCGGGCCTCGGCGAGTACCTTCGAAGTGTCAAGATCACTAAGCGTTTTGGCAGCGTATCCAATTTCTGTACTATAGACTATTGGAAGCTCATAACCTTCTTTTGGATTTCCACTGCCATCTAGATAATGTGGATGGTTGCAAGCCTGAACATGAAGATCATAGAGAGGAGTAACTTCTCCATTTGGCATCTTCATTATTATAGTGCCGGGGGGAAATATCCCTGAAAGTGGCGCTCCTTTGTAATTAATTCTTTCAAGTGCTTCATCTTCACGGAATGCGATTTCTCCGATCAATGGACTATTGGGCCGGCTCTTGATTTCCACTTCAAGGGAAATCTTGATTATTTTTGGCAATTCTTTTTTTCGAGGAAAACCTTCGAAAAAGTCGTTGTAAATATTACGAGAATACCCTTCCCACTGATCTTTATTTTGGAAAGTGAACGGGTGAGTTTCACCTAACGTATATACCAAGGTGTCCTCGAAGAATGGCACACCTGAGTCAAAGGTCAGAATAACCCGTAGCGCAGGAGGCTCCGAGGTTTTATCCCTTAAGTCGAGTTCAAGAACAGGAAAGTTTTGAGGATCAATATTTATAGATTTAGAAATTCTCAATACTTTCCCATCTGGGACCATCTTTAGAAATTTCGAATCGCCTTGCCTTATAATTCCGGTGCCATTGTTGAATTTTCCCGCCTCTAATTTCCAGCCGCTAGGCAGCAATCCACTCCCCGAGTGGTTCCAATCTTCAATGATGACTGTTCGGCTTGTACTAGCAGCGACGGCGTGAGAGGTCGCTAATGGCAGGACGCCGATTAGTAGAAGAGCAAAAATGGAGTGCGGAGACAAATGCTTTCGCCGAATCCACCAGGCGTAAATTTTAAGCATCGTCATGAGTTCGGGGCCAAATAATACGCGAATAGAAAAATGACCAGCCGGGAGTTGTTGTACCACCTATCATGTTAGTCTTCAGCTCGCAAGCTGGATGGTTTCGGGAACGGGTGGCTGGCCTCCTAGACTGCCGGGCGGACGGACCGTGTCGTAGTGTCTCCGCCAGCGTTCCGTCATGATCTGCGCTTCCTTGAGTGTATAGAACAGTTCCCCGTCGAGAAACTGCGCCCTCATTTTCCCATTGAACGATTCGATATATGACGATGCGATATGCTCATCTGTCGCCAGCTCATCTCAGGATAGCCGTCAATCAGGCTAGTCTCTATGCTGAACGAGTCAGTTCAAATCGATCAATCGTGAGCCAAACCGTGAGTGGCCTCAAAGAGGTACCGGAAGCTAAAAATGGTCTGAACGTGGAAGGTACTGATCTTGAACGAGATAATTGTGGAGGCGCCGAGCGGGGTCGAACCGCTGCATCGCAGTTTTGCAGACTGCTCCCTTAACCACTTGGGTACGGCGCCCCGCGCGCATTATAGCGGGCCTTGTTCCTATATCTCAACGTGCACGGTGAAGGAAACGGAGAAGAAACGGCGGTAGGTGCGTGATTATCGGTTGGGCAGTACGGGAATTTCTTTTCCGAGTGTCGCAGGCTGATCCGATTGCGGGTCCATCGATTCCCACCCCTCGTTCAAATGGGCCACGGCCTCCCCATTCTCTTCGGCATCTTTTTCTTTGGCCATCAGCTCGACCTCTTGAATCAGCGTATCCATCAACTCTTCGATCGGCACCTTTCGGACGAGCTTGCCTTTCTTGAACAAGATCCCCTTGCCTTCGCCGCCGGCGATCCCAATATCCGCTTCCTTGCCTTCGCCGATACCGTTCACGACACAACCGAGGACCGACACATTGAGCGGGGTCTTGATATGGCCCAGCTTCTTTTCCAGTTCATTGGCCAACTTCACGACGTCGATCTCCACACGGCCACAGGTCGGACAAGCGATGACATTGATTCCTCGATGACGCAGTTCGAGTGACTTCAAAATCTCGAACCCCACCTTCACTTCTTCGACCGGATCAGCAGCGAGCGACACGCGCAAGGTGTCGCCGATCCCTTGCGAGAGCAAATAGCCCAGGCCCATGGTGGATTTGACTGCCCCGGTCATCGCCGTTCCTGCCTCAGTAATACCGATGTGCAACGGATAGTCGGACTGGTGTGCAAACAACCAATAGGCATCGATCGCATGGTGCACATCCGACGCCTTCAACGACACCTTCATGTTCGTGAATCCCACGTCTTCCAACGCATGGACGGCATTGAGCGCCGATTCGGCCAAAGCTTCAGGAGACGGCCAACCGTATTTATCCAGCAATGATCGCTCGAGTGACCCGCCATTGACGCCGACACGCAATGGAATCCCTCGCTCGTTCACAGCCTTAATGACCTCTTCGACCTTCCACCAGGCCCCGATATTACCGGGATTGATCCTGACGCAGTCCACAATCTCGGCCGCTTTCAATGCCAACCGATGGTCGAAATGAATATCCGCGATCAGCGGCACGGTCATCGCAGATTTGATCTTGGGCAGCACCGCCGCCGCTTCGTCGTCCGGCACAGCCACACGGATCACTTCGCACCCTGCAGCCTCCAGCTGGCGAATTTGCTCGATCGTCGCCGCAGTATCGCGCGTGTCGGTCGAACACATCGACTGCACGGACACGGGCGCGTCTCCGCCGATCTTGACCTTGCCGACTTGAATCTGCCGAGTTTTTCGTCTTGTGATGTGCATTGGACCCAGACCCGCTTGACGCCTAACGCTTCACGTCCCCGATCAGCTCCCCTGTTCATCTCCGTGCGGCAGCCGATCAGTCGAGGAAGCCAGAGTATATTCCTCGCGCGAGGACATCGGTGTCTTGCCGACGAGTTCCTTCACGCTCTGATAGATGCCTTCCGCCGTCAACCCATATCGTTCTCGCAGGAAATCCTGCGGTCCTTGCTCAATGTACCAATCGGGCAACCCCAGAACCTTCGTCGTCACATGCGTGACGCCGCCTTCGGACAGAGCTTCGAGCACGGCTGAACCGAACCCGCCCATCTTGCTGCCTTCTTCAACCGTCACCACGTATCGAACGCGCTTCGCCACCTCGACGATTAAATCTTGATCCAGTGGCTTCACAAAACGCGCATTCACCACCGCTGTGGAAATACCCTCTTCCTCAAGCCGTTTTGCCGCCGTCACGGCCTGTGAAACCGGCACGCCGATGGCGACGATCGCCACTTCCGTACCATCGCGCAACAGCTCGCCCTTCCCGATCGGCAAGACATTTGCCTCCTGATCCATGGTCACGCCCAGGCTCAATCCGCGGGGATACCGCACCGAGGCAGGTCCGTCATACTGGACACAGGTTTTCAGCATATGCTGCAACTCATTTTCATCCTTTGGGGCCATGACGACCATGTTCGGCATATGGCGCAGATACGCAAAATCGAATGCGCCGTGGTGCGTCGTCCCGTCTTCCGCAACCAGTCCACCCCGATCGATGCAAAAGGTCACGGGCAGATTTTGCGTGGCGACATCGTGAACCACTTGGTCGTATGCACGCTGTAGAAATGTGGCATACATCGCCACCACCGGACGGAGTCCCTGCGTCGCGAGACCCGCAGCGAATGTCACCGCATGTTGTTCGGCAATCCCCACATCGTAAATCCGGTCCGGAAACTCTTTTTCGAAAATATTGAGACCGGTCCCCTCGCACATCGCCGCGGTGATTGCGACGATCCGCTTATCCGCTCGGGCCAGCTTCACCAACGATTCAATGGCAATCTGCGTATAGGACGGCCGCGCCGCTTTCTTCGCCGGCGCCCCTGTTTCCCGAACAAAAGGCGGGCAGGCATGGAACCATACCGGATTCTTCACCGCAGGCTCATAGCCCAGCCCTTTTTTCGTAATGACATGGAGCAACACCGGCCCCTTCATCTTCAGTACATTGTCCAAGGTGGGCAGCAGATGCTCGAAGTTATGTCCGTCGATCGGCCCCGTATACGTGAACCCAAGCTCTTCGAAAAGCAGCCCGGGGAGGATCGCTCCCTTGGCCAACTCTTCGGCCCGGCGAGCCCACTTCTGCACATCTGATCCAATATGGGGAATCTTCCTCAACAGCTGTCCTGTTTCCTCCCGCATCTTGCCATAAAACTCGCCGGTGAAGGTCCGGTTCAAATAGGAGGAAATGGCCCCCACATTCTTCGAGATGGACATTTGATTGTCGTTCAGAATGACCAGGAAGTCTTTCCCCAGCCCTCCAGCATGGTGCAGGCCTTCCAGCGTCATGCCGGCCGTCATGGCGCCGTCGCCGACAATGCAGACGACCTTATGTCGCTGTTTCAACTGCTCACGCGCCTCGACTATACCGTAAGCCGCGGATACGCCGGTTCCCGCATGGCCTGCGTTGAACGTATCGTGATTGCTCTCTTCACGTTTGGTGAACCCGCTCAGCCCCCCGTACTGTCGAAGCGTATGAAACCGTTCCCGACGTCCGGTGAGTAGTTTATGCGCATAGGCTTGATTGCTCGTGTCCCATACGATCTTATCCTTGGGGGAATTGAGCAGATAGTGCAATGCCACCGTAAGTTCAATCACTCCGAGGTTTGAGGCGAGGTGCCCTCCGACGTTGGACACTACATCGATAATCTGTTCCCGCAGCTCCTGGCACAAAGCAGGAAACTGTGTCGGTGACAACCGCTTCAGATCAGCCGGGCTTTGAATGGTTTTCAAAATCGACATGGCAAATGCTCCTTTGCGTCAATCCGTACGCCTGTACCAACGAGGATGAGCTGGGCGTAGGTAAGTACTGGCGAAGCCCTGTGGAAGTTGAGACGCTTGCACCGGTCAGTTTCACATGGGAGTTCCATGATGTCAAGGGGTTAGCCAGCTTTCATCGAATTTCCCAGATCGCCTATGACTCGAATCGGTGGGTCAGTAATGTCGCGAGCGTGAAGTCTGCCGCGCTCCCGGTAATGAAGTCGAGGTTTTCGATCCCGTAGACTTGCCACAAGAGATGTGGCATGAGACGGTAGCTGAACCCCACCGCCGATTCGGCTACGCCGTTATCCAGCACTCGTGTGCCCACACCACGAAACGGTGTGGAGTAATAATTGAGGTGTGCCGTGAGGGAAAAATTATCCGACCACAAATACTCCACAGCGATAAGCCCGGAAATCGTCGGCTGGAGAGATATTCCCGCTATCCGTCCGGTTGGGATCACTCCGTTGAGGTTGCCATAGAGCACCCATCGACCGACAAATCCTTTTTCAGCCGCCAACCCAAACCCGATATCAGGGCTGCCACTTCCGAAGAATTGCGCTGTATCCCCCGTGGGAATTTTGAGCGCCGTACGAACCGACACCGTCGGCATCGACGCAGTCTCCGACAGCACTTGGTACTTGCTCATCACCGTGCTGTCGCCCAATCCAACGGCATCCTCGCTTCCGCTCGCAATAGTGTTTCCTCCGCGTGAGATGTTGAATGCATAGCGCGTCTGGCTCAGTGCGCTTCGAGCCGGCGCCAAGCCGGTCGTTGCCCGTTCAACTGCCTCGATAGATCCCTCCATGAAACCGCCATAGCGATAGAGTACGGGCACTTCCACGGCAAATTCCCATCGCTCCGTCGCTCCGTACCGGAGAAATAGACCGGACCGAAGGGTTTCAAATTTCATCGTCACGCTGGCTTGCGAGCCGGTATCGTTAAAAATACTGGAGGTATTCGCGAGTTCCAATCGAACATCCAGCACGCCCTTCTTCAACACGGCGGCACGATCTCCCGGCATGCTCAAAACCAACTGTTGGATCGGCTGGAAATTTCTGACAGGAAACGGGCCGAACCCCTCGGCCCGAACCAGTGCAGGTAGAAAAGAAACGGAGATGAGGAGTACGGCGAAAACAACTCGATAAAAAATCATGCTCTGCAAACCTGACGCGCTGCCCATCAATAGGGGAAGTCCAGCCCCGCAAAAATCGCGCCCCCTTCCCGGCTATAACCGTAGTCGACCCGTCCGACGACATTGGGTCGAACGATTCCACGGAATCCGATACCCGGGGTCATGCGGTAATTCCGAAAGGTGACGTCCCTGTAGTCATTGAACACTTGACCGGTGTCCAAGAACGGTGCGATCTCGAAATCCGCGGTGGCGCCTGCAATCTTTGCGCGCATCAGATGAATGCGCTCCTCGATACTCAGTGCCACGAGATTCTTATCGATGAAACGATCGACGCCGAATCCACGCAGATTGTTTTGCCCGCCCAATGAGCTTTGCTCGAAAAAGGGCACTTGATCCCCGATTGTCGCCTGAAGGTTCGCCCGCACGATAAGAATCGCGCGCTTCGACTCACTTGGGAACAGTTTTTTGGCCTCGAGTTCATAGCGGGAATAAATGGGATGATCGCCGTTGCGGATATTCTGGTTCACTTCAGCATAGGCCGTCACGGCCATTCCGTCGGTCGGCGAGATGAGGTTGTTCCGCGTATCGTAATAGAACGTCGCGCGGTGTCCGAGAATGAACGTTTCGCCTTGAACGCCGTCAACGGTAGAAAACTGGTCGCCCGTAAATGGAAGATCCGTTGCGCCTGTCTGCAGACTCACTTGGCGAAATCGTTGACCAACTGAAATCTGCGTCACCTCATTCACATGGACCCCGAACCGCCAGTTCGCCCGGGTTTCAACGTCGGTATAGTTCGTTTCCGCTGCCTCTAACGTCTCTTGCCCTAAGCCAAAAAATCGAGCGGTAGCATTTTTGAAATACGAAGCACCGAAGCTCAAGGAGTAGCGCCCCTGACTAAAGGCAGGATCGGTGTAACTGAATGTCAGTCTGCGCTCGATCCGCTCCGTATAGGATCCGATAAACCGAGTTTCACGGCCCCCCGGCTCATATCGAAACACATTGAGCGAGCCTCGCGTCCCCACGATGGAGTTATGCACGATCATCGGAGCGACGAGGTACTTGAGCTCTCCATCAGAGTCAGTCTTCAGAAACGGGACGATCAACCCGGCCTCGTTCCCATCATTCTTGCTGGTGGACACGGCAGGAACCGGGAAATACTGGACGTCGGCTCCCGCATGTTCCGGCAGCGCGATGACACTCGCCGCAAGGAACACAAGGACAGCGGCGATGAGACCAGGCAGGCTTGTCATGAAGTTCCTGGAGAGCGTTACTGGGCTTTAATCTTGTCGGATTTCTTGCGAAGCTGGTCCACTAAGTCGGCGTGGGTTGAAGAACGGAGGATCTTAGAAAACTGCCCCCGGTAATTATTGACTAAGCTGACACCGTCCACCACCACGTCATACACCCGCCAATCAGTACCCTTGTTGAGCAAGCGGTAGTCGAGCGGAATTTCGACTTTGCCGGTCAACACCTTTGTCCTGACTTCGGCATAATCTTTCTCCACCCGTTCATTGATAAACTGCACACCTTCTCCGGAATAGGATTCAATCTTATCGGCGTAGGAATTGGTCAAGAGCGTCTTAAACAACGTCACGAATTCTTGTTTGTCTTTATCGGACAGCGTATTCCAAGGAGCCCCAAGCGACCGTCTCGACATTTCCTCATAGTCGAACCGATCCCCGACGACCTGCTCCAATCGTTGCCGGCGTTCTTCAGCCCTTCCCGGCTGTTTGAGATCCTTGTCCCGAATGATTGCGAGCACTTCGTCAATGGTACTTTTCATGGCCTCGGTCGCACCACCCGCCACTGCCGGCTGGACAGTCACTCCGCCAAGCAACAACAGCAGACAGGCCACCCCGCTCACAACCCCACTCCAACTCCATTTCTGTCCTTGTGGCAAGGCAGATCTTGTGATCTCCATGTATCCTCCTCTATCAGGATGCTGAAAAAGTCGTTCTCCGCACCCGCCATACCCGACGCGCCACAATAGTTTATCCCCCTGCCTATCTACTCCCGCTTCTCTGCGTCATCGGGTTGTCAGTTTACTTTGCCATGAACATACTGACTCACCAACTCTTCAAGATCGAGGCCCGATTCGGTATCGCGTATCGTATCCCCCGGCTTCAGTAGATCGCCGCCCCCTCCAGGAGACAGAGCCAAGAATTTCTCTCCAATGATGCCCCGCGTCTTGATGGATGCAATGGTGTCCGTATAGAGCTTGACCGTGTTGTTGACCGCCAGTTTTACCTTCGCGCGATCCTCAATGAGTGTAATCCCTCGGACCCTGCCGACTTCGACACCGGCAATTTCGACCGTCGAGCCCGGCTTGAGCCCTGACGCGCTGTTGAACTGCGCCTCGACTTCGTACACGCTGCCGCCGACCAGCTCGAGTTTCCCCAGCTTGATCGACAGATACCCGAGACACACCAGGCCGATGAACACAAATACGCCGACCACCAGCTCCAACTTGGTTTTTTCCATCCTTGGTACTCCCCTCTCACCAGCCCGTATTATTCATCAGCGCTTCTACTGCAATCGCCGATCCACGACTCAAGCAGACGGGCGAGCCTTGCGAGAAAAGCGCGACTAGGCAGAACAGGGCGAACACGTCACGCGAGTCTCGCTCTTCGCGCTTGTCGCGCGCCGTTTCGGCATTTCGCAACGAACCGTCATGAACAATGCGGGCTAACGAGTGATCCAGGCAGCGCCACAGTCCCACCGACTGAAATGAATTCTTGAATCTCAGGATCGGTGGTCCGCTGGAACTCAGCGGCTGTGGCCATCAAGGCAATCTTGCCCTTCCGAAGCATCGCCACCCAATCGGAAATCCCGAAGATCTCAGGAATTTCATGGCTGACCATCACTGCCGTGAAACCAAACCGCCGGTGCATCGTGACGATCAAATCATGAATTGATTTTGCCATTAACGGGTCCAACCCTGTTGTCGGCTCATCGAAGAGAATAATCTCCGGTTCCATGACTAGTGCGCGTGCCAATCCAGCCCGCTTTCGCATCCCACCGCTCAACTCAGCAGGAAACTTGTGCCCCATCCCCGTCAACCCGACTTCCTCCAGCTTCTCCTCGACTCGTCGCCCCACCTCAGGGCCCTTCATACGCAATTTCTCACGCAATGGGAATGCCACGTTTTCGAAGACCGACAACGAGTCGAACAACGCAGCGCCTTGAAAGAGCATCGCAAACTGTTTCCGCACATTGTTCAAGGGCGTGCCCGACAGCCTGGAGATCTCTATGTCGCCAACCCACACCTCGCCACGATCCGGCTGCATGAGCCCGATCATGTGCTTGAGGAGCACGCTCTTTCCCGATCCGCTGCCACCGATAATGGTCGTGAGTTTGCCGACAGGAATCGAGAGATCGATGCCTTGCAACACCGGCTGCCCACCCAACGTCTTTTCGACACCGACCAGCTTAATCATATCCAACAAGTCGCAAAGTCTGAAAGTCGTCAAGTCGAAGTGTCTGCTAAACGATTGTTGACTTTCAGGCTTGATGACCTTCGACGAATTATTATAAGAGCACCGAGGTCAATACATAATCCCCTACGAGGATGAGCACCGATGACAAGACCACCGCCTCCGTCGTCGCGCTTCCAAGCCCCTCGGCGCTTTGCCTCGTATAGAACCCTTTGTAGCAGCAGACCCAACTGACGATCAGCCCAAAGCACACCGACTTGAGAATGCCGCCATAGACGTCTTTCCATTCCACCGCCGATTCGACCGAATTCCAATAGGCTCCTTCGCTCACTCCCAATAAGTCTACCCCGACGAGGGAGCCGCCATAGATCCCGACCACATCGAAGAGGGCCACGAGCAACGGTACTCCGAGTATGCCGGCCACCAATTTCGGCGCGATCAGATATTGCCGTGGATTGATTGCCATGGTATCGAGCGCATCGATCTGTTCCGTAATCCGCATGATGCCGATCTCAGCGGTCATGGCTGATCCCGCCCGCGCGGTCACCATCAACGCGGCCAACACCGGCCCCAACTCCCGAATCATACTCAACGCCACCGCGGAGCCCAGCAACCCCTCGGAACCGAATTTCCGCAAGCTGTAATAGCCTTGGAGCGCCAGCACCATTCCTGTAAACCCCGCAGTGAGCACGACGACAAACGTGGATCGATACCCGATAAAATGGAGCTGTTTCATAATTTGATGGAATCGAAACGGAGGCCGCATCAGCCAGGCAAACGCCGACAGCACAAACAGCAGCATGCGCCCCATCTCCTGTATGCGCATGACGGCCCACGCACCCAGCTGTTCAATTACGTTTGTCATCAGTTACCTGGGAAGCCGAAAAGAGTCACTGCTTGTTTCTGCATAGCGCTGGAACCATTCTGTCAACCGATCCGCCGCCACCCGACTCTGCTTTCGCAGCCGATTCAGTCCCGCAACACTTGAGGGAGAGATCATAATCGATTGCATACCTTTGGCCCAGCCAGTGGGCCTGAGAAAGAGATTGAAGTCAAGAGGAAGGTCTTCATCTGCCAGATCGGAAACTGTCCGTACGATCGCCATCGGCAGACCTCGTTCCTGCGCTATCCCCGCCAATGCGGCACTTTCCATATCGAGCCCGATAGCGTCGGTCAAACACCGCAACCGGCGCTTCTCCTCCGCCTGCCACACTACAGTCCCCGATGATACGACTGTTCCAACCCGCGCGACCATGCCCGCATTCTGTGCCACAAGGAGAAGGTCTGCGCGGACAGTTCCATCGCAAAGCACACGATCATTCCCCATCGTCCAGATTCCCTCACCATGCACAGAAGACACCGCTGTGCCTACGATAAGGTCTCCCACCTGAGCCGGTGCGAGCGCACAGGCAAAACCCGTGGACATGACGAGCGACATAGGCTGTGCCTTCAATATCTTGTCCGCAATCGTGCCGGCCGCAATGGGACCGACGCCGGTTTGGATGAGCCAATACGTACGATCCCCTTGCTGTCCAATATGGCAGCGGACTCCGGCGATTGTCGCAACACGATCCGTTGCGAGCCCACGCCGAACGGCCTGGATTTCCCAGCGAGTCGCGGCAAAGATAGCGATGGGATTCACCGAAGATCCTGAGAGGAGTTGCCCTGCGCCAACGGATGCTGGCGGCGGACTGTTCAACGATCGGCTCGATGACACCCGGACGCGAGTACCTGCTGCCGCACTTCGTCGGCCCGCATCTTCCCGCGCGTCCGTAGATTCCGATACATGGCCAAGGCCCACAACGGAAAATATTGGCAGTACCAATGGTAGCGGAGATAAAACACTCGAGGAAATCCGGTGCCTGTATGGCGAATCTCTTCCCACGACCCATCCTTCATTTGATGGCGGAGAAGATATTGGACGCCGCGAGCGACGCTGAAAGCGTCGGTCATCCCCGCCGACATGAGTCCCATGATGGCCCAGGCCGTTTGAGAAGGCGTACTTTCCCCTTTCCCGCTCCACTCAGGGTTGCCGTAAGACAGGCACGACTCGCCCCACCCGCCATCGGGATTCTGCTTCGACTCAAGCCAGACGACTGCACGGCAAATAGAGGGGTCCGAGAGATCCACACCGATCGCACGGAGGCCAGCCAGTACGGACCAAGTGCCATAAATATAATTGACGCCCCACCGGCCGTACCAACTACCGTCGGCCTCCTGCTCTCGCTTGAGGAACCGGAGGGCCGGCGCAACGGCAGGGTGCGTCTGATCGTAGCCCAACGCCGCAAGCATCTCGAGGCAGCGTCCGGTCAAGTCGGATGTACTCGGATCGAGTAAGGCATGGTGGTCGGCAAATGGAATATAGTTGAACACAATACGATTGTTGTCCTTGTCGTACGCACCCCACCCACCATCCGATCCCTGCATGGCGACCACCCAATTCGTTCCCCGTCGGATGGAATCTTGTAACTCGGCAGTCTGAGCCATCCGAACTTTCGATAGCGCCATCAAGACCACAGCCGAGTCATCCACATCGGGATAGAATTCGTTTTCGAACTGGAAATACCAGCCTCCCGGTTCTGCATCGGGAGACGAGAACTTCCAATCGCCGACCGTTTTCGTTTGGCGAGAGACCAAATAGGCGCCAGCCTTCAGGAGGGATGGGTGGTCCTGCGGCATCCCAGCTTCGATGAGGGCGTTCATGAGCAATGCCGTATCCCAGATTGGAGAGTGGCAGGGCTGAAGATGCAGCGTCTCGACGCGCTGCTCGCCGATCGATACCGTGTCGTAAACTTCCAGCGATTCGATTTCATGGAGCGCCTTTCGCACCAATGGGTCGTCGACCTGATAGCCGAGACAGCGAAGGGCCACGATCGAATTCGCCATGGCCGGATAAATCGCCCCCAGCCCACCGCTACCTTTGATGTGTTCCAACATCCATGTGGCAGCTCTTTGCAAGGCCTTTTCCCGCAGCCAACTCAATGGCATCCGGTCGTACAGTTTCAGAACCCTGTCCAGCTGGACAAAGAAGTTATGCGGCGTGAACCACCGTTGATCCTTATTGAATGGTGGTACGTCGCGATACTGAATCTGCGATCGAGGCGTGACATAGAGCTCGTCGATGCCCTGGTCCTTGGAGATACGGCAGACCGGCTGATTCGCGAACACGACCAGCAAGGGGATCAATACGGCACGAGACCAATAGGAAATTGCATAGATACTGAAATAGAACCGCTTCGGGAGGAGCATGATTTCGGGCGGCATGCTTGGGACGCCCTTCCAATCGTATTGCTCGAACAGCGCCAGCGTGATCTTTGTGAAAACATTCGTGCACACGACGCCGCCCATCGCAAGAATACGGTCACGAGCTCGAAGCATGAAGGGCTCGTCTGCCGAAATGCCGCTCAACTTCAGGGCGAAATAGGCCTTCACCGAGGCGCTGATCTCCGAGGGCCCTCCGTAGAAGATCGGCCAGCCGCCATCAGGCAATTGCATAGCACGAAGATAGCGGACCGCCTTGCGCTCGCGCTCGGGATCGACCCGATCGAGAAACCGCCGCAGCAAGAGATATTCGGCAGTCAGCGTCGTATCGGCTTCAAGCTCTGCAACCCAATACCCTTCCGATGCATGCTGCTTGGACACCAACCAGGCTTGACTGCGACGGACCGCATCGTCGAGTGCATCCACTTGACTGATGGAATGACCGGTGGGGCGACGTGTCGTGGTATCGACCGGTGACGAGAGCACGGACTTGTCCGACACCAGACGCAGCGGAGGAACGTTGGACGGCTCGGTCGCCAACTCCAGCTTCTCCGAAACGGAGACGAAGAAGCTATCGGATAGACGATCCAGAAGCGTTCGAATCAGCTTCATTGTATTGGTCTGTAGAACACTGTAGGTGGATGGGACAACGCGGGTAATTCGCTTCGTCCCGATACAAAAGCTCGAACTACGAGCGGCACGCTCATAGATCTGCCCACTTGGGGGTATATAGCAGACACCCTACTCGAACGTCAAGAAACCAAACGATGGAAGTCCTCTGAAGTACAAACGTTTTAGCTCATTCTGTCTGCTTAGGCCGGCTGCAAGTTGCCCAGTCTCACGGAAAGAATTTTTGAGATGCCCGGTTCTTCCATCGTGACTCCAAACAACGAATCTGCAATGGCCATCGTCTGCTTGCTGTGGGTGATAACCATAAACTGCGCGCCTTCGGAGAGGTCATGCAAGACGGCGGTAAAGCGCCCGATGTTCTCTTCGTCCAGCGGCGCATCAATTTCGTCGAGAATACAGAACGGTGTCGGCCTGATCAGGAAGCTCGCAAAGAGCAGAGCCATAGCCGTCAAGGTCTTCTCACCGCCCGAGAGCATGGTGATACTCTTCAAACGTTTACCCGGTGGTTGCACCACGATATCGACTCCCGGCTCCTGCGGCCCACCCCCTTCTGCCGCCTCATCCGCCGGCGCCTCGACCAACTGCAGTTCGGCCCGGCCACCAGGGAAGAACTTGACGAAGACTTCACTGAATTTCTGTTGAAGCTCGGCAAAGGTACCGGCAAACATGTCTTTCGTGGTGCGGTTGATGCGCTGAATGATTTCTTTGAGCGAACTGATGGATGTGGAGAGATCTTGTTCCTGCGTCGTCAGGAATCGGTACCGTTCATCCAGCTCTTGATGTTCCTGAATGGCCGCCAAATTGATCGGCCCCAACCGATCGAGTTTCTCACGAATCTTCCGGAGTTGCTCCCGCAATGCCACCTCATCGACTGCCGGCGGCTCTGCCGGGAGCGGCCCCTCCCCGAGAGACAGCTGGTCGGATGTCATTTCCACGACCGGCGCATCGAGCAGCGTCGCGAGATCGACTTGGTATGTTCCCAAGAGCGTGGATTCGACGGTTCCCCATTGCATCCGAACTTCCGCCTTCCTGACCTCCACCGCCATGCGGGATTCGCGAAGAGACGACACCGCGCGGCGAACATCCTCCAGCTGGGCATCGAGCTGGTGTGCCATCGCCATGTCCTGCGCCTGTTCCTCTTGAAGTTCGACCAGCCGAGCCTTGATCTGAATTGCCGATTCACCGAATTCTCGACAACGCGCTTCTTGGCTCTCACGTTCAACTCGGCTCTGTTCGATCGAGGCTGTAAGCCCCTCGACATGCCGTATCAACGTCTCGATACGTGCGGTCGCATCTCGCTGCTGTTGCTCAATCCGCTGAAGGTCATGCCGACGATGCTCACGGGTGGTCCGGATTTCCTGCGCCACCAATTGCGCCTCTGTGAATCGCTGCTGGAGCCCCTGCATGTCGTGATCGATTTGCCCCACCCGTTCGCGCACACGGCTAAGCCCGGCTTCCTGGCCGACCTTCTCCGCCATCCACTGTGTAAGCTGCGCTTCGCCGGAACGCGTTTCATGATTGAGCCGCTGCGCTTCCGCCAAACCTCGTTGCGCATCACTTGTCAATGTATCGATTCGCTGAGTCAGATCTCCCAGCACATGCTGGAGTCCGGCTTCGTCTTTCTGCAGTGAAAGCCCCTGCATTTCAGCGTCACGCAGCGACTCCACGAGTTGCCGGCTCCGCTCTCGCAACTCCTGTCCCTGCGCCAGCAATCGTTCTCGTCGCTGCTTCTCTTCTTCGATGCATCCCGTCAGCGAGACGCTCTGGGCTTCCAAGTGAAGCACCTCTCGACGTCGTTGCAGCAAGCCTCCTGTTGCACTGGTCTGTCCACCGGTGATCACCCCGGCGGCATCCAAGATCTCTCCTGCGCGCGTCACAAGGATAGGCCCATCGGGAGCCGCGCAAGGCTGTTGTTCCCACAACACCGTGGCATCCTTGAGGGTATCGACGAACACAATTCGGTCGAAGAGATAGTCACGGGCCGCTTCGCGCTCACCCTGTACAGGGATCAGATCAACCGCACGTCCGACCACACCGGGCCGGCCCTGCAGCGCGAGCCACCACTGGCGAGAGGCCGCATCCCGAAGCGTCCAGCGAGGTTGTTGCGGGATGAACGTACCCCGCCCGAGATCTTTCCCTTTGAGAAATTCAATCGCCTCACAAGCGGTGGCGGGATTGTCGACGAACCATCCCCTGACCCGTTCACCCAAAATCGCTTCCACCGCACGGTCCCATCCTGGAGGCACAACCAGCCACTCGGCAACGGCATCGCGAACCCCGGTACAAGTTTTAAGCGCAGTCGACCCTTCGTCACCGCGTCGCCCATAACCCATATCTTCTTGCAACACGCCTTGCAGCGCTCTGAGATGAGAGTCCACTGCGGCCAACTCTTCTGACTGGCGAAATACCGACTGGTCGACTTCGGCTAACTCGGCCGACACGCGCTCGCTCTCTTCCTCGACACCCTGCTGCTGCCGACGCAGATCGGCCACCAACCGCTCCGCGTCATGGGATGCCTGTTGGAGCGCCTGGCGTTTGTCCGTTACCGTGGCATGCTGTAGGCGAAAATCTTCCTGCTCACGGGCCAGCCGGCCTTCACGATCCGCCGCTTCTTGAATGCGAGCGGCCAATTGCACGAGGGTTTGCTCAGTATTCGCGACCAATACTGCCAGGTTGAGGACGTCGAGACGCCCTCGTTCCTCTTCAGCCAAGGCCGCGGTTCGTTGCTGGAGCAGTTCTTTCATCTCCCGGTCGAGCGTCGTGAACACCTGTTCCCGCTCTGTGCATTCATGCTCAAGTGCAGCCAGCGCGGCTTCGAGGGCCGCAGCTTCCGCCGCACTCTGCTGCTGTTCCTGGGTGAGGCGCTCGAGTTCCTGCCCCCCCTGACTCTGCTGCTGCGCATAGAGTTCTCCACGATTGCGCTCGACTTCTGCAGCCGTCAGCGCCCGCGCCTGTTGCTGTTCAACCGTCGACAGTTCCTCGCGCCGCTGCCCGATCGCCTCGCTCGCGATGGCATTCGCGAGCTTGATCCGCTCAAGTTCAGCCGTCAAACGCGCCATTTCAGCGGACTGTTCGGACTCGCGTTCCCCCAACGTCTGCAGTTCCGACTCCACTTCCTTCAGCATGGTTCGGAGGACACGGTATTCGTTGGTCAGCAACTGAATCTCCAGCGACTTGGCCTCTTGGTGCAACGTCTGATAGGACCGCGCCTGCCGCGCTTGGCGCTCGAGGGAATTCAACTGCTTTTTTACCTCAGCAACGATGTCCCGCACCCGCAAGAGGTTTTGCTGCGTCGCGTCCAGCTTGCGCAACGCTTCGGCTTTCTGCTTCTTGTAACGAACGATGCCGGCGGTTTCCTCGATCAACTCGCGCCGATCTTGCGGTGACGCGTTCAGGATCTGATCAATTTGCCCCTGTGCAATGACCGTATGCCCTTTTGTCCCGGCCCTGGTATCCAGCAAAATGCTCCGGACATCTTTCAACCGGCAGACGGTCTTATTGATGAGGTATTCGCTCTCGCCATTACGGTACAAGCGGCGCGTGATCATGAGTTCTTGATACTCCGACAGTTGGCTCGAAAGACCGGAGAGGGGATCCACAGTGATCCGATCCAGCCCGCTGATCACGAGCGACACTTCGGCCAGACCGAGAGGCTTCCGTATCTCGGTTCCGTTAAAAATCACATCTTCCATTTTTTCACTACGCAGGGCCTTTGTGCTCTGCTCGCCGAGTACCCAAAGAATCGCATCGACGACATTACTTTTCCCGCTTCCGTTCGGCCCCACGATGGCGGTGACGCCATCGGGGAATTCGATCCGGGCTTCCGCGAACGACTTAAACCCCACCATTTCGAGGGATTTCAAATACATCGGCGACTCCTTCAATAGCGTGTCTTAATGGAACTTAGCCAGCACTCTTCGTGAACACTCGGCTGCATTCGCCCATGTTCCGGCGAGATGCATGGCTCTTTCCTCTAGCCTCATACCCATGGCCTAGTCTGTCGGCGCCATGTGGCGACAAACCGTCATGAATATGTGGGTTCGTGGAGAGAACGCTTGGTTTTCTAGCACAGACCTAAGGGGAAAATCAAAAAAAATACTGCCTGTGGTAGGCAGGAGGAGAGAGACCTACAACATTTGGGGAGTGGAGCGGTGACGAGAGATGCGCTTATCCCACCTGAGCCTCGACAGATTTGTTGGAAGACTCAATGGTGATCAATTCCTTAGGAAGAAGGAACTCCACGTCTTCTTCGATCACTGTCAGATCTTGGACCTCTGCAGTCCCAAACGTCTTGAGGTATGCCACCACCTCTTCAACTAGAACCTCGGGCGCTGAAGCGCCGGCTGTAATCCCAACCGCTTGCACATTTGTAAGCCAAGCCGGATTAATGTCGGACGCGGCATCGATCAAGTACGACGCAATTCCGCACTGTTCCCCCAACTCACGTAGACGGTTGGAGTTCGAGCTATTCGGGGAACCGATGACGAGAATGACATCCACCAGCTTGGAGAGCTCCTTCACCGCATTTTGGCGGTTCTGCGTCGCGTAGCAAATATCCTCCTGATGCGGCCCCTTGATGTGCGGAAATCGTTTGTGGAGGGCGCCGACGATATCCCGGCACTCATCGACGCTCAGCGTCGTTTGCGTGACGTAGGAGAGGTCGTGGACATTATCGACATGCAGCTTCTCGACATCGGCTACGGAGGAGACCAGGTGGAACTTGTCCGGAATCTGTCCGAGTCTCCCGATCACTTCAAGATGGCCGGCATGGCCGATCAGAATGAGATCATAACCCTGCGTATAGTCGCGGTTGACCTCGTTATGCACTTTGATGACCAATGGACAGGTGGCATCGATCACATGCAACCGGCGTCGATTCGCTTCGTCCCAGACCGACTTGGCGACCCCGTGGGCACTGAAGATCACAACCGAACCTTCCGGCACTTCTCCCAACTCCTCCACAAACACGGCGCCCTTGGTGCGGAGCGAGTTCACGACATGCCGGCTATGGACAATTTCATGTCGGACATAGATGGGCGCTCCATACTTCTTTAGCGAGAGGTCGACAATATCGATCGCCCGGTCGACTCCGGCGCAAAACCCTCGTGGATTGGCGAGATAGATCTTCATAGCCGTCCCCTTCTTCGGTACAGGGCCACATTCCTGGCAGCAGACTCACAGATCACTGCCGTTCACCTTACGTCAGAGCAGCGGGCCTCGTCAACACAATTGGCCCAGGCATCTCTTCTCCTACATGTCTTGACACAAGGCCATCGCCCTCGTAGGCTCCCACCAGTTATGCCAAGCTCCACAAGAAAAAAAATCCTCATCGTTGAAGATGAGCACGACATTCTCCAGCTGATCAAACTCTATTTGGAGAAAGAAGGCTTTCAAACCGTCTCGGCCAAGACTGGTATGGAAGGCCTCCGGCAAGCGAAGCAGGAGAAACCTGATTTGGTCGTCCTCGACTTGATGCTGCCTGAGATCGACGGCTTCGAGGTCTGCAAACGCCTTCGATCAGCTCCGGCAACCGCGATGCTCCCCATCATCATGTTGACCGCTAAAGCCGAGGAATCGGACACCATCATCGGTCTGGAGCTGGGAGCCGACGACTACGTCACCAAACCATTCAGCCCCAAGACCCTGGTGGCCCGCATCAAGGCCCTCTTTCGACGGCTTGAACACAAGCCGGACGACAGCCCGGCCCAATTTCGCTACGGCAATCTCGTGATGGATCTCGCACGACATGAAGTCACCGTGAAAAAGATTGAGATCCCACTCACAGCAAAAGAGTTCGGCCTGCTCGAGCATCTCTTGCGCAATCCCGGCAGAGTCCTCACAAGAGACATCCTCCTCAATACCGTCTGGGGATACGATTACTATGGAACAACGCGGACGGTCGACGTCCATGTCCGAAGACTCAAGCAGAAACTCCCCTCGCTCAACGAGGCGATTATTTCGGTCAAATCCCTGGGATATAAGCTCAAAGAGTTGGATCATTCGGCATGACCCTCTCCATCCGATGGAAGGTCACGATCGGAACCCTGCTGGTCCTCGCCTGTGGGCTTCTCATCGCCCGCACCCTGGTGATTCGCTCCCTTGAACAACAGGAGATCGTCCAATCGGGCGAGATACTGGAGGCTCGAACAAGTCTCGTCGCATACGGGCTGCAGCCGTTTCTCACGCAATCCGGAGCGTTGTCTTCGACCCCTCAATTACAGGCGGCACTACGAGATCTCAGCACGCGAGCTCTCGCACGCGTGACCGTCATTGCCCTGGATGGACGGGTGTTGGCCGACAGTG
This sequence comes from uncultured bacterium, assembly GCA_965233025.1. Lineage (GTDB taxonomy): Bacteria > Nitrospirota > Nitrospiria > Nitrospirales > Nitrospiraceae > Palsa-1315. The sequence goes on from CBDDRH010000092.1 coordinate 42,041, forward strand.
CCGTTTCGGATACCCTCCTTGCCACGCTTGAGAACCAACGAATGCGACCGGAAATTCAGCAAGCCGTTGCCACCGGGCGCGGAATGGATCTCCGCGCGAGTCACACCACCAGTGAGCGCACCTTGTATGTAGCTGTCGGTCTGAGCGGTCCGAACCAGGCAACGCCCGCCGTCTTCGTGAGACTGGGGTTACCGATGACGACCTTCGATCGTGAAGTGGCCAAGTTGCACCGAGACTTGGCCCTCGCCTTCGGCATTGCATTCTTGATTGCCGTCGCGCTGAGTGTGTGGCTCGCTCACAGCATCACGAAACCCCTGTCTGAGATTGCGATTGCGGCGCAACAGCTGGCAAAGGGTGACCATGCGGTCCGTATTCGGACCGGATCACGGGATGAAGTCGGCCTCTTGGGCGATACGCTCAATCAGATGACGGACCAACTGAGAACCAAGATCGATGAACTCTCCGAAGATCGATCCCAGCTCTTGGCCATGCTGACCTCGATGGTCGAAGGCGTGATGGTCCTAGACCGTCGAGCCCGCGTGCTGCAAATCAATCCCGCGCTGGAACGGATGTTCGACGTCACCAGAACCGAAGCACGGGGACACCCCTGTTCCGATGTCTTCCGGCATCCGCAGTTGGATACGTTGGTCTCGACGGTCCTGACGAAACGCATGAACGAAGAAGATGAAATTCTCCTGCACCCGAGCGGTCGCCGCCTCCATATCGAGGCCTCGGTAATTGAATCCGATCGAGAAAACGACGCGTCCGCCGTGCTGGTCTTTCACGACATGACAGAATTACGCCGCCTGGAAATTATCCGGAAAGATTTCGTCGCCAACGTGTCTCACGAGCTGAGAACCCCGCTCACGTCGATCAAGGGGTATATCGAGGCCTTGCTCGATGGCGCCAAAGACGATCCTGAGACCAACACACAATTCCTCGGCATCATTCTCAAGCAAAGCGACAGGCTGAACCTGATTCTCGAAGACCTTCTCCAGCTGTCAAAGATCGAATCCGGACAGGTCCTGTTCAAGCGAGAGCCGCTGCATATCCCGAGTGTCATCGAACGAACGCTGGCCATGATCAAGCCCTTAGCAGACAAGAAGGGGCACCGTCTCGTCTCCTTTGTGGAGAACAATCTGCCTGCTGTGCTCGGCGATGAAGACCGGCTGACGCAAGTCCTGTCCAACTTGCTCGATAACGCCATCAAATACACCCCCGAGAAAGGGACCATCACTGTGGCGGCCCACCCGGTTTCGGACGATGCCGAACAGCCCGCGATGATCACCGCTGTCGAGCTGAGCGTGACCGATACCGGCATGGGAATTCCTGAAATGGATCGCCCCCGCGTATTCGAACGATTCTATCGCGTCGACAAGGCCCGCTCGCGTGAGTTGGGTGGAACAGGGCTCGGGCTGGCGATCGTCAGACATATTGTCGAGGGTCTAGGCGGGCGGGTGTGGGTCGAAGCGAACGCCCCGACCGGCAGCCGTTTTGTCGTCAGGTTACCGGCCCAAGAGATCAGTCACCCGACTGGCTGACAATCTGGAACGAGCAAGGCGGGCGAGACGAGCGTGATAAGCGCGAGAGACGAAGACAGCGATCATACACCTCTCGCGAGTCGCGCTCCTCGCGCTCGTCTCGCCTATATCACCACCGAACCAACCCTGCCGCCCACGTCACACCACCGCCAAAACTTCCCAACAAGACGATGTCGTGGGGCAGAATTTTCCCCGAACGGACTGCATGGTCGAGCGCGATCGGCAATGACGCCGACGACGTATTGCCGTAGCGGCCGATCACGGAACAGACCCGTTCCGGCGAGACCCCAAGCCGCTTCGTGAGCTGGTCGAGAATCCTCCCGTTGGCTTGGTGTAATACCAGTTGCGCGATATCGTGTATATCGACACCGAACTCTTTCACAATCTCGCGAATCACTTGGTCCAATCGCTTGACCGCCAGACGAAAGAGCGGCGCCCCCTGCATCCGCAACGTATGGTTTTTCGCCTCGACCGTTCCTGGTGTCGTCGGCCGGCGCGATCCGCCCGCGGGAATGGTAATCAAGCCATGCTGGGCGCCGTCCGCATGGAGACGGAGTCCCAAGAGCCCTTGATTCAGCTGGCCGGATGCCGGCTCGCCCCGCAACACGACCGCACCCGCCCCATCGCCGAATAAGAGCGCCGTATCGCCATCGGCGGGATCGACGGAGCGAGACTTCACTTCCGCAGCCACCACCAGACACGTCTGGACCTGTCCACTCCGAATCATCGCATCGGCCATCGAGAGCCCATAGAGAAAGCCCGAACAGGAAGCCGCCACGTCGAAGGCCGGTATCGTGGAACACCCGAGCATTCGCTGAACATGGCAGGCGGTGGAGGGAAAGACCGTATCGGGGGAGGTCGTCGAAAGTATAATCGCCCCCAGCTCGGATACCGGGAGTCCAGCGGCCTCAAGCGCCGATCGAGCTGCTTCCGCCGCAAGATCAGAAGACGCTTGGGACACAGCAGCCCGGCGCCGCTCCTGAATTCCTGTCAAGCGGGAGACAGCCGTTGCCTCGATGCCCAACGAAGCCCCCACCTCGCGATTTGACAGCACCCGTTCAGGAAGGTACGAGCCGGTTCCGATAATTCTTGTTCGTATCATATATACGGTCAGGGTACTCTGTGGTTAGCCGCAAGATCGGTGGGATTATAGCAGGATGCTGAAAAAGTCCGCCAGCTTCGTTCTCGGCTCGCAAGAATCCTCAACGTACCCCAAGAGGGTACGCCTCCGGTCCTTGCTCCGCCTGCGGCCTTGCTGGACGGCATTTTTGAGCATCCTGCGGGATATGGCCCTCATGCCCAGGACTTGCAGGCCATCGAAGTTCTGATATGCCTAGCTGGGCTTCCCCGCAGCCTGATCATCCGAGTTCTACAGGGGTCAACTGAATGGCGTCGGAACCTTGCATTCAGCCGGGGCTCCTGCTACATTTCCGGACAGTTATGGTACGCGTTTCCCCTATCTCGAATCCCACGCTACGCATGACGGTGGCCCTCGGCCTCTGTGTCACGGCATTCTGTGTCACCGCCGCCTGCTCCAGCACACCAAAAAAACAGGAAACCGCGAAAAAGTCTCTTAGCGGTACTGACGAGCAAATTTTCTTGGGCGATACGATCAAAAAGAACTACGACCCCAACGTCATCATGAAGCGAGGAGAGGCATTTTTTGACAAAGAAGAGTATGCGGAAGCCATCGTCGAGTATACCCATTTCCTCGAGCTCCACCGCACCCACATCCTGGCCTCCTACGCGGTGTTCCGCATCGGAGAAAGCCAGATGAAACTGACCAAGGGAATTCAGCGTGATCCAAGCCCCATTCAAAAAGCCCTCGAAGCTTTTGAACGGCTGAGGAAAGACTTTCCAGGAAGCCGGTATGACGGCTCCGCGCTCCAGAAGATCCAAGAATGCCACGACCTCATGGCGCAGACGCATCTCTTCGTGGGGGAATTCTACTATCGACGGGGCTCCTATCTCGCAGCCGCCCATCGCTTCCAACAAATCATGAAACTGTATCCCGACAAGCCGGTCGCGCCCGATGCTCTGTACTATCTGGCACTCAGCTACCACGAACTGGGTGCGGACGATTGGGCCAGCGAACAGCTGATACTGCTGGCAGAAAAATATCCGAGCAGCGCCCATTCCGGCGAAGCAAAGAGCCTGCTCGCAAAAATTGGAGGGGAAAAGCCAGCACCGTTGCTGGCCCAAAAGACCGAACCCACACCTCCCCCTACTTCGCCGACTGCGTCTGCATCGAGAAATCAGCCGAGTCTAGCCGCTGGGTTTACCCCCTCTGCCCCGGATAGATCATTCAGCCTCCCTTCCGCCTCGGCATTGGGCCAGTCTTTTGTCAGCTGCCGCCTTGGGGCCTGGTGCTGATCCAGAGCAGCGTCGAAGCTATCAGCATTCAGCTGTCAGCAAGCACTCGCGCGAAACAACTTCTGTGTTCTCTCTTCAGGCTGAAAACTGATCACTGAAAGTTATTGATGGACTCAACGCAGCTGCAGGGCTTCGAGCAGGAGCTCACTGGTGGAGGACTTCACAATTCCCTTGGCCCGTGGGATGAAGGACTGATATGTTTCTTTCCCCTGTAGCACTTCGCAGTAGAGCTGAACGACCTCTCGGTAGGGACTCAATAACCTGTGACAGAGGCGCGGGAACGTGTAGACGATGTCGGCGAGACGCGAAGCAATTCGAAACTCAGCATACAACTGCTCTCTGACTGCCAACTCATAGTCCCATAAACTCTTAGTCCGATCGTGCCGCTGATTGAGGACAGCCATCGCGGCCAGCTTGCCGGAACGGACGGCGTAGTAGATACCCTCGCCAAATAATGGATCGACAAGGTGCCCGGCATCGCCTATCAACATGGCTTGGCCATTCACAAGGTCGTCCGGCCCCGGTTCCGGACTGAGTTCGGTCCTACTAAACAGGGGTATCGGATGGCCAATCGGCTTGGGCACATCCAAGCCCGCCAGGCCTTTTTCTCCCCCAACGAATCGATCAAAGGTTTTTTTGAGGCTCGCCGGTTTGCTCTGAAACTCCCCTACACCGACCGACAACCGCCCCTGCTTGGGAAAGATCCAGGCATATCCCTTCGAGCAGACGCCGATGTCGATCACGGCTTTGCCTATAGTCGGATACTGTGGCCCCGGTCCAAGTTCGATCTCGCTCTCTAACGTCGGGATGCAGCGTTGCCGCCGGTCTGGGAAAAGATGCCGCGCGACCTGGCTGTTCGCGCCGTCGGCGCCGATCAAGACCTTGGCATGATAACACCCGCGATCGGTCGTCACCTCGACACCTCCCGACACATGACGGAGCGACTGCGGGTGCTCCCCTTCGTGAATTTCCGTACCGACGCGTCGGGCCTGTTGAACCAGGTAATGATCGAACCGATCGCGCATGACCATATAGGCGATGGGACTGGGCGATTCGATCGTGACGGATTCCTCACCCCGGTATAAAAACTGAAATCCGAAAATGGTGTCTTCGACGACGGACTTGAACCCTGGATCAAGAAGTTGCTCGATCCGGACCGACAAACCGCCGCCGCAGACCTTGTAGCGAGGATGTGTGTGTTTGTCGATGGCGAGAACCGACAGGCCGGCACGGCTCAGTTCATAAGCAGCAACCGCCCCAGCCGGCCCCAGGCCGACAACCACGGCATCGTAGGCTTTGCTGTCTGGTAGCGTGGGCATGGGAAGAAAGAGGCCTTAGTTCTGAGTTATGAGTGCTAAGTTCTGGGTTGAAAATCAGACCCAAAAGATGGAGTGAAACGCTTTTAACTCAGAACTCAAAACTTAGAACTCACAACTGGGGCAGTACCGCCCTGCGTCACTGCCCAAGATACCAGCCAATCCCATACCGCTCCAGAAAACCGGTAATCATTGTGAGGCTATTGGCGTATATCATAACGCCCACGACGATGAGCATGACTCCGCTCACCGTAGAGACGCCCCACAAATACACGCGCGCCTGTTTGAAGTAGGCGAGGAAGCGATCCACCCCTAAAGCCGTGAGAAACAACGGCACTCCCAGCCCCAACGAATAGCTCGTCAGCAACAACACCCCGTTCAACATCGACTCAGTCGTGCTGGCATACAACAAAATGGTCCCCAACACGGGACCGACGCAGGGTGTCCACCCGGCGGCAAACGCCACGCCGATCAAGAACGATCCCACATACCCGACCGGCCGATTTCTGAATTGGAACCGATGCTCCATTTTCAGAAAACTGATATTCAAGATCCCCAATAAATAGAGACCGAAGATGACGATCACGATCCCGCCGATTCGTCGAACATAATCTTGATAGGTCACCAGAGCCTGTCCGATGAAGCTGGCCGATGCGCCAAATGAGATAAATACTGCTGAAAATCCACCGATAAACAACAAGGCGTTGACGACAATGGTTTTCTTCAGCTTCGAACGCACCGTCGAGTCGGTAAGTTGTTCGATGGAAAGCCCTGTGACGTACGAGATATAGGAGGGAACCAGCGGAAGCACGCAGGGCGAGACGAACGACAGCAACCCTGCTGAAAATGCCGCCACAAGCGAGATATTCGTGATCGATTGCGACATGGGCTAGGACTTCATCAACATCTGCACAAGCTGATGTGCTTCGGGAGCTCCCCAGTCCCGCGCGCCGAAGATCTGGTGACGGACAATCCCCTGTCGATCGACCATGAAAGTCATCGGGAGGCTCCGGGCGCCATAGGTCAATCCCACGCGATAGTCGTCATCATGGAGGATGGGAAACGTCAAGCGGTTCTCTTGCTGAAACGGCCTGGTGACCGCCACGCCTTGCGCATCGGTAGACACGGCGAGAATTTCAAAGTCCTTCCGCGGGAACGTCCGATAGAGCTGCTCCATCGCCGGCATCTCGACTCGGCAGGGGCCGCACCAGGTGGCCCAAAAATTCAGCAGCACCACTTTGCCGCGCAGGTCCGTAAGCGTCACAAGGTGGCCATCCAAATCTCGGAGCTGGAAATTCGGCGCCGGCTCACCTAGTTTGATCGCGTTGCGCGCAGCAACCGGGAAGACATCCGGCGCTGCCGCACCGCCTATTCCAACCAGTGCGACTATCAGACAGAGGACCGTTCCGCCAATGGCAAACTTCATCATTCCTTTCCCACTCCACAATCCGACTGCTACGCGTCACGCCGTCTTGGGCGTGACGTTGATCCTCTTGGTCGGAACTTGTAGGTTATCGAGTTTCGTCCGGTCCATGCGGGCCGATGACATCTCGCACGGAAGGCGCCCCGCTGATCAAGATGAACGTGTTCGGCCACCGCCCATGCAGTTGCACGTCGAATTACCGGCAAAAGCCAACGCCATGACCGGTCAGTGTACTTCCATGCATCATACTCAATACCACATCGGTTTGACTACTCGCCCACTCTCCATACGTCTTCAGGAGGCCGAGAAGGTGCGGAATACTGAATGAATCCAAAGGAGATTTTTCACAATCTAATTCTAAACCAGCGGTCATGGGATATACCGGCCGGAGGTCGTATCCTGTGTCGTTCAAGCCCATAATTGGTTAGGTTTCCACTCGAATCGAGACAAGTGTCCGGTACAGGGCGTCAGCATACCAAACGACCCCCTACTTATGGGAGGAATGGACAATATAGGACTCATTCAGATACTATCGCGCGGATTCGGCCTTTTGTCTGATTACTGATCACCTGAACCCAGAGGGGCTAATGCGACATAACTATCTGTTTACATCAGAGTCTGTGACGGAAGGACATCCGGACAAGATCGCTGACCAGATTTCCGACGGAATCCTCGACGCGATCATTGCCCAAGACAAACATGCCCGGGTGGCCTGCGAAACGATTCTGACTACCGGCATTGCCTTCGTGGCCGGTGAAATTTCCACCAAGGCCTATGTCGAGATTCCCGATATCATTCGCGAGGTCATCAAGGATGTCGGCTATTGCGACGCCGCCTGGGGATTCGACTACCATACCTGTTCTGTCCTCACCGCCATTCACCAGCAGTCGGGCGATATCTCCATGGGCGTGGATTCAGGCGGAGCCGGCGATCAGGGCCTGATGTTCGGCTATGCGACCAACGAAACGACCGAACTCATGCCGATGCCGATCGTCCTTGCCCATCGACTCACCAAGCGATTGGCGGAAGTCCGGAAAAAGAACATCCTGCCTTGGGTCCGCCCCGATGGAAAATCCCAAGTGACCGTGGAGTACCGGAACGGAAAACCGGTGCGGATCGATACCATCGTCGTCTCGACGCAACACAGCCCCAACGTCACGAACAAACAGATCGAGCGCGACATCATGGAGAAGGTCATCAAGCCCATGATGCCGAAAGGACTCTACGACCAGACGAGCGTGAAACACCACATCAATCCCACCGGTCGCTTCGTGGTGGGCGGACCAATGGGCGACACTGGACTGACGGGCCGCAAGATCATCGTCGACACGTATGGCGGTCATGGCAGCCATGGCGGCGGCGCTTTCTCCGGCAAGGATCCCACGAAAGTAGACCGATCGGCCTCTTACATGGCCCGTTACATCGCGAAGAACATCGTCGCGGCCGGGTTGGCCCAAAAATGCGAAGTGCAGCTCGCCTATGCCATCGGTGTGGCCGATCCCGTCTCCGTGCTAGTCGATACGAAGGGCACGGAAAAGGTGGCCGTTGAACATCTGGACAAGCTCGTCCGGACACACTTCCCCTTGACCCCGCGCGGCATCATCGACTACCTCAAGCTCCGCCGGCCGATCTTCAGGAAGACCGCGTCATACGGGCACTTCGGTCGAAACGAACCGGAGTTCACCTGGGAAAAGACCAACAAAGCTAAAATCTTGCGGAAAGACGCAGGCCTATAATCACCACGGTGCGCGAACTATACGAGGGGGGACGGGATAATGAACCGTCCCCCTTTTTCTGATATCCCATTACCCCTTACGCCTAACGAGGAGGAGATCAGTGGAATACGATGTGAAAGATATGGGACTGGCAGACCAGGGTAAGCTCAAGATCGAATGGGCTGAAGCGACCATGCCGGTGCTGCGGCTGATCAAGAAACGATTTCAGCGAGAGAAGCCCTTCGCAGGGCTCCGTATGACGGCCTGCCTCCACGTGACGACCGAGACCGCGAATCTGATGAAGACGCTTCAGGCCGGCGGAGCGGAGGTCCGGCTCTGCGCCTCCAATCCGCTGAGTACGCAGGATGAGATCGCGGCGGCGCTCGTCAAACACGACGGCATTCCAACCTTCGCGATCAAAGGCGAAGACAACAAGACCTACTACAAGCACATCCAATCGGCCATCGCTCACAGGCCTCAAATCACAATGGACGACGGAGCCGATGTCGTCTCGTTGATCCATTCCAAGCGCAAAGATTTGCTCAAACACGTGATCGGCGGCACAGAAGAAACCACAACCGGCGTCATCCGGCTCCGCAGCATGGCCGAGAAGAAAGTGCTGAAGTTCCCGGTGATCTCCGTGAACGACGCCGATACCAAGCACCTGTTCGACAATCGCTACGGAACAGGCCAAAGCACCATCGACGGCATCATCCGCGCGACGAACCGATTGATCTGCGGCACCACCTTCGTGGTCGCAGGCTATGGCTGGTGCGGGCGCGGGATCGCGATGCGCGCCAAGGGCATGGGCGCCGATGTCGTCGTCACCGAGATCGATCCGGTCAAGGCGATTGAAGCGGTCATGGATGGGTTCCGCGTCATGCCGATGGAACAGGCCGCGCTGGTGGGAGATTTCTTCGTCACAGTCACCGGCAACCTTAAAGTCATCCGCGGTGAGCACTTCGCCGCGATGAAAGAAGGGGCCATCGTCTGCAACTCAGGCCACTTCAACGTCGAGCTGGATATTCCCGCCCTCGAAAAATTGAGCCGCAAGAAGCGCCTCATCAGACCAGGCGTTGAGCAATTTACGTTGAAGACAGGCCGTCGGGTCAGCCTGCTCGGCGAGGGACGGTTGGTCAATCTCGCTACCGCGGAAGGCCACCCCTCCAGCGTCATGGACATGAGCCTCGCCAACCAGGCGCTCGGTGCGGAATACCTGGTGAAGAATTACAAGAAGCTGGAGAAGAAGGTCTATCCGGTCCCGCCGGTGATCGACAAGGAAATCGCCCGTCTCAAACTCGCCGGCATGGGAATGAAGATCGATACGCTGACGAAGGAGCAGGTGAAATACCTCGCATCATGGGAGATGGGGACTTAATCCCGGGTCCTGCGGCTGACCAGCCCATCCGTCCTCGCACCCCGCCCGGTGTAGAAACCACGCTGCGGGCAGACGGGCGTCCAGATCAGCGCCACCCGTGATTAGAGCCCATTCCCCAATCCGCTCGTGAAGAGTGAGTACAAAAGGCCACCGCTTCCGGTGGCCTTTTTGTTTGAATTGCTTAATTCTGTCTTGACCTGACCTCGTTTGTTAGGACGTTTTTAGGGGGGGATATTAGCTGCGGGAGCGGTCACTCTTTACAATTGAATAGCGGTCTGTAACCTTTCTTACCACGAATTTGGCCTCTGCTTCGTCCAGTCCTGCCCCAAGCCGATAAGTCTTGGCGCCATAATCAAAGGCGACCAGCCCGCCTCCAAGCCCCAAGAACTCTAAGATGCCAGAGTAATCCCATGCGCTGCGTCCCATCGCACTTACACGCAGGTCACGAACTCGTGTGAGGTCATACTCCTTATCAAACCCATAGCCACCAATTTCTCTGCGTGTCGTCAGGGTGTGTCCTTTCATGGTAATGATCTGACGCCCCATCAGATTCCAGAGCCACAAATAGATGGCCAGCGCTCCACCAATCGTCCAAACCCCTAACCACGCGAGAATAAAAATCACAGTTATTCCAGGGATCTCACCTTTTAAGAACTGAATGGGAACCATAATTTCACCAACTGCCCACATACACAGCCAGAATCCCATAAACAAGATGATAAACCAGTTGCGTCTTGGCGGAATGAGAAGACCGAGTCCGCCTGGACCATCAGTCACAGTCACTCGAGAGACCGAAGGGTTAATCTTGGTCATGTGAGGCTCTCTGGCAGGTAGCACTTACATTTTCCTTCTGAAGGCTAGATGAAAAAACCCCGCGATCAAAATGCTCTGTCTCTTCGATCATCACAATGCCTCATATCCCTTCTGTCTACACTCCTGAAGGGGAAAGATAAAGGTGTCACGAAACCATTTTCGCTGAAGCCTGACGGCTCGATGGCGACGGACGAGCTCGCTCTTACTTCTACCACTCCGCTGTGCCCTAAGCTATCGGCTATACGTCATTTACTCAAGAAGATGCTGTCTGACACCTTCCCTCCACCCCTTGCATGCAAGCTACTTTTTACTTCAGGGACGACTTGGGCGTATTCTACCAGTCATGAAACGGTGGGTTCCGTATCTAATCGCTGTGCCCCTTGCGTTGGGGGGATTGGTGTATCTCGTCGGATTGAATTTTTCAGTAAATTTCGCCGATATGTGGAGTAATGGCTCTCAAGCAAAGAACTCCCAGCGCGATATCGCAAAGGTTCCGGAGAGGAACGCAGTTCCCAGAGAGGTACTGCGGCTACGGCACAAGCATCAGCTGAGACCGCTAACTGAACGGGAAGAGAGAATAAAAATAGAAGAATTGCCGGATGGAATATACGGCTTCTCAATGTGCAGCGTCGTCGCGTTACGCGCGACGCGTGGCGACACATTTTCATTAGAGATTCAGAAGCATGATGGGATCATGTTCTATGTTGGGTATGCCTCTGACGAAGAGATCGAACGGTATTTGACTCGTCAGAAAAACTTTCATATCCTCACGTCCCCTCACCCAAGGAAAGGGGCGTCATCCCTATTCGACATTCCTGTCGAGTTTGTCTCGAAATGCAAGGAACGCACTGAGGAAGATGGGCGTCTTTTTGATCTATTTGTTACCACTATCCCCGAGTTGCAAATCTAACCCGCATTATTCATAACGGTTCGTCGTGAGAGCAGCGCGCGGAACCCTGAAGACCTGAGGAGTATTCGTGCAGAGGATGGGAAAGATGGGAAAGAGGATATGCCGAGCTAGTCTCACTTTCGTAGACACCTCAAAATGGAGACAATACCCCCTGGAAGTGTCCGATGGCGACGGACAATTCACATTGCCGATTCCCTTGAGAAACTATAGCCCAAATGCTCTTCGCAGAACCGGCCCCTGTGTGACCGCGCAGGTTTGACTAGCCAGGCTTCATGAAGTACAAGATACAGTACCGTGATGAGCTGGCGTCATGAAAGCGATGAAGTTGCGGAACCTTCCCCTCGACGTCGCCCTACGGTTCAACTACGGGCCAGGCAAAAGAAGCCCAGCGTGAATACGGCGACCATCGGTTCAGCGGATAGACATTCACTCACCGGCGCTCAATTTCTTCTCACATCGAGAACCGACAGCGCCGAATACATGAAGGGAGTAGTCATGCGATTCAGACATTCCATTCTACCGATGGTCACCTTCCTCGTCATGAGCATAGGACTCTTCAGTGGAGCCGAGGCGACAACCATCGACGCGGGTCATGCGACCGTCAGTTGGACAGGACAAGGCGTCATCGATGATCTAGGCGATGGGGACAGACTCTTTAGAGGAGCAATTACCGGAGACATCCTCGTCAAGCATCTTCCGGTGGGCTCGGCACCGCCGCAGATCCATAAAGGAAAAATGGATTGCCAGGCGATTCTCCATATCAGCGAGAAGCAGGAGGGTCCAAAAACCGGTGTCTGCACCATCAGGGCCCATGAAGACAAAGATCTCGCGTACGTAGAGATACGATGTGTTGGAACGAAAGGCGAATGCAAAGGCGACATGACGTGGGCCTGGGGAAGGGGAGGATTCAAGGGTATTACGGGGACGACACCATTCGTCGCCAGTATTTATATTGAGCAAGGAAAAGCAGGACGGATCCACGGAAGTGCACATTGGCCGGAGATGATCTATACGCTGCCGTAGGGATTCAAGCCTCTCAAATGGTGAAAATGGCATCATGATCATACCGATTGTCCCCGTCTGGCGATGGGGAGAAAATGGTGTCAGATCCCGGCTTCCACTGATACCTGAGGGCTTTCCGATGGCAATAAACGATCACTCTCTTGTTTCCCATACTCCGCTCTGAGCCATAGGCCATCCGTAGCCCTCCTTCCGTCTGCATACACCCGATGATTCAGAGAAGAGGTCTTCCGGCAAAGCGTGATCCTGTTCCTCGTTCGTTTTAGCAACACATCAAATCGACATGCGTTTTTTCGCAACGCCGCCTTTCCAGTCACCTCCCTCTTGAGACTTTCGTTGACCTCCAATAGCTAACAGCACGCCGTCGGATGGATACGCATCTTGGCTGGGAAAACACACCTCGGTTAGTCGCCTGATCAATTCCGCACTTTCTTGAAGCAAGAGGATAACTTGACTGGGTACATGGATGACGTAAGCTTACCCGAGTGAAGATCCCTCGGGTGACCATTAGTAAAGGCATTTACAGAATGACCCTGCTTTCGAGATGGGTGCTGATAAGCCTCGGTGTGGTCGGTACGATCTTCGTTGCCGTTTCTCTGCAAGCGGCATCCAATCGGCCATTTTGGACTGAGCAAGCGATGTTTCGATTTGGGGAGGATATGTTTTTTACAGGCCGAGCGACCTGTATGGCTTCTGCCGAGGACGGACGACAGCGCGCGTATAATGCGGCGCTTCAAGAAATTCTGAACTATACGCGCACAAAGGATGTGGTCGGTATTCCTATTGAGACACAGATGATCTACGAAGAAGACGACTCTGACACTTGCCGTTCAGGACAAGTGTCCGTCTGGCGGCTCCTCCGGGCGCCTGCGTCGAAATTGGACAAGTTGAACCGCGCGGCGTCTCATCACGCTGCTTCTCAAGGTCTGCAAACCGGAGGATCGGATGTATCCGGGAAAGTTCGAGACCTGACGCCAAAAATCGGAACGTATAAAGACGATGCGTTTGAATTATTCGGGCAACCCAAGACAGTATCGATGGTGAGAAATGCCACTGAAGTGCTCTGGGAGTATCCCCGGTTTGGGTTCACGCTCATTTTCGATACCAATGGGTATCTTATTCGCTGGAAGCACGTAGGACCGAAAGCGAGTCAATTGGGAGAACGGTCTGGCGGGCATCGGAAGTCTGACTTTGTAGGCTTGGAGGGCAGCGTCGACCCCTCCAGGAAAAAGAAGGTCGAGGAAGACGCGATCGACCTGTCGAAGCGCTTGGAGAAGATGCAGTTGAAATCCAAAGATCGTGAGAAGGAGGCCGACGCGGTCAGATACTGTGAGCGAGCGTACCCTCATGACATACCGCTAAAGAATTCCTGCATTCAATATGAAAAAGATAAAAAAAAGTACATGCCTTTATCGGGTGGGGACGTGAGGTTTGATGCCGATCATGCTGCGAAAATCATCTGCGAGAGACGATGGCCCAGAAATATGACCCTCCAAGACTCCTGTCACAACTTCGAGCGAGATAGAATTTTAAACTTCCAGCAGAGGCGGTACTAAAATCCAGCTTGTTTTGTTCATCTGGTTGATTTGATTCATCTGGTTGGTTTCGTCCAACCAAAAACCAGACAGACCAAACAAACTAAACAAACGGTCTTCTTATTGAGGGAGTACCGCTATGACGCGCAGCGGGCCGCCAGTCCCGCCGGAAATCTTCATCGGTAGGGCGATCACATCGAATCCCTGATCAGGAAGGTCGCGTAGATCGCTCAGATTTTCGAATACCGGCACACTCTGGGAGAGGAGCGCGATATGCGTCTCGAACTTGGTGGATCGCCCATAATCGATTGATGCGGTGTCGATGCCCACTGCCTTGACTTGCCGTTCGCGCACGAGCCAGGCCGCAGCCTCGAAATGCAAACCCGGGAAATGGAGCGCTTGTACACCCTCAGATCCCTTCAGTTCTGTTCCCAGATATTGTTGCGCGACGGCCAGTATCGGGCAAAGCCCGTGTCGACTAATACGATCGATCTGTTTGGAATTCGCCCGTGCACGGCTTCCCATCGCTCGAAATCTTGGATGGTGACACGGTAATCTCGATCACGGCCACATTGAGCTATGACATCGATTCGAACGCCGGCTCCAAGCAAGCGTTCGATTGGAATCTGATCCAGCGTCTGCCCATCCTTGGAAAAGTGAATGGGCGCATCGATGTGGGTGCCGCCATGTTCGGCCATTTCCAGACGATTCGAGGCATAGTAGTACCCACCCGGCGTCTCCCCCGCCTGCTGGGGGACGAGCCGAAAGTCTTGCTCAGTCGGCCATACAATCGTATCAACCCCGAAGGAATGAGTGAGATCGATGAGCCGAGACTGCTCCAGGGCAAGGGGATCGAGGCGAGCACGACCGGCAGCACATCCCGCACCAGCCAGCAGGCACAGTACAACAATCCAGCCGGCTACTTGATGGCCCACACACACCCATACACCATTCGTTGGCTCCTTCAGCATGGCATGCTCCTTCGTTCAAAAATCTCCAGCAAATACTGTCAGTCTGCCGGGGGAGAATGCAAACCAGGCATTCAGATTCTCCAATCCATGACTCGATCGCGATTGACTCGAGGTGTGGTACAGTGGGGCGAGTACCAAGGGTGTGAGTACTGGAGGCTCCCTTGAGATCAACGAATTTCGCTCCTCTCGACCTCTCCGATTACGAGATCTCTCCTGAACAGGGTTTTCTCCCGAAAGATCCACTTGAACATCTTCCAGACTTGCCGGCTCTCACCCATCTTGGGCATGAGATGCCGAAACTGTTGAGCGCTCGGACGGTACGGCAGTTCGTCGACAAGCAACGCCAGCTGCTTCCTTCCATTCCCCCGACATGGCGCATGGAGGAATATCGGGCTGCGATGAGGATCCTTTCGTTCGCCGGCCACGCCTACGTGTGGGAAGTGCCGGACCAGCCGGCCGCGACACTGCCACCGCAACTTGCTCAGCCCTGGCACAAGGTGGCTCAATGGCTTGGCCGTCCACCGGTGCTCTCGTATGCCTCCTATGCACTCGATAATTGGCGGCGACTCGACAAGACCAAGTCGATTCAGCTCGACAACATTGTGCTGCTCCAAAACTTTCTCGGCGGGTTGGATGAAGAATGGTTTGTCCTGGTTCACATCCAGATCGAACGGGAAGCAGGATCAGGGTTGGCCGGACTTCTGCACGCAATGAGGGGCGCGGCCAAGGATAATGAGGACGAGGTCCTGAGTGGGCTCAAATCCTTGGCGTGGGCTCAAATGGCGATGCGCGCCACGCTGCTCAGGATGAAAGAACGCTGCGATCCCTATGTGTACTACAACCGAGTACGGCCCTACATCCACGGGTGGAAGAACAGCCCTTCCTTACCCAACGGACTCGCCTACGAGGGCGTGGAGTCCTATGCCGGGCAGCCGCAACAATTCCGAGGCGAAACCGGCGCGCAAAGCTCTATCGTGCCCTGCATCGACGCCGGCCTTGGAATCGCCCATGCGCCTGACCCTTTGACCCTGTACTTACAGGAAATGCGCGACTACATGCCGCTGCGCCACCGGGCGTTCCTGCAGGCCCTGGAGCAAGCCACCGATGATCTTGGCCGTCCGTTGCTCGCCGGTTATGTTCGCGATCGGAAACTCCGCAACCCCGATCTCTGGACTGCCTATAGCGCCTGCATCGATCTCCTCGCACAGTTTCGCGAGATTCACATCGGCTACGCCGACAGTTATATCCATCGTCAACACCAATCCCATGCAAGCAATCCCACGGCCGTGGGAACAGGTGGCACACCCTTCATGCAGTATCTCCAAAAGCATCTGGATGAAACGAAGCAGGCGCTTGTTCAATAGGCCCTTCTAGCTAACTCGCTTCATAGGGAGCGACTGAACTATTGGCTGAACGGGCAACACGTGACTTGCTGCGTAGGCATGTGAATGGCAGAGGGTCCACCGGATCAGCGTTGACTACGCATTCTCAGCGGCGTATCGTTTTTCCTATATAATCCCAATCTAAATCATAGGAGGCCACGATGGCGATTATGTGTTCCCTGGCGGTTTGCAAGGCACAGGCGGGGATGTGCGGGCATGAGAAGGTGATGCTCAGCGTTGCCGCGCTCGCGGCTATCGGTTTGGGGGCCTATTTCTTGATTGGCTGACCGGGGGATTGCGACTTAAGAGGAGCGCGGTCTCGCAGGATGCTTAAAATGGCATCCAGCTAGGCCGCAGGCGAATTGAAACCGGAGGCGTACCCTCTGGGGCGCACGGTGCGACGAATAAGGAGCACCACGACTGTGCGCGCCGCCGAGTGGGTGAGGCGGCCGGGTCCCCGTTGAGGATTTCGATGAGTTGAGAACGAAGCTGGCGGGCTTTTTCAGCATCCTGCTCTAGCGGCTGTGGACCATCGGTAGTTCGCGCGAATTTTCTGCGTCCTGCTGAATGCGTATCCGTTCCAGCCGCGACTCCTCCATCACGCTGTGGAGCATTTCATCTGTCATCTGGGTCAACTGCGCCGCCGCATCTTTCATCTCGCCATGCTCGACGGCGCGGGACAGCACTTCAGCCTTCGTGGCGCCTTTCTTTTGTCCCAGAAACGGCTTGATGATAATGTAGGCCACGTCCCGCGCCGGCATGAAGCGGAGAAACCGCCGTAGCAGCCGGAACGTCTGGATGGGATAGTGCAGAAGCTTGTAGACGAACAGCCGCTTGAGCCCTTGACGGCGAACCTCATTGATCACTTCTCCGGGCAAGCAGGTCGGATCGATCGTGGAACATTTGAAATACTTGTACCAATCGGTGGTTTCGCTGACGAGCCCTCGCTTCACATATTCCTGCCAGAGCGGGGTCCCTCGATACACACAGAGTCGATTGAAGCCGAAGGTGTCGAGCGGCAATTTGGAGGCCAGGTCGAACGTGGCGTTCATATCTTCGACCGTTTCATCGGGGTTGCCTACGGTGAAGAAGCCGTGCACGATCTCGATACCGGCCTTCTTGGCGTTCTTGACTGCGGTGGCCACTTCCTCCAACGTCTGTTCCTTCTTGAGGCGATCGAGAATCTTCTGACTCCCGCTTTCAATCCCGAACATCACCGTCCGGCAGTGGGCCTTGGCCATGGCAGGAAACAAATGCTGGGCAACCGAGTCCACACGCCCTTCGATACCCCATTGAATCGAGAGCTTCGCGTCCATGACGCCTTGGCAAATCGCCTCGATCCGCTTGGGTTGCAGTAGAAAATGGTCGTCGACAAAATAGACGGACCCGTAGCCGCATTCTTCGAGATACTTGAGTTCGCTCACCACATGTTGGGCGCTTCGCGCGCGCCACTTGCCTTCATTGAAGATCGGAATATCGCAAAACACGCAGGGCCACGGGCAGCCTCGGGAGGTTTGCATAGTCGTGAACCGCTCCATCGAGAGCACTGCGGGCACGTCAAGCGGCATCGATTCTATAAAGTCGAGCGGAAGGCCTTCGCGATCTGGGAAGGGCCACTGATCGAGATGGCGTTCCATCGGCCGGCCGGGATTCTGGACGACATGGCCGTCCTTGGCCCATGTCAGTCCCGCCACGCCGGATGGATCGTCGATCCGTTCGAGCAAGTCGAGCAGCAACTGTTCACCATCTCCCTTGCAGATGAAATCCACTTCAGGACACTGCAGTTTAACCAAGGCGGCATTTAAACTCGCAAAAACCCCTCCAAAAGCCAGTTTGACTTTCGAGTTGGCTGCACGAATCTGGCGGGCCAGAATCTTCGCATAGGGATAGCTGGTTGTACTGAGGAAACTGAGACCGACCAGAACCGGTTGTTGCCGATTGATTTCCTCGAGGATCACCTCATTCGGCGTGTCGGGGTTCGCCTGATCGAACATCACACATTCGTGGCCTGCCTGCTTGAGGACCGACGAGAGAGACATGATGCCGATGGGGGGGAAGCCCATGACCCTGATACGGCCGTTCTTTGCCCGTGTTTTAGCCGGAAGTGCGTAGAATTGTGGGTCGCGAACGTGGATGAGAAATACCCGCATCCAGTCACCCTAACATGAATACCATGGCAGGAGAAGATAAATTACTTGTCACCTCTGGAGGGGGAACGAAACACAACTGAGCCAAAAGCACGAAGCGGGGATGAGTGATCGATCGACCACCACATCCCCACTTCGCAATTGTCCGACAAGAATGAGACGAGATTCGTACTTACCGCCCGAGCGCAACCTTCACCGCATTGCCGATCTCAGCCGGATTCTTCACCACTCGGACACCCGCTGCTTCGAGAGCTTTCATCTTCTCAACTGCCGTGCCTTTGCCCCCTGAAATGATGGCGCCGGCATGGCCCATGCGGCGACCTGGAGGGGCGGTGATTCCGGCGATGAAGCTGACGACTGGCTTCTTGACGTTCTTCTTGATGAACTCAGCGGCTTTTTCCTCCGCATCGCCGCCGATCTCGCCAATCATCACGATCGCCTGAGTCTCGGGATCTTTTTCGAACAACGCCAGCACATCGACGAAGCCTGTGCCATTGACCGGATCGCCGCCGATGCCGACGCACGTCGTTTCACCCAGCCCAAGTGTTGTAAGTTGATGCACAGCTTCGTAAGTCAGGGTCCCACTTCGCGACACGACGCCCACCACACCCTTCTTATGGATAAAGCCCGGCATAATGCCGATCTTCGCTTCATCGACCGTAATCACGCCGGGACAATTGGGTCCGATCAATCGCACATCCTTGCCGCGGAGCGCGCGCTTCACCTTGACCATGTCGTTCACCGGGATGCCTTCGGTAATACAGATCACGAGCTTGATACCGGCATCAGCGGCCTCCAGGATCGCATCGGCACAAAACGGCGGGGGCACAAAGATCAGCGAGGTATCGCACTGGGTCTTCTTCACGGCATCGCGCACCGTATTGAACACCGGAATGCCCTCGACCACTTGTCCGGCCTTGCCAGGCGTCACACCCGCGACAACCTGTGTCCCATAGGCCTTGCACTGGGTCGCATGGAACGAACCTTCCTTACCAGTAATCCCCTGCACCACCACCCGCGTATTCTTATTAACTAGAATGCTCACGATTTCCTCTTTTCTTCCCCCCTTCCCCTGCCATGACTGGGAAGGCTTAGTATCTACATCCGCTTACGCAAGGGGCACAGGGTTGAGCCCCCACTGCGCGCATCGAACGAGCACCGTTTTATCGTGCGCGCTCTGCGAGCACAGGGGCTTAGCCCTGTGCCCCTTCGCGCTCTACGCTGCCTTGCTCGTCAACTTCACTATTTTTTGCGCCGCCTCCCACAAATCGTTGGCCACTTCCAACTTCAGACCCGACTCCGCGAGAAGCTTGCGACCTTCGTCTGCATTCGTGCCCTGTAGCCGGACGACCAACGGCACATTGATCTTCACTTCTTTGGCCGCTTCAATGACGCCATGGGCGATCCGCTCACAACGAACGATGCCGCCGAAGATGTTGATGAAGATACCCTTCACGTTCGGATCTTTCAGAAGAATCCGGAAGCCGGCTGCCACCGTTTCTTTCGTCGCGCCACCGCCGACGTCCAGGAAATTCGCCGGTTCGCTGCCCGCCAGCTTGATGACATCCATCGTCGCCATAGCCAGGCCCGCGCCGTTCACCATGCAGGCGATGTTGCCGTCGAGCTTGATGTAGTTCAGATTATTTTCTCCCGCTTCGATCTCGAGCGGATCTTCTTCGTTGAGATCCCGCATCTGCTGCACATCGGCATGCCTGAACAGCGCGTTATCGTCGAACGAGACCTTGCCGTCCAGCGCGATCAACTTCTTGTCTCCGGTGATGACCAGGGGATTGATCTCCACCATGGCCGCGTTCTTCTCCATGAATAGGCGATAGAGGTTCCCCAGCATCTGAATGAAAGGATTCACGGCCGCCGGTTCCATGGCAGGAAGCCCCAGCGCGAAGGCGATGTTTCTCCCGTTGTATGATTGAAACCCGACGGACGGGTCGATGGCTTCCCGGATAATCTTCTCCGGCGTGTGGGCAGCGACTTCTTCGATCTCCATCCCGCCTTCGGTGCTCGCAATAAACACAGGCCATCCGCTATCCCGATCGACGAGGAGGCTCACATACAATTCCTTGGCAATCGAGGCTCCTTCTTCGATCAGCAACCGCCGCACTTCCCGCCCCTTCGGGCCGGTCTGGTGCGTGATGAGGGTCTTGCCGATCAGTTCCTTGACCAGGCCTGGAACAGCCGCCTTATCCTTCGTAATCTTGACGCCGCCGGCCTTGCCGCGACCGCCTGCATGAATCTGCGCCTTGACGACAAAGACCGGGGTGTTGAGTTCTCCCGCCCAGGCCGATCCTGCTTCGGGTGAAGTAATCTCTTTCCCGCGGGGAACCGGAACCCCGAACTGCCCGAACAACTGTTTTGCCTGAAACTCATGAACGTTCATGTTTTCCTTCCGCGGGACGAACGAGTCTCGCGCGAAAGACGGGACGGGTGACACTTTTCCCACGTCTCGCTTTTCTCGCGTTTCGCGCCTGTCGCGCTATTCCTTTCGTGTGTACGACGGCAGGATCATGGGCGAGACGATCCCGTTCGAACTGCCGTGCTTCTTGGCTTCGGCACGGAATCCCTTCAGATGCCCAACCGTCAACTTCCCTTGTGGCATGGCAGCGGCACGGGCCGCAGCCGTCAACCCTGATCGTTTTCCAAAGACCATCAGGTCGAGCAGTGAATTACCCATCAATCGGTTCCGCCCGTGCAATCCGCCGGACGCCTCGCCCGCGACGAAAAGATTCTTTACGTTGGTTTCTGAATTGGTATCGATCTTCACGCCGCCGTTCTGATAGTGCAACGTCGGATAGATCAACACGGGGTCTTTGCTGATATCGATGCCGAATCGTTCGAACTGCAGCATCATCGCGGGGAAATGCTTCTCCAGGGTGCCGGGGCCATGTTCGGCATCGAGCAGCGGAGTATCGAGCCAGACGCCGATGCGCCCGGACATCGTGCGAATCCCGCGCCCCTCTTCACACTCCCGGATAATCGAGGAGGACACGACGTCGCGGGTGTCCAATTCGTTGACAAACCGTTCACCCTTCGCATTGACCAAATGTCCGCCTTCGGATCTGATTCCCTCCGTGACCAGCGCCCCGATCAGCTGTTCCGGGTAGACAGCTCCGGATGGATGATACTGGAACGTGTCGATCTGTGTGAGTTTGGCGCCCAGCCGATAGGCCAGGCAGAGCCCATCACCGGTCGCACCATAGTGATTGCTGGTCGGGAACCCCTGAATGTGGAGCCGGCCGATCCCGCCGGTCGCCAGAATGACGGATTTGGCAGCCACGACAACCTGGCGTTGGTTGTCGAGGTCTTTGAATATGGCGCCGGTGCAGTTCCCTTTCTCATCGCTCGTCAGCTCGATCGCGGCGCAGAACTCGAGTAACTGGATGCTCTGATTCAGCACCTCGTCCTTGAGCACCCGCATGATTTCAAGACCGGTATAGTCTGAACAGGTCAGAAGGCGAGGCTTCGAACTCCCGCCGCCTTTCTTCACATGGAGGTTACCGTCTCCATCGCGATCGAACAGCACGCCAAGGCTCAACAGCCATTTCGCAATCGAGGGACCTTCCTCGACCATCACCTTGAGCAGCTGATGGTCATTCTGCATGTGGCCGCCCTTCAGCGTATCCACGAAATGCGTCACGGGCGAATCCTCGGGCGCCACCGAAATCTGCATGCCCCCTTGAGCCATCACGCTGTTGGAGTCGCCGAGGCGGAGCTTCGTCGCCAGGATGACCTTGGCGCCGGCTTCATGCGCGTGAAGCGCCGCCGCACAGCCGGCTCCGCCGCCGCCCACCACCAGGACATCGGTCGTGTAATCGGCCTTCAGATCGAACTCGTCGGCAATCGGACTATTGCCTTCCAGCAATGCCGCCAGTTCAACGACCGTCTTATCCCCCTCATTGGGACCGAAACGGATCGGCCGATAGGCTCGCTCTCGAAAGTCAGGATGAAATTTGTGGATCAGTTGGTCGCGATCAGCTGGAGAGAACTTGGGAAGGGTCTGCTTGCGTCGAACATCCCGCGTTCGGTGCACGATTTGTTGAAGGGCGTGAACGTCCATGTTTCCTTAGTCACAAGTCATAAAGTCCGAAAGTCGTCAGCCCCACTTCAGACCTTAGGACTTGAAGACCTTCGGACTTTCTAACTTTCTTACTTCACAGTTGCGCAGTGATCGGCCAATTCTTTCTCGGTCATCTTGAGAATCTTGGCCCACTCGTCGTCGAAACGACCGTCTTGGATTTCCTGGATGCGCGTATCCAGGCCCAGCGGCTTCTCGGTGAAATGAGCCCCCTGCGCCCGGCTCACATAGAGAGCGACGAGATTGGGGGCGATGTCCGCGATGCAGACCGGCGTGCACATGCCGCACATCACACAGTCCATGAACATCTCGGACACGCTCTTGAAATCTCCGAAGACAGCTTTCCAAACGCCTTCTCTCACATCAATCTGCTGCGGGCAGGCTTCGGTGCAGGCATTACAGTTTCGGCAGAGCGGCGCTTCAGGATAGAGATTGAAGAGGTCCTGTTTCGGATCTTTGAGCGTCTGAATGTCGTAGGTGGCCTTCCGGGCCGGGAACGGCGGCATCATCGTGATCGACATGCCGTCTTGCACCGCCATCTGGCAGGCCAGACAGGTCCTCACTTTCGGGTCGTCTTTCGTACGATAGTACGCCGCGCAGGCGCCGCAAAACCCGCCAAGACAACCGGCCCCGCGAACGACGTCCTGACCCGAATACCACAAGGCCTTAATGATCGTGATCCCCTCCGGCACTTCATACTTCTTGCCGGCGATCTCGATGGTGACCATCTTGTGCCGGATGACTTCCGGCTGATCGATCACGTTTTCTTTGTCTTCTTGTGCCATCTTTTTCAAACCAGTGAGGAGTGAAGGGTAAGGGGTTAGGCGAGAACCCACCCCTCACTGTTCACCCCTTACCCCTTACCGTTTTAGGCAATCGCGTCCACGATTGCATTCAAGGTTTGGCTGGGACGCATCGCCTTGGACGCCTTGGCGTCATCGGGATGATAGTACCCGCCGACATCAACCGGTTTCCCTTGGGCGCCAAGCAATTCGCTTGAGATCTTGGATTCATTGTCCGCCATCTCCTTGGCGATCTTGACAAAACGTGCCGCCAGATTCTTATCCTGCGTCTGCTGAGCCAAGGCCTGCGCCCAATACAAGGCCAGGTAGAAATGGCTCCCACGGTTATCGATCTCGCCGACCTTGCGGGCTGGCGACTTATTGCTCTCGAGGAACTTGGCATTGGCCTGATCGAGCGAGTCGGCCAGAATCTTTGCCGCTTGATTGTTCGCCACCTTGGCAAGGTGTTCCAAGGAGGCGGCCAGCGCGAGAAACTCACCGAGCGAATCCCACCGCAGATACCCTTCCTCTTCGAACTGTTGCACGTGCTTGGGCGCTGAACCGCCTGCGCCGGTCTCGAAGAGCCCGCCGCCGTTCAGCAGGGGAACGATTGAGAGCATCTTCGCGCTGGTCCCGATTTCGAGAATGGGGAACAGGTCCGTGAGGTAGTCGCGCAACACGTTCCCTGTCACAGAGATCGTGTCCTTGCCTTCTTTAATCCGCTCTAACGAGAGGCGCGTGGCATCGGCCGGTGTCATAATCCGAATGTCGAGACCCTGCGTGTCATGATCTTTCAGGTAGGTTTCGACCTTCGAGATCAGTTGCGCATCATGCGCTCTGGTCTTGTCCAGCCAAAAAATCGCCGGGGCTCCGGTGGCCTTCGCACGATTCACCGCCAGCTTGACCCAGTCCTTGATCGGCGCATCCTTCACCTGACACATGCGCCAGATATCGCCTTCTTCGACCTGGTGTTCCAACAGAGTCTTGCCTGAGGCATCCACCACGCGGATCGTGCCGTTGCCTGGCGCCTTGAAGGTCTTGTCGTGCGAGCCGTATTCCTCTGCCGCCTGCGCCATAAGACCGACGTTGGGCACGCTGCCCATCGTCTTCGGGTCTAATGCGCCATGCTTCTTACAGAAGCTCACCACTTCCTGATAGACCGGCGCGTAACTGGAATCAGGAATCACACACTTCGCGTCATAGGCCTTGCCGTCAGGGCCCCACATCTTTCCTGAATCACGAATGACCGGAGGCATAGAGGCATCGATAATGATGTCGCTGGGCACATGCAGGTTGGTGATCCCCTTGTCGGAATTCACCATCGCCATGGGGGGCCGTTTCTGGTACACAGTTTGGACGTCTGCCTCAATCGCCTTACGTTGATCTTCAGGCAAGGCTTTGATCTTCGTGTAGAGGTCGCCGATCCCGTTGTCCGGATCCACGCCCAGCTTCTTGAGCGTTTCGCCATGCTTCTCGAATACGTCCTTGTAATAGACCGTCACGGCATGACCGAAGATCTTGGGGTCTGAGACCTTCATCATGGTGGCTTTCATATGGAGCGAGAACAGTACGCCCTGCTTCTTGGCATCTTCAATCTGTTCCTCCAGGAACTGGCGCAACGCCTTCTTGCTCATGAAGGTGGCATCGATGATTTCATTGGCTTGCAGCGCTACTTTCGGCTTGAGCACGGTCGTCTTGCCGTCCTGACCAACGAACTCAATCTTCGCATCGGTCGCCGCAGTCGTGGTCATGGACTTTTCGTTAGACCGGAAATCCCCACTCTTCATATGGCTGACATGTGTCTTGGAGTCGGGACTCCAAGCGCCCATCTTATGCGGATGTTTTCTGGTGTGGGCCTTCACGGAGAGCGGCGCACGGCGATCGGAGTTGCCTTCACGCAGAACAGGGTTGACGGCGCTGCCCTTGACTTTGTCGTAGCGGGTCTTGATGTCCTTCTCTTTATCGTCTTTCGGGTTCTCAGGATAATCGGGAAGCTTATAGCCCTGGCTTTGCAATTCTTTGACCGCCTCTTGGATCTGAGGAAGCGACGCACTGATGTTCGGAAGTTTAATGATATTGGCTTCCGGTGTCTTGGCCAGCTCGCCCAATTCTGACAAGGCATCCGCCTGCTTCTGCTGCGGCGTCAGGTAATCGGGAAATACCGCGAGGATGCGTCCGGCCAATGAGATATCGCGCAATTCAACAGCGACACCAGCCGCCTTGCTGAAGGCGTTGATGATCGGAAGAAACGAATAGGTCGCCAGCATGGGCGCTTCGTCGGTCTTCGTATAGATAATTTTGTCCGCTTTGGTTGTCATGGCTATTTCTCTCCTAACTCCTTGTTAGTTCAGCGCATTCAACGCTGAACCGGCCTTGAACCACGCGATCTGCTGCTCGGTGATGCTATGGTTCGCCTGAATGGTGAGTGACGTACCATCCGGCTTATGGATGGTCACTTGCACCGGTTTGCCAGGAGCCAGACTGCTTAGCCCTGTCACGCTGATGCGATCCTGCTGCTCGATCTTCTCGTAATCCTTCGGATCAGCAAAGGTCAACGCCAAGATCCCCTGCTTCTTCAAATTGGTCTCATGAATACGGGCAAAACTCTTCGTGATCACGACGCGCACATTGAGGAACCGCGGCGACATCGCAGCATGTTCCCGGCTGCTGCCCTCCCCATAATTCTCGTCGCCGACCACGATCGAACCGATACCCTTCGCCTTATACCGGCGGGCAATCTGGGCCATGGTCAGGCCTGACTCCCCGGTCAAGACATCCGTGCCCTTGCCTGGCTCGGGGAAGAATGCATTGTTGGCGCCCAAAAACATATTGTCGCTGATTCTGTCCAAATGGCCGCGGAACTTCAGCCAGGGACCGGCGGGAGAAATGTGGTCGGTTGTCGTCTTGCCCTTAGTCTTGATCAAGAGCGGGAGTTTCTCGAAATCCTCGCCATCCCAACGTGGAAAGGGCTGCAGCAACTGTAACCGTTCACTGGTCGGCGGAACTTCGACGGTCAAGCCCTCACCGCTGGCTGCCGGCGCAACAAACCCTTCCTCTCCCTTCGCGAAACCCTTGGCAGGAAGCTCTTCACCGACCGGAGGCAGGAACTTGAATTCTTTCCCGTCCGCCCCCTTGAGCGTCTGGTTCACAGGGTCGAACCCGAGATCGCCAGTGATGGCGTATGCCGTCACGACTTCAGGACTCGCAAGGAACGACAAGGTTTCATTGATACCGTCGTTGCGACCTGGGAAATTACGGTTAAAGGAACTGACGATCGAATCGGCTTTCCCCTTCACGCCATCAGCCCGCTTCCACTGTCCGATGCAGGGACCACAGGAATTGGACAGCACCGTGCCGCCCAACTGTTCAAATGTCTCCAGGAATCCGTCGCGCTTCATCGTATGATAAATACGCTCGGAGCCGGGAGACACGAGGAACGAGGTTTTCGCTTTGAGCCCGGCCTTCAACCCCTGCTGAGCGATGTGGGCCGAACGGCTGATGTCTTCATAGGATGAATTGGTACAGCTTCCGATGAGCGCCGCCTTGAGCTCGACTGGATAGCCTTTCTCCTTGGCTTCCGCCGCCAGCTTAGAAACGGGCCGGGCAAGATCCGGCGTGTGTGGCCCGACGACGTGGGGTTCGAGCGTCGATAAATCGACTTCGACGATCTGGTCGTAGTATTTTTCAGGCGACTGAGAGACCTCCGGGTCCGCCACAAGCAATGATTTGTTGGCCATCGCGAGGTTGGCCAGATCGGCTCGATCTGTGATGTTCAGATAAGCGACCATCTTCTGGTCGAACGGGAACACCGACGTCGTCGCGCCCAGTTCTGCGCCCATGTTGCAGATTGTCCCCTTCCCGGTCGCGCTGATGGTTTCGGCGCCGGGCCCAAAGTATTCGACGATCTTGTTCGTCCCGCCCTTCACCGTGAGCAAGCCGCAGAGGTACAGGATCACGTCCTTCGCCGAGGCCCAGCCGCTCAACTTGCCGGTCAGGCGAATGCCAATCAGTTTCGGATGGAGCACTTCCCATGGCAAGCCGGCCATCACTTCACCTGCGTCTGCTCCACCGACACCGATGGCCAATCCGCCAAGCCCGCCGCCGTTCGGTGTGTGCGAGTCGGTGCCGATGATCAAGCTGCCCGGGAACGCATAGTTCTCCAACACGACTTGGTGAATAATCCCGGCGCCTGGCTTCCAGAATCCAATGCCGTACTTCTTTGCCGCCGAGGCGAGAAAATTATAGACTTCCGCATTTTCATCCACCGCGCGGAGCAAGTCCTTCTCAGAACCCATCTCGGCGCGAATCAAGTGGTCGCAATGAATGGTGCTCGGCACGGCCGCCTGCTTCTTATTGGCCTGCATGAACTGCAAGATGGCCATCTGGGCCGTCGCATCCTGCATCGCCACGCGATCGGGCCGCAAGGCCAACATCGCCTTGCCGCGCTCCCACGTCTGAGTGTCGAAATCGTCTGCGTGTGAGACCAGCACCTTCTCCGACAGAGTCAGCCCGCGTCCGAATTTCTTCCTGGCCTTCGCCAGCACATCCGGCATCTTCGCATAGAGATTTTTTGCAAGATCTATCGACATGACAATTACTCCTTAGAAGTTCTGGGTGTTGGGTGCTGAGACCAGGCCCCCATCTCAGAACTCAGCACTCGTTACTCAGCACTTACTTTAATGGCGGCACTTCGCGCCGTTTCGGCGCCGCGTAATTCACCAGATAATCGAACAGCCGGATCAAGCGGCTATCCTGACGCTTCTGATCCACCCAATGCCCGATCAACCCGATCGTGCGTGAAAGAATGAAGAAGCCGTTCAAGCTGTCAACCGGGAATCCGATATCGACAAGCACTGCGGCCATTGTTCCGTCCACGTTCAGAATCAGGTTGTCCTTCTTCACCGAGGTGATCTTTTCCACTTCGAGCGCAAAGTCCAGGCAGGGGGTCTTGATGTTCAAGCTCTTCACGTACCCGACCAACTCCTTCACCCGCTTGTCCGGATTGCGCAAACTCTTGACACGATGGCCGATCCCCGGCACTGGCCCAACGTTCTTCTTCATATACCCAAGGAAGTCGTCAACCGACATCTTGTTGTCGACTGCATGTTTGAAATAGCGTCCGGCATCGGTCACGGCGCCGCCGAAGCGAGGGCCGATCATGATCAGTCCCGCTGCCACCGACTGGGACAGGCCGATTCCTGCGCAGGCCGCGATGATCGTCCCCAGAGCCCCACTGACACAGGGGCCATGATCGGCGGAGAGCATCATGATGCGCTTGATGATTTCAGCTTCTTGTTTGGAGATCAGCCGTTTGTCCCACAGCAGGCCAACGACATGGGGAATCTCGTAGCCTTTGTTGATGAGTTCTGAAGCCGGATACCCGTCGTAGCAGGGTTCATCGCCGCGGTCGTCGCTGATCGTAGTGCGGATCAACGGGGTGACCATGACTTCATCGGCTTTCATCGCCTCTTCGATACTCTTCGGCAGCTTCGGCAGCACAGCCGGTTCAACCGGCTCCTTGATCTGGCCTGATTTCAACAGCTCTTGATAGGTCTCTTTGATGGCGGGACCCAAGGCGCCGAATGTCGCAGGCACGATCGCGCCAGACTTTTTAAGAGCATCGGACTTGGCACGGGCCGAGCCTT
This sequence comes from uncultured bacterium, assembly GCA_965233025.1. Classification (GTDB taxonomy): domain Bacteria; phylum Nitrospirota; class Nitrospiria; order Nitrospirales; family Nitrospiraceae; genus Palsa-1315. The sequence continues at coordinate 71,082 of CBDDRH010000092.1, forward strand.
CGCCCTTCAATCCTTCCTTGGCGCCGGCGTGACCGAACTTCATGCCCTTCGGCAAACTTTCCTGACAGAAGCCGGATACGACAGCCATCAACTTCACCCGCCGCTTCTTGGCCCCATACCACTCGGCTGCCCGCTCTTCGAGATCGCCGCCCATTTCGCCGACGATCACGACCGCCTTCGTTTGCAGATCGTTCTCGAACATTTCGAGATAACTGACGTAATCGGTTCCCGGGTAGGTATCGCCGCCGATCCCGATGGCCGTCGTGATGCCATCGGCAAACTGTGAGCAGATCCAGATAATCTCGTTGGAGAGGCCGCCTGACTTGGTAATGACGCCAAACGAGCCTTCGCGGTAGAGCTTCGACAGCACCAGGTTGTCAAACGCGCCGCCGATGACACCCAAGCGGCAGGAGCCGGCTGAAACGATCCCAATCGACGAAGGGCCGTTGAAGACCTTGCCGAGCTTGGTTGCATGATGGGCCAGGATTTTGGCATCTTTTTCCGGCACACCCTCGGTGATCATGGAGACCACCTTGATGTGCGAATCGTCCAAGGCTTCCATCCCGCCCTTCATGGCCCGATCCGCGCCGATGTACACGAGACTGGTGTTGATCTGAGGATGGTTTTTGGTTGCCTCTGCAACGCTCTTATAGATGGGAACGGCCACTAAGCCGCTGCCGTAGGGAATTTCGTGCGTCTTGCCTGCGTCGGGAGGATAGACGAAGGCCAGAACGTTCAACGAGCGCTTAATCAGGTAGCAGAACTCGGCCATCCGGCGCGCGGCATTCACGCCTGCGACGCCCCCCTGAATGACCACGTAGGTATCTTTGTTAGCCAGGATGCTCATCAGGATCTCCCTCTTTCCTCAGTGCTGAGTGCTAAGTGATGCGTGCTGAGTTGAAGAGCAGTTCTTGCTACTCAGCACTCAGGTCTCAGCACTCGTTACTATTTTTGAAGCGCCTTATCGACAATATCGGTCAGCGGCGTGTTGCGGTCGAAGACGTTGATGTCGAACCCTTCGTCCTTGAGCGTGCGCATCGCATCAAGCCCTTCCTTCTCACGCGGGCCACCGCGGCGCACCCAAATCTTGACGTCCTTGAGCTTGCCCTCGGACTTCGCCTTGCGGAATCCATTGATGATCCCGCCGAACGTCTTCTTCACGTCGGTAAAATTGGCAATGGCGCCACCGACGATGATGTTTTTGATCCCGGGCAACGAGCAGACCTTATCGGTCAGGACTTCAACTGCCCAGTCGGGCGGATCGCCGGAGTATTCGGCGTAATTGGCCAACTTGCCGCCGCGCGCAACGACCGCATCGGAATAGTAGACGCTGGCCCCGCCGCCCGCCGGCAGCATCGCCGTATCCCCACCGGGAATTTCGATGAACTTGACCGAGCCCTTGATCTTCGAATCCACTGCCATCACTTCCATTTCGTGCTTGGAATAGGCCCGGCCAAATTCTGCGGCAAAGGCAAAGTTCCAATCGGGGTGCCGGAACTTGGCGTCGCCATCGAGCAGCGTCACCGCGTCCAAGGCGATCAGTTCGTGGTCCTGTTCGCGCAAGACGACGGGGTTTACTTCCAAATACTGCGCATCCTCGCTGTCAAAACAGGTGAACATCTTGCCCGCGAAATCGGCCATCTTCTTCAGAAGCGAACCGGTAAAGCCCGCATCCTTGGCCAGCTTCTCGATCGCGTCCTCCGAGGGCTGCTGCCCGATTTCCACTGCCAGACGCTTCACACGCTCCCAATTCGATTCGACTTCAATGCCGCCGCAGTTGGCGACCAGAATGTCCGTCCCTTCTCGGATGGACTTCACGGCGCAATAATATTCTTCCTTGTGCGGAATCATCTCCGACACGATCACTTGCGAGACCGTGATGCTGCCCACTTGTCGGCCGATCATTTCCTTGGTCGCCGCTTCCGCTTCTTTGAGATCCAGACCGACCTTGACCAAGCCAAGCTTGAACCGCGAGCCGAGGGCTTCATGAGCTTTGACCACCAACTTGGATTTCTTGAGCCATTCATTCGCATGGCCGAGCTTCGTCAATTCGTCAACCGAGGTCACGACAACATAATTGGGGACCGTGATACCCCACTTCTTCATCAGCCCCATCCCCGGACCTTCAAGTACCTTCGCCATGACATCACTCCATCAGAATGGTGAGAAACAATATATAAAGGAGGAGGATTCTAACGAAATCGGCCTGGGGACTCAATATGTCAGAGGGACTAAACGAAGAAGGCTCAAAAGGCCTAGCCGTGAAGTCAGCCGGACGAACTATACGATAAGTGCTTGAAACTGTGTGACAAACATCGGCTTTCATCATCGATTCTCTCAAGTGCATGCGGCAAGAATTATCCTGGAAGTCGGTTGGATTGACAGACAGGACAAAAAAATGAGCTGCGCTCACTTTGGAGACGGCGAATCATCCGTCCGCAATGGTTGGGACAGGGTTGACCTTCTTTGCCATAGACGAGATGACGGCGCTTGTATCGGCCTTCTGTGCCGTCCGGCGCATAGAAATCCTTGACGCTCGATCCGCCACAAGCGATCGCCTCGTGCAACACCGTCTGCATCGTGTCATAGAGCGTGTCTATCGTCACCCCGCGCAGCCGACTCACCTCACGGTTCGGATGGAGCCTGGTGCGAAAGAGAATTTCGTTCGCATAAATATTCCCAATCCCTGCAATCACTTGCTGATGCATCAAGAGCGGTTTCAGGCGTCCTCGCCTGGCTTCCATCAGACTAATAAACTCATCGCGCGGGACCGTGAGAGGGTCGATCCCGAAGCGGCGAGCACGATAGCGGTCGAGACCCGCCCGATCGAGCAAGGACAGCCGTCCGAACCGCCGAGGGTTCCAATAGCGCAGCTCTGATTCACGGCCCCCCGTGAACGACATGCGGGCATGAACGTGCTGCGGGTGCTTCGTCTGGGTGTCGCGAAAAAGAAGGAGGCCTGTCATCCCAAGCTCCGCGACAACATATCTACGTTCGTCATCTTTCTTGAATCCCAATGCCACGCTCTTTCCATATCGCGCCACCCCTTCCAGCACCGCGCCGTGATACCACGAGAGCGTGGACAACCCTTCCCGAACAATATCCGCTCGTCCCACCCAACACTCGTTGAGTTGCGCGCCGAGTAGATAATCCCGTATCTGTTTGGCAACGACTTCGGCTTCCGGCAATTCCGGCATAAGAAAAATCCTTGTAACGCAATCGCACCTGTTCCTGATCAGGCGGAGTAGGCCGTGAACGAAGCTCAAAAGGCAACGTGTGGGAGGGAACGGCTCTCGAGGGTGCTTTCGGCCGTGCAGTTACGCGCCAGAGGCTGGGCGTAACGCGCGTTTCTTCTTGTCCTTCACACGTGCCTCGCGAAGAAGACGAACCTGGGCGATGGCTTCTTCGAGATTTGGAAGGGGCATAGCACCGGGCCGGCGCCTCATGACCAACTTCAGAACCTCAGCGTACTCCATCCCTTCGACACAACAGAGATAGGCCATCACGACCGACACAGATCGGCCCATGCCGGCGCGGCAACAGACCATGACCCGGTTCTCTGAAAGATGCTGTTCGACCCAGCTCACGGCTTGATCCAACAAGACCGGCTTGGCTTCGGCATACTCCGAAAATGGGATCCTGCCAGAGATCAGCCAGCCGGGGGACGCCGACGCATATTCAGCAGCAACGAGGAGCAGCGCGCCAATCTTGACCGGCGGTTCCTTCGCGTCGTTGATATTCCCGACCAACAACTTCTCAGTAATCATGTGCATAATAGGTTTTGTATAAGAGGCGTGTGCCCTAGGTCAAGGGGAACCTAGTCCCGTTGCAGTCGCTTCCATGTGACCGCTATACTAACCTCACGATACCGCCGACCTCTGTACAAGGAGCCTGTCATATGCCAAACCCAACAGTGAAAGAAGTTGAAACCAGGCTTGGAACCGTTCAGTGCGCCATTTGCAAGGGGTCAAGTTTTGGGATCGATGAGCGCTCTATGCAGGCGGACGGTGAATGGCGCGGCATCTGTAGAAAATGCTATTACACCTTCCCAATTTACACGGATATGGAGTTCTACCAGCGTACACAACCGGATATTCCCTACCGGCTTAAAGAAATGTCCTGTCCCACCTGTAATCACAAAGGGGTGAGCCTCAACTTTCGTATCACCATGTCCGTCCGAGAATCGATCTATTTCCTGACCTGCACCTCGTGCCAGAAAACATACCCGGAACCATCCTCTCTGGAAGCCTTTGAATAGCTCGCCTTTTCACCCCCTGCGTGGTGTATAATTCCTTCATGAGTGAGACGCCTAAAATTCCAGCTGCGCCCCCCGAGGCTCCCGCTCCAGAGCCAGTGGCCAAGCCAAGAAAAGAAATCCCGCTCATTGCCATTCAAGACGATGGTGACATGATCGCCGAGGAAATGGCCGAGATGTTCGACGAAGACCGGGTCAGTCACCAGCACGGCAGCTCAGAACCAGAAGCCGATTAGCCCTCACTTCCTCTAATCATTCTCAGCCATCAGACTTTCTGACCCCATAGCAGGGTGACCGCTGCTCTAAAAAATGAACAGGCGACGAGTTGTTCACAGACCCGTCGCCTTCCCAAAGGATGTGTCTTGACGCGGCGAAGGGTCGCATGTGGCCAAACGAGGTGGAGACCTATTTAGCCCATGCCGAAGCTAGACAAGATCGCGCCCGTCAGCAGACGAGCGGAACTAATTCATCAGCCACCTTCAGCCAGCACTTGGCAGTCTGAGTGGTCCAGTCTGCTACTTCATGGACTAAAACGGCGCTAGGCCAGGCGCTGTGGACTCCCTGCCTAATGGGAATCACGCCCTGCCTTACGCAGTCAGCTATCTGATCGGGCACTGCACCTACGGAGCACAGTCTAGCGTTCCTGTGGGCGACAAGGTCACGTAGGCGCAGGAGACAGCCAAGGCACTGGTACTCTCGAGAACTGCCAAGATCATAGCCTGGAGCACGGTTTCGCAGGAGCAAGCGCCACTGTTCGAGGACATCGTGCTTCTGTCTGATGGCAGCCAACTCAGTGGGAAGTGGCCCGGAGGCAAACTCCCAGTGGGCAAGGTACTCGGAGACACGACATTCGCAGGCAGCTGAGGCACAAAGGATAGCGGAGGCCGTCGCACCCCACTCCGAATGGCGCTTCCCGGATTGGAACGCTTCCCTAGCCCTTGTGGCACTGGCCTCTGCCTCTTGCGCCAGAACTGAGTCAAGGCCACTCGAGCCGGACTTCCAGCCCGCTGCCCTGAGATCTTCGAGGATCTCGGGAGGTATAGTCACTTCGTCATCCTCGTCCATTTTCTCAACGTCTTGGTCGTCTAACTACTTGAGTACATTGACCGGCATAATATGTCAGCACAGACTACAAACTGGGAGTTGATTCTCCCGCCAGCTCGATCACATGTCAACGCTCTCCGCAGTACGGTATGAGCGTGCTATCGCGTTCCTTGTGCTCTAGTCAGAAAAACGGGACCGGTACATAAGCGGCCGGTCCCGTTTCCACACTCTCAAGGAAGCGTGCGGCATCGAGTGACTTGTGCCGGAACGGCTTGGCTAATCTCTTACGTGCGCGCGGCCAAAGGACAATGGTCCCTCCAAGCTTGCTCGTTTGTTTTTCCAGGAGGTGGCCTGGTTGATCCTCTATTGCGCGCGTCGAACGAGGCCCTTCTGAGGGCGCGCGTTCCGCGAGCAGGAGGACGACCAGGCCGCCTCCCCCTTCTGCTTCAGAGCGCCGAGGAAGGGGTGCCGCGGGAGGCGCAGGAGCGAAAGGGCATCATGCTTCCCTCAGCATGATGCCCAGACCGAACGCGTGCGCCGTTCGTCACCTGTCTTCGCTCCGAGCATTAGACCGGTCGGGCTGGATATAGGGGTTAGACTCCTGAGTCTGTTAGGCCTTGCCGAACCGCTCGCTTCGCATTCTCACGTCGAACTCGGTTGCTCTCGCGTTTAGCGTCAGCCTTTCGCCCCCAGTAGGCACCAGATCCCTTCTTTGGCCCAGCATGTTCCGTCTTTTTGGCTCTTCCGGCCATGACTCAATCCGCACTGATCTCTGTCACACTGTAAGCTTTGATACCCGAAGCTGTTTGCGGCGTTGCTCGGCATGCCAGAGATTGTACTGGGTCTGATGATTGAGCCAGATTTCAGCCGATGTGCCGAATGCCATGGATAAGCGAACCGCCATTTCTGGACTGATTCCTGCTCGTCCATTCAGAATAGCCGACAGCGTCTTCCGCCTGATGTCCAGTGCTTGAGCTGCCTCCGTGACACTGACCCCAAGCGGCTCCAGGCACAGCCGCTTAATGACTTCTCCCGGATGAGGAGAATTGTGCATGCGCATCGTACAATCCTGTCAGGCAGCATCTAGCGGAGCAATGCGATTGATTCTGCCCTTTGCTTGTTTGGCTGCCTCCCATAGATCAACCGCTCGCTGGGCGTTCAGCCAAAATTCAGGCGTGTTGCCGAACAATCGGGACAGCCGCAGAGCCATTTCAGGGCTGACGGCACGCCGTTCCCGAAGAACCTCATTCACCGTCTGGCGCGACACCCCGATAGCTTTGGCAAAACCCGAGACGGTCAGCCCATAATCCGGCAAGAAATCCTCTCGCAGCATTTCTCCAGGATGAGTGGGGCGCACCTTTCGAACTCCCTTATTGGGAATACTCATACATCACCTCACCTCAATGATAATCGGTCAATTCGACGTCATACGCATCGCCGTCCAGAAACCGAAAGCAAATCCGCCACTGCTTGTTCACTGAAATAGAATACTGGCCCGCCCGATCCCGCCCTAATTTATGCAACCGATTGCTCAACGGAATCTTCAAATCATCCACGCTGACAGCCGACTCGAGATACTGTAACCTTCGCAAGGCTCCACTGCGGATCTCGGAAGGAAATCGTTTTGCCCGGCCCGTTTCATAGAGTTCAGCGGTGTGCTGATCCGCAAACGTTCTAATCACGCTTCAAATGTAAACTGTCACGTGACACGTGTCAATGCAGCCATTCGAAGCCTTGGACAGATCTGGGAGCGGCCTGGACAGAGTCTACGGT